>NZ_JBWKES010000003.1:366850-416305 GCF_056435325.1 Streptomyces sp. NPDC043952
TTGTTGGTATTGTTGGGAACGTGCAGAGCGACGCTCCCGCCCCGCGGTCCCCGGTCCTCCGGGCCCCGCAGCCATGCCCGGCGCGGAACACCCCGATCCGGGAAATCCGGTGCAATCGGCTTTGTATGGGCACCAGCCTCATCGGAACCGTAGCCGCTCCCGGAGGGAGCGGCGCGGCTGCTTCCGGTTGGGGCATGATCGGCAAATGCCCGGGTAGGCGCCGCAACGTCGGCTCGTAGCGGGTCGGCAAGTGCAGGGACAGGGGAGGAAAACATCATGGCGACAGTGACTGCGGCGAAGGCGGACACGGGTCTGGTCGGCCTGCCGGAGGTCGTGGACCCCGCTCAGGTCCCGCCGAAGGACGCACGTGAGCTGTCGCGGTTGTTCTTCGATCGGCTGGCGACGCTGGAGGAGGGCACTCCGGAGTACAGCTACGCGCGCAACACGCTGATCGAGATGAACATGTCCCTGGTGCGCTTCGCGGCCGGCCGGTTCCGCAGCCGGGGGCCGGAGGAGATGGAGGACATCGTCCAGGTCGGCATGATCGGCCTGATCAAGGCGATCGACCGGTTCGAGCTGTCCCGGCAGGTGGAGTTCACCTCCTTCGCCATCCCCTACATCGTCGGCGAGATCAAGCGGTTCTTCCGCGACACCACCTGGGCCGTGCACGTGCCCCGCCGATTGCAGGAAGCCCGAGTCCAGCTCGCCCGCGCCACGGAGGAACTCCGCAGCCGCCTCGGCCGCACGCCGACGGTCAAGGAGCTGTCGGACCTCATGTGCCTGCCCGAGGACGAGGTGCGGGAAGCCCGCCTGGCCGCGAACGGCTACAACTCCTCCTCCCTGGACGCCACCCTTGGCGGCAGCGAGGACGGCGAGAGCGCCCTGCAGGACTTCATCGGCAGCGAAGACCAGGCGCTGGAACTGGTCGAGGACTTCCACGCCCTGGCCCCGCTGATCGCCGAACTCGACGAACGGGACCGGCAGATCATCCACATGCGCTTCGTCGAAGAACTGACCCAGGCCCAGATCGGCGAACGCCTCGGTGTCTCCCAGATGCACGTCTCCCGCCTGCTCTCCCGCACCCTCGCCCGCCTGCGGGAAGGCATGCTCACCACCCGCTGACAGCAACGCCCCTGGCGCCCCCAGGGTCCAACTGCCCGCCAATGCGCCACAGTTACCGGCCCCGCCCGCAGCCGCCAACCGGCAGGTACGTGAGCGTATGACACCACCCCCGCCGGCGTGCTGACGACGGACTGCCCGTGCGGTGCGCGGGCCGGCCGCCGTTGCGCTGAAGGCCATCGATGAGCGCCAGCGCGTCGAACACGCCCCGGAGCAGCGGTCTCAAGGCACCGACACTCGTGGGTCGTCGGCGGCGCGTGCCCCGTTGGTACTCGACAACGCCGGCGCCCCCCCCGTGACGCGCTCACCCTCTGCCCCTGGCGCGCGGATCGAGCAGCCGGGCGACGCCTCGGCCATGTCCCGGAACTCCTCGGACGTGCCTGCCTCCGCGACGTCCACCGTCAGTTCGCCCGCACCCGTCGGCCCCGCGGCACCGCATGACCAGGGGCATCCGCGCTGCCAGTACGGCACAGGCGTGTGGCCCGCTGGGCGAAATCAAGGGGCTCCGTCTGCCAACCGGTTGGCACAGTCACCAAGAACCGCTCCATCGCCGTTCAGCGCAGCGCCAGGCACGGCAGCCACGCGCGTGAGCTGCCGTGGAGGGAGGTGAGCAGGGCGCACAGCGGGCCCGCCGCCCCGCCGAGCAGCCCTATGCACTCCGTGCCGAGCGCCTCCACCACGGGCAGGCGGTTCCCCAAGTGGGTGATCAAGCGTGCCTTGAGAACGGCCGCGGCGGGCAGTGCGGCATGGCGATCGAACGTGTCCGCCACCGCCAGCACGCCCGCGGCCCCGTGACACACGCCCAGCAGGTCGCCCGGCCGGTCGCCGAAGAGGTGGAACCCTTCGTCGTACCGTTCGGCGAGCGTGGTGAAGGCCGCCGCGGCCCAGGTGGCCGTGTCCGGGTCGCCGGTGGCGTCCGCCGCGTTCCACAGCGTCCAGGACACGCCCGGAGTGCCGTAGCACCAGGCCTGGCGGGCACGCGGTGTGGCGGGCGGCGGGCCGTCGAGCCCGGCGCCGTCCCAGGTGCGGATGGCCCGGCCGTCGACGAAGGACTGCCGGGTCAGCCACCCGGTCGCGTGCCGCAGCGCGCGCAGCAGACCGGGGTCCGGGCCCAGCCCGCGGACCGCCGCGGTCAGTGCGGCGACGACTATGGCGACGCCGTGCCCCAGGCCGGTGTTGATCCGCCCGTCCAGCCAGTCCAGGTGCGGGTGGCCGGCGTAGCCCACCGTGCGCAGCCGCGGCAGGTCGTCGGCGTCGCACAGCGCGGCCAGGTACCCGGCGAACGGCCGGATCTCCCGCGGCGCCGGGCGGGTTCCGGCGCACAGGGCGAGCAGGATGCCGGACGGCCCGACCATCAGGGCGTAGTCCGGGAAGGTGAGCTGCTCACGGCGCCGGTGGCCCGCCGGGGCGCTGCGCACCAGGTGGTCGCGGAGCCGGTCGGCAGCCGCGTGCAGCGGTGGCTGCACCCGAGCGCCCAGGCGGAGGCCCACCAGGGTCCCGGCGAGGCCCCCGTCGTACAGACCGCGGTGTCCGGGGCCCCGGCCGGCGGTGCGGGCCCAGACAGCGACGGCACGGGCGGCTGACTCCTCGGCTCCGGGCGCTCCGGTTCCGTGCACCAAGGCCGCCAGGATGGGGATGCCCGGATCGGAAGGCGGCTCGGCCGTGCTCCCGCCGGGCCGGACGGCCCAGGCATCCAGGAGGCGGACCGCGAGAGCGGTGACGGCGGTGCCGATGTGCTCGTGTCCTTCGACGCTCCGGGCGCTCTCGGCGCTCCGCGGCATGCCGTCTCTCCTTCGGGACGTCGGTGCGACGGGCCGGCGAACCGCCCCGACGTACGGGCGGGGCACCGGTGAGGCGGCATCCGGTGCCGCGGGTCTCAGGCGGCCTGAGCTGAGCCCCCAGGCCGCCTGAGGAGGTGTCAGCAGATCACCACGGTGCCGCAGACGATGACGGTACACACGCCGCTGCACTCCATGCTGTAGGCATGAGCCGACGGCAGGCTGCTCTCGGTGATGCGCTCGTCGAGGTCGCCGATCAGGGCGTCGAGGTCGGTGAATTCGGTGGATACGGGCATGGTTCTGCTCCTTCAGGAGCGGTGATGGTGGGGTCCGCCCCGGCGGCCCGCCCGCTGGGGGCGGGCGCGCCGGGGAGGCTGGGAGCGCCGCACAGCGCGGCGGCGGCGCGTGCCGCGAGTTCTTCGGTGTCCTGGTCGGCGGGAAGCCGTAGCAGCAGCTGGGCGGCGACGGTGGCGCCGCCGTGCAGCGGGTCACGGAGCGACAGGCCGTCGGGGCCGGGAAGCATCTCCTCGACCAGGAGGTCCGCTCCGGGCTGGTGCGCGCACAGCCGCTCCAGCAGGGGTACGGCGGTCAGCGCGGCGAAGTCGACGGGCGCCGGTCTCGCCGCCGCGGCGGCCCTGACGAACGCGAAGCGGGGGAGCCCGGCGTCGCGGACGAGGCCGGTGAGCGCGCGCACCTTGGCCAGGTCACCGTCCCCGCGCCGCCACAGCAGGTCACGGGGCACCCGCCAGCCGGCCGGACTGACCACCAGGGTGCCGGCGACGGTCAACCGGGGCACCCGGCCCGCCTCGGGGAGGGCTTCCGTCAGTCCGTCCAGGCGGATGAACCGGGATGCCGAGGGGTGGCCGGCCGCCGGCAGCAGACGCAGCAGGATGTCGTAGGGGGGGGCAGCGGGGTCCGGGTGGCGTGGTGGATGGGAAGCACCCGCTGCCCGTCGGTCTCGGCGACGACCTGGTGGCCGTCCCGCCGCAGGGTGATGCGGTCCAGCGGCAGATAGCGGGCTGCCGGACCGCCCGATCCCTGATACGGCGCCGGGTCCGGGTCGCCGCTCCACCAGCCGGTGAGGACCGGGCGGCGTACGGCGTTGGCGGCGCGCTCGGCCAGCGGTGGCACCAGCAACTCCACGAACCGGGCCCCCGACAGCCGCTCCACGGCCGCGAGGAAGGCGCGGTACCCATCGGCGTGCGGGTAGCCGCCGTGCAGGGTGTCCAGTGCGGCGGCGAACCGGGCGTCCAGCACACCCGCGGGCGAGGCGGTCTCCAGTACCGCCGGCGGACCGGGGCTGCGCAGGGGGCGTAACAGGCAGTCCAGGGGCCAGGGCGGCAGCGCCGTACGGGCGGGAGGGGCGCCCAGCGCGTCCAGCAGGGCCTCGTCCAGGTCCACCTGTTCCTCGTCGGCGCGCCCGGCCAGGTGGGCGAGCAGCCGGGCGTACCCGGAGCCGGGCGTCCTGGCGGGATGCCAGCCGGTGTACCGGTGCGGCGACCCCGGCTGGCGCGGAGCGGAGCCGTCGGACAGGTGCCGCACGAGGATCGCCCCGAGCGGGCAGGGCTGTTCACCGGGCCCCTCCAGTTCCGGCGGCAGCGGACGCCGGTCGACCGGGGGCAGCGAGTGCCGTCCGTCCGCCGCCCCCAGCCGGTCGGCGTCCCGCAGCCAGGCCACCCGCGCGGCGATGCCGAGGGCCTGCCACACGAGTTCGGCGGCGGGCGCGGGGACCGCGCTGGAGCAGGTCCGGTAGGAGTCCGTGAACCAGGGATGGGGGGCGGCGGCCGGGGCGTCCGGCACCGGGTGCGGGAGGGTGCCACGGGCTCGGACCTCCTCGGCGCCGGTCCAGGCCCCGGTGCTGCGGCGCGGGGCGGCGCAGACCTGGAGGACGCCGAGTTCGAGCAGGTGGGCGAGGAACCCGCGCAGTACGTCCCGGCCGGGAGCCGCCGCCTGAACGGCGACCGTGCCGAGCAGGGCCGCCTCGACCTCCCCGAGCGTTCGTGGCCCGTCGGCCAGGAGGGCGAGCACGCTCTCCAGGGGACGGGTGCGCCGCAGGACGACCTCCCGCATCCGGCCGCGCTCACCGGGGTCGATCGCCCAACAGCGCAGCACACCGGGGCCGTCCGCGGGGCCGGGGGACTGGAGGAAGTGCAGCGGCGCGGGGGCCAGCGGCGTCGCGGGGCCGGCGGCCCGCAGATCGGTGCCGGCGAGCCGGGCGCGCAACAGGTGGACGTTCTCCACGGTCTCGGCCGCCACCGAGCCGAGGGCCGCACCGGCCGCGAGGAGCCGAAGCGAGTGATCCCCGCCCATGTCCTCGCGCGGCGGGCCGACCGGCAGCAGGGCGACCTGCCCAGCCCACCCGCGCGGGGTCGTCTTCGCCGCCACCCGGCCCAGCGCACGCCACAGGTACGCCCCGCGCTTGCGCAGCGGCTTCTCGCTCCCGGAGCCGCCGGCGGCCAGCCGACGGGCCACGTCGGCGGCGAGCCCCGGTTCCGCCTCCTCCACAAACGTGCCCATGACCGGGGCCTCGCGCACCAGGGACCAGCCCAGTTCCGCCACCCGCTCCCGCTCCTCGCCCACCGCACGCTCCAGTTCCAGCAGAGCGGCGGCGGACGACTCGGCCTCATGGGACAGCCGCCGGGCCTCCGCGGCAAGGAACTCCGCGGCGGGCAGGCCCTCCAGCAGCCGGCAGTCCGCCGGGCCGGGGGCCGCACCGCGGTGCAGCCGCCGCCGCAGCGCCAGCACGGCCCGGCGGTCACCGGGTGCCAGATCCGGGTGCGGTACGACGGTGACGCCCAGCTGTCCGGCCAGCGCCCGCGCGCGTCCGGCCCACCGCTCCTCCTGCTCGGCATGCTCGGCCACGCGGGCACACAGCTTCGGGTTGCCTGCCGCCGCCCACGCGCCCAGCGGCATGCCGGCCACGCGCAGCAGCGCTGTGCCGCCCAGCCGCGCGACCCCGCTCACCGCAGTGTCCCTTCATCGGCGAGGGCCTGGGTCAGCAGGCACTGCCGGGCCAGGGACAGCCGGCCCCGGTTCCAGTGGAAGACGGCGTGGTGGGCGGCGGCGCGCCGGGGACCGATCACGGCCTCCCCGGAGTCGAAATACCCGCTGCGCCACCGCTCGGCAACCCGGCGTACGGCGTCCGCGTGCGCCTCCACCACAGCGCGCCGTCGCGGTGGCACGGACGCGAGCAGGCCCTCGCGTCCGGCGCGCCAGACGTCGGCGATACCGGCGGCGGCCTGGCGGGCATCGCCGTCCACGGCCAGGCCGGGAAGGCTGCGCCCGGCGTCGTCGCGCACCACCTGCCAGACCCCGCGATGCTCCCACCCGACGACCGCAAGGCCCCGGAGCAGACTGTCCAGCAGTACGAGGGAGACCCGCCAGTCGGCAGCCGACCGGGCTGGGCCGTCGTCCGCGCTGCCGAGATGGTGGTCGAGTCAGGCGAGTGAGTCCACCGTGAACAGCTCGTGCACGTACCGCATGGACAGCGGGCCGCCGAACAGATACGTCTCCGGCTCGTACACCCCGCACAGCGGCGGCCGCAGCCCCCCGTCCAACTTCCGGAACCGGTCCAGCAGTTCCGTGCGCAGGAGTGCGGCGTCGGCCGGTGCCGGGGCCTCGAAGCGGACCCGCAGTCCCGGTGGTTTGTGCATGAAGAAGAAGGAACGCACCGCCCCGACCGCGATCAGCTCACGGGCCGCGTCGGCGACGACCCGGTAAGCCTGCGGCCAAGTCCCCGGCGCCGGTGCGAGGTTGACCTGCACCCACCCGGACTCCGGCAAGTCGTCGCGGAGCGCGGACAGACCGGCCGTCAGAAAAGTCGTACGGGCCGCCTCGTAGCCCGGATCATCCGCATCGACCGGCACCGTTCCGATTGGAATGCCGCGTGTGTCCCGAAGACAGTCGGCCAGCAGCTGGTGGACGTCGAGCACGGTGCCGCCTCCTCGGATTGGCCTCCTACTCCTCCGATTTCCGCACCGTCCGCCACCTCAAAAATGAACGACGAGTCTTCATATGATCGACTGGAGTACGCCGGGTGTACTGCCCGCTCCGCCTACCTGAGCCCCGCACCTCCGCCCACCCCCACGTCCGTACGTCGCGCGCCGGTCGTCCGGGTGCTGGAGCGCAGCCCGCGCCGCCTGGCACTGCGCCGTTCAGTTCGGCGACCGCCATTCGATCAGCGGGATGGTGGTGGCGTCGTTCAGCCCGGCAGCGTGGTGGTCGAACGAGCCATTCGGACCGCGTCGGCATGCGGCAGGCCGGGCACTGCCATGGTGCACGGGGCGTCTCAGCCGGACCGGGCTGTGCCCGCCTGGTGCCCGCAGGGCATCGCTGGAGGCAGGGACGGAGAGCGGGGTGCGTGCGCTGGGTTCGTGCGCTAGTTGGCGGCTCGGTCTGATCGTTTCTTCGGTGAACACGGTCGTCCGTCCGGGGGAGTGTCCGGGCTCGGGCGTCGTACGGAGGGTGGATCTGGCGCTATCCACGTGACCCGCGACCTCGTGACGAAGGGACACCGGCGGTATGAGACAGAAGATCTGGGCGGCGGTATGCGCGGTGGGGGAGGCCGTGCTGAGAGCGGTGACTCCCATTGGCGGTTCCGCACCGACGGGCGGACCGCTGGTGGCGCCGTCGAGTCGCCGTCGTAGGGAACCTGCGCGCGCCGCCGGCCCCCGCCGCGGGCAGGAACACCCCGCGCTGTCTTCAGCGATCGGCTCCCCCGGAGCCCCGGTGTCCGGCCGCCAAGGTGGCGCGGAGCCAGGCTGGGACTCGCCGCGGCCCTGGCTGCCGGTCTGCTGACGGTGAGTGCGGCCGGAACGTCGGCCGCCCACCGGCGCATCATCGGCGGCGGTGAGGTGGCCGATGACGCGTACCCGTTCATGACGGCGCTCGTGCATCACCGTCCCGGTCAGGGCGACTACCGCAACCAGTACTGCGGCGGAACCCTCGTCCACCGGGAATGGGTACTGACCGCCGCGCACTGCGTCGAGGGATGGGAGCAGAGCGACTTCGACCTGATCGTCGGGCGTACCCAGCTCTCCGACACCGGCAAGGGCCACTTCCGCCACCATGTCCGGGTCGAAATCCACCCGCGCTACTACACGAACCACGACGACTACGACATCGCACTGGTGCAGCTCGACAAGGAAGTCAGCGACATCACTCCCGTACGGCTGCCGACCAGAGGCACCGACGCGATGCTCCGCCCCGGCCAGGAGGCAACCGTCCTCGGCTGGGGCCTCACCGACGACGTTCTCCACCACAAGCCCGACCGGCTCCACAGCGTCGACGTGCCGCTCCTGTCCCGCGACGAATGCCGGATCTCGGACCACATCAACGCGCAGACCCAGATCTGCGCCGGCCGTGAAGGCGTCGACGCCTGTGGGGCGGACAGCGGCGGCCCCCTGATCCGCACCGTGCCGGGTCGCGAGGTCTTCTACCAGATCGGTGTCGTGCAGGGCGGTGCCGGCTGCGGAGCCCAGGGCGGCCCCGGCATCTACATCTCGACCGGATCGGCCACCCTGCTCGACTCCTGGCCCAGCTACCCGCCGTGGGACAAGGACGAGCAGGAAGACGCTCCCACCGGCCGTCCGGCACCGTGAGCGCGACCCGCCGGCAACCCTGAACGGACCAGGAGCACGGTGCGGGTCGCGAGCTCTGTCCGTGACCGGAACCGTCCGGAACCGTCCGGAACCGTCCGGGACCGCTCCGGCAGCAGCTCCGCGGCATCTGCTCACCGGACCGGCAACGCAACTGTCGGCCCGACGGGCATCTCTCCACCGGCCCGGCGCGGGCGACATCGCTGCCGCCACCCCCAACCACTTCGAGGCCGCCGTCCGCCGGGGGCGTCAGGCGCTGAGCGAGCCCTGCGCCTCGGCGCTCCGCGCGGGGAAGCGGGCGCTCGATCCGGTCGGCATCCCGAACCCGGTGTGTTCATCGGCCCGGCGCCGAACCGGCGCGTGCTCGTTCGCGCTGAAGGTACGGCGGTAGGAGGCGGGCGACACCCCGAAGGCCGTTCTCATGTGCGCGCGCAGCGAGTTCGCCGTACCGAAGCCGGCCCGGTGCGCGACCAGGTCGATCGACAGGTCGGTCGTCTCCAGCAACTGTTTGGCGAGCTCCAGGCGCTGTGCGGTGAGCCACTGCACCGGAGTCATGCCGACCTCGTCGCGGAATCTGCGGCTGAAGGAGCGCAGGCTCATCCGGGCATGCTCGGCGAGCCGGGCGAGGGTGAGCGGCTCACCGAGGTGCTCCAGGGCCCACGCGCGGGTCGCGGTGGTGCTGGCGACGGTGGGCTCGGGTACCGGGCGGTCGATGTACTGTGCCTGCCCGCCGTCCCGCCAGGGCGGTACGACACACATACGGGCGGCCCGGTTCGCGGCGGCGGCCCCGTGGTCGCGGCGGATCATGTGCAGGCACAGGTCGACGCCGGCGGCCACGCCCGCGGAGGTCAGTATGTCGCCGTCGTCGACGAAGAGGACTTCCTCGTCGAGCTTGACCTTGGGGTAGGCCCGGCGGAACTCCGGGGCGAGGTTCCAGTGGGTGGTGGCCGGGCGGCCGTCGAGCAGTCCGGCCGCCGCGAGGACGTAGGACCCGGTGCAGATGGACACCAGCCGGGTACCGGGCCGGATGCCGGCGATGGCCGCGGCGACCCCGGCGGGCAGCGGTCCGCCACGGCCCAGTTCGGGCATGGCGTGCGTGGGCGGGACGATCACGGTGTCCGCCGCGGCCATGGCCTCCGGGCCGGCCGCGGGCTGAACGGTGAAGCCCGCGTCGCTGGGCACGGGGGCGCCGTCGGCGGTGCAGACGGTGACGTCGTACAGCGGGCGGCCCTCGGCATCCCGCACGCTGCCGAAAACGCGTGAGGGGATGCCGAGTTCGAACGGCGGGACCCCCGGCAGAGCGAGCACGGCGATCCGGTGCCGCCGCGGGGTGCCGCCCACGCGGCGGGTCTCGCTCTTTACCGTCGTCCACTGCGCGCCGTCCATGGCCGAATCCTGGCACATAGTGGCCGTACGGCCAACACCGTGGCGAGACGCGGTGACCGATGCTGGGCTTCGTCGCGCCGGGACCCCTGGCGCGGACCGATACGAAGCGAAGAACAGCGAAGGACGAGGAAAGACGATGCGCGCGGTGGTCGTGGAGCAGTGGGGCGGGGCCGAGAACCTGGTCGAGCGGGAGGTGCGGCGCCCGGAACCGGGGCTGAACGAGGTCTTGGTCCGGGTGCACGCGGCCGGGGTGAACCCGGTGGACTGGAAGACGCGTGCCAGTGGGGCCCTCGTCGAGTGGGGCGCGGTGCCGGCGGTCGGATGGGACGTGTCCGGCACGATCGAGGCCGTCGGCCCCGGTGTGGGCGTGTTCCGCCCTGGTGACGAGGTGTACGGAATGCCGTCGTTCCCCCGCCAGGCGGGCGCCTACGCCGAGTACGTGGTGGCACCGGCCCGGCACCTCGCCCCCAAGCCGGCGTCCTTGACGCACGTGGAGGCGGCGGCCCTGCCGCTCGCCGCGCTCACCGCCTGGCAGGCGCTCGTGGACACCGCCGATGTGCGCCCCGGCGAGCGGGTGCTGGTGCACGCGGCCGCCGGCGGGGTCGGTCACCTCGCCGTACAGATCGCCAAGGCGCGCGGCGCGTACGTCATCGGCACGGCCAGCGCGGCCAAGCACGACCTGGTGCGCCAACTGGGCGCGGACGAGGTGATCGACTACCGCGCGGTCCGGTTCGAGGACGTCGTGAGCGACATCGACGTGGTGCTGGACGGACTCGGCGGGGAAACGGCCGAACGCTCCCTTACGGTCCTGCGGGCCGGCGGCCGGCTGATCACCCTGCCCGGCCCGGACGACGTTCCCACGGCGCCGGACGGGGTGCGGGTGGTGTGGATGCTGGTCGAACCCGACCACTTGGGCCTGCGCGAGATCACCGCCCTGGTGGAGCGGGGCGCGCTGCACCCGGTGATCGACACCGTCGTGCCGCTGGCAGAGGCCGCGAAGGCGCACGAGATCGGTGAGCAGGGCCGCACCACCGGCAAGATCGTGCTGACGGTCGCCTGAGCCGCGGCCGTGCTCGGCCTTCCGCTCCGGCCAGGGGCAGCCGGTCGCATCACGACGACGACCGCCAGGGCTGCTCGCGGGCACCGGGCGGGCCGCTGACGCCTCGGCCGCCGTCTCCGAACCAGTTGGCTGCGCCGGTGACGGCGCCGGGGCCGCCGCCGACCAGTGCGCGTGAACGCACTTCGGCACCACTTCCCTGAGCGCCTGGGAGCGTCTGCTCAGGCGCTCATCCTCTTCGCGGGCCACGTCGCCGCGCCACCGAGAGTGCGCCCCGTAAGCCCCGCGTTTCACCCTTCGCAACCTGCGCTATTCGCATCGCTCGAACCGCCACCGACGTGGGCGTGGTCACCTTTCCCGACGGACAGCGGTACGCGATCGCCGTGCTCACCCGGCCGCTGACGCTCGGCGCACCCACCTGCGAGAACGTCCTCGGCACTGCGGCCCGCGTGGCCCTGGACCACCTGCGCACCAGGGCGGGGCTGCGGCGCCAACCCCGTTGAGTACGGTGGTCACCGCTTGCACCGATACACATATCGAGAGGTCGACGCCATGCCCACAGCCAGGTTCTTCTTCGACGCGGGATCAGGCGGTGTCCTATGGGCGGCCTCTGAGGACCGGGATGCGTGGGGGTACCCGGTCGATCTGGACCGACTGCCGATCAGTCACGACCTCCGCGACGGCCTGAAGGCGCTGATAGCTCGCTACGATACGTCGTTGAACTGGGACTATCCTCCGGACCCAGGGCCTTGGCGTGAAGCGGAGTGCCGCGAATTCAACGAGGCGGTACGCCAGGCGCTCGACCGCCTCCGCGCCGAACTCGGCCCGGAATGGCGGATTTACGACGAGTTCTACGCACTCGAAGAAGACCCGGACCTCGACCGCTACCTGGCCGATCCGGCACGGTTTGTCCGCAGCTGACCCGCCGGACTCGTCGCCGGCTTCAGACCATTTTCCGATGCCGTCAGGCGTGCATGCCGGTCGACCTCGGATGTACGGGGAAACAGGGCCTGCTGGACGCCGAGCGAGGCGGCCCCTGACCAGCCGGGCGCCGGAAGCCGGGGCCTGCACCGGCGGTTGGCCGGCGGAACCGCCCGCAGCCGGCGCCGCTCTCGGGCCACCCAACGGCCTGCCTCACCCCACGTCATCCCTCCGCCGCACTGGCGGCGTCGGAGCGCCCCCCGTGACGCGTGACGAACCGATTGTTCTGATCTTCGCCTCGATCCCTCCAAGAGACGTTCAACGAATCGCTGGATCGAGGTCAAGCCCCCATGCCCCGGACCCGCGGTCAGGCCGGTCTTCCTGAGGTGATCCCGTTCTGTGTCCGGGCGGTCACCGAGCAGTTTCGATCTTGGCGGCCGGAAGCCGGGCGTAGTCTTCAACAAGTTGTTGAAGGAATCGCATCTTCTCCCCGACGCAGGGGAGTTGATGGCTTTGACATGTCCTCACGCAGGGAGGATGCCCATGCCTACAGCGGATCAGGCGCTGCGGCCGGCGGGCTGGAGACCGATCGCTGTCGGGCGGACACAGCTGCGCGGCATCGCGCAGGTCGCGCTCAGCGCGAACCCATGGACAGGGCTGCTGTTCCTCGTCGCGTTGCTCGCCGACGACTGGCGGATCGGGGTGTTCGGTCTGCTCGGCACGGTGGCGTCCACGGCCACGGCGGCGGCGCTCCGCGGCGACCGGGACGACCGTCTGGAACAGGGGCTCGAAGGGTACTGCGGCTGCCTCGTCGGCATCGCGCTCCTCGTCCGGTCCGGCGCCTCCTGGCGCACCGCGCTGCTCGTCGTCCTCGCCGCGGCGGTCTGCTCGGTGCTGACCACGGCCGCCGCCCGGCTCCTGGAGCGCCCGAGCCTGCCCGTGCTCACCGCCCCGTACTGTCTCGTCGCCGGCGGCATGACGATCGCGCTGCCCAAGCCCACCGCGGCACCAGCGGCTGCGGTCGCCCGGACCGCCGGCCCCTCGAAGGCGGACATCGGGCACGCCTTCTGCGACAACATCGGACAGGTCTTCTTCCTCGACAAGTGGTACGCGGGCCTGATCCTGCTGGCCGGACTGCTCCTCACCTCCTGGCGCACGGCCGCGGCCGCCGCCTGCGGCAGTGCCCTGGCGATCCTGACCGCCTGTGCGATGGGCCTGCCCGCCGACCGTCTGAGCGAGGGGCTGTACGGCTACAACGCGGTGCTCGTCGCCATCGCGCTGGCGACGACCTTCCTGGCTCCCACCCCGTGGACCGCGGGCTACGCCGCACTCGCCGTCGTGGCCTCGGTGCCCTTCACCACCGCCTGGACGGCTTTTGCCCAGCCGTCCGGCGGATCACCTTTTACCTGGCCGTTCGTGGTGACGACCTGGCTCTTCCTGGCGGCCGCGCCGGCGATGGACCGGCCCGGCATGTCGTACGAGAAAGCGAAGTGACGCGATGAACCTCGCACCCCGCGAAATCGACAAGCTTCACGTCTACGTGGTGGCGGACCTGGCCCGGCGCCGCAGGGACCGGGGCACCAAGCTCAACTACAGCGAAGCGGCCGCGCTGATCACCGAGGCCGTGCTCGAAGGCGCACGGGACGGCCACACCGTGGCCGAGTGCATGGAACTGGGCCGCAAGGTCGTCACCGCCGACGAGGTCATGCCCGGAGTGCGCGAGATGCTCACCGTCCTCCAGGTCGAGACGGCGTTCGTGGACGGCACGAAGCTGGTCACCTGCCACGACCCGATCAGCGCCTGAACCACCGAGGAGACCAACGATGTCGGGTGGAGCCCACTACCTCTACGGGGACGACCCCGTGGAGATCAACTCCGGCCGGGCCAAGGTCAGTCTCACCGTCGCCAACACCGGCGACCGTGCTGTCCAGATCGGCTCGCACTACCACTTCTTCGAGGTCAACCGCGCGCTGTGGTTCGACCGCGAGGCCGCGTACGGCATGCGCTTGGACATCCCGTCCGGCACCGCCGTGCGTTTCGAACCCGGCGACACCCGCGAGGTCGAGCTGTGCGCGTTCGGCGGCGCCCGGCGGCTCGTCGGCTTCGCCGGACTCGTCAACGGTGGCCTGAACGCCGACGCCACCCGGCGGACCGCGCTGCTCCGTGCCGGGCAGCGGGAGTTCGCCACCACGGCGGGCAGCGCCGACACCGAGAACGAGGGAGCTGAGAACTGATGGCGATCATCCCGCGCCGGCAGTACACCGACCTGTTCGGACCCACGGTGGGCGACCGGTTCCACCTCGCCGACACCAATCTGGTCGTCGAGGTCGAGTACGACCACAACGCGGGCTCCTACGGCGACGAGGCCGTCTACGGCGGCGGCAAGGCCATCCGGGACGGCATGGCCCAGGACCCCGCCGCGCTGAACCGCGAGGGCGCCCTGGACCTGGTGATCACCAACGTCGTGGTCCTGGACCCGGTCCTGGGCGTCGTCAAGGGCGACATCGGCGTCCGCGGCGGCCTGATCGTCGGCGTCGGCAAGGCGGGCAACCCCCATCTCCAGAACGGCGTCGACCCCAAGCTGGTCATCGGCCCCGGCACCGAAGTGATCTCCGGCGAGCACCTGATCGCCACCGCCGGCGGCGTCGACACCCACATCCACTTCATCTCGCCGCAGCAGGCTCAGGAGGGCCTGTCCAACGGCATCACCACCTTCTTCGGCGGCGGCACCGGCCCGACCGACGGCAGCAACGGCACCACCTGCACCCCCGGCCCCTGGAACATCCACCGGATGCTGGAGGCCGCCGAGGACCTGCCGGTCAACGTCGGCCTGCTCGGCAAGGGCAACGGCAGCCTGCCCGAGGCGCTGCGCGAGCAGGTCGACGCGGGCGTGGCCGGCCTGAAGGTGCACGAGGACTGGGGCGCCACCCCGGCCGTCATCGACAACGCGCTGCGCGTCGCCGACGAGTACGACGTACAGCTCGCCATCCACACCGACACCCTCAACGAGGGCGGCTTCTTCGAGGACACCCTCTCCGCGATCGATGGCCGGACCATCCACACCTTCCACACCGAGGGCGCGGGCGGCGGCCACGCACCCGACATCATGCGGGTCTCCGGCGAACCCAACGTGCTCCCCGCCTCGACCAACCCCGCCCTGCCGTACACCATCAACTCGGTGGACGAACTGCTGGACATGGTGATGGTCTGCCACCACCTGTCCCGCGACATCCCCGAGGACGTCTCGTTCGCCGACAGCCGGGTGCGCGCCGAGACCATCGCGGCCGAGACGGTGCTGCACGACCTCGGCGTGATCAGCATCTTCTCCTCCGACTCCCAGGCCATGGGCCGGGTCGGCGAGTCCTTCGCCCGCGCCTTCCAGACCGCGCACCACTGCAAGGAGATGCGCGGCGCGCTGGCCGAGGACAGCTCCCGCAACGACAACGCCCGCGTCCTGCGCTACCTGGCGAAGCTCACCATCAACCCGGCCATCGCGGTGGGCGCCGCCGATGTGATCGGCTCGCTGGAGCCCGGCAAGCTCGCCGACATCGTGCTCTGGCCGATCCATTCCTTCGCCGCCAAGCCCAAGCTGATCATCAAGGGCGGCATGGTCAACTGGGCGCTGATGGGCGACCCCAACGCCTCCCTGCCGACGCCCCAACCGGTCTACTACCGGCCGATGTTCGGCACCCACGGGCGGGCCAAGGAGCGTACCTCGGTCACCTTCATGTCCCAGGCGTCCATCGCCGCCGGCGTGCCCGGCGAGCTGGACCTGCGGCGCCGGATCGAGCCGGTGCGGCGCTGCCGGACCGTCGGCAAGCAGCACATGGTCCGCAACGATGCGCTGCCGCGCATCGAGGTGGACCCGGAGACCTACAAGGTCACCGTGGACGGCGAGCCCGCCACCATCGAGCCGGCCGAACGCCTCCCGCTCAATCAGCTGTTCTACATCGTCTGACCCGGCAGGGCGGCCGCGGGGCGCGCAAGTCGCCTCGCGGCGGCCGTCGTCCATCCCGAAGGAACGGAGACCCGGCGTGAACGACCCGATGCCGATCCAGGCGCTGCTGACCGGGCTCCAGCTCACGGACTCGGCCTTTCCCAGCGGCTACTACACCCTCTCCCACGGCCTCGAAGGCTTCCAGCAGTCCCGCGCGGTCGACCCGCGGTCCCTGCCCGCCCTCCTGCACGACCTGCTCCGCCACAGCGCGGGGCCGGCCGACGCGACCGCCCTCGCCCTCACCCACCGCGCGGTCGGTGCGGACGACTGGGACCAAGTGGTCGCCGTGGAGCGGCGGTTGTACGCCGGCAAGCTGGGCCGCGAGGCCCGGCAGGCCGCCGTCCGCACCGGACGGCAACTGCTGGACCTGACCGCCGAGGTCTACGGCGCACCCGAGATCGAGCACTACCAGACGCTGTACCGCGCGGGCACGGTCCGCGGCTGCCAGCCGGTCGTCGCCGGCGTCGTCCACGCGGCGGGCGGGCTCACCACCCGGCAGGCGGTCACCTGCGAGCTGTTCGCCTTCGCGGCCAGCTTCGTGGGGGCCGCCCTGCGCCTGCGGCTCACCGACCACCGCCGGGCGCAGGCCGTCCTGCACGGCGCCGCCCCGGTGATCGAGGAGACCGTCGAGGCGGCCCTGTGCCGCGAGCCGGCCGATCTCGGCGGCTGCGTGCCCGTCGCGGACGTCATGGCCGGCCGGCACGAACGCGCGGAGGCCCGCCTCTTCGCGAGCTAGCCGCCGCCCCCACACCAGAGAGACCCGCCGCCCCCACACCAGAGAGACAAGGAATCACCATGCACGACCCCACACAGGTGCGAGGCTCCCGGCACCACCACGATCACGACGAGTTCGTGCAGCGTCCCGCGGACGGTGTGCTGCGCGTCGGCGTCGCCGGACCGGTCGGCTCCGGCAAGACCGCGCTGATCGAGGCGCTCGTCCCGGTGCTCATCGGCCGCGGCCGCACCCCGGCGGTGATCACCAACGACATCTACACCTCCGAGGACGCCGCCCATGTGCGGCGCACCCTCGCCGGGGTCCTCGACGCGGACCGCATCGTCGGTGTCGAGACCGGAGCCTGCCCGCACACGGCGGTCCGCGACGACCCGACGATGAACCAGGCCGCGGCCGACGAGATCCTGGAGCGCTTCCCGGAGGTGGACACGCTGCTGTTCGAGAGCGGCGGCGACAACCTCACCCTCACGTTCAGCCCGGCACTCGTCGACCTCTTCCTGTTCGTGCTGGACACCGCCGAGGGCGACAAGATGCCGCGCAAGCGGGGGCCCGGCATCACCGAGTGCGAGCTGCTCGTCATCAACAAGATCGACATCGCCCAGTACGTGCGCTGCGATCTGTCCGTCATGGAGTCCGACGCCCACCACGTCCGCCAGGGGCGGCCCGTGGTGCTCACCAACTCCCTGACCGGAGAGGGCCTGGAGACCATCGCCGACTTCCTGCTGTCCCACGAGGCCGCCCGGCCCGCCGGCCAGGAGACGGCCACCGCATGACCACGGCGCCCGCGCGGCTGGACCCCGCACACTACGAACCCCGCCGGACACCGGAGCGGATGCTCGACCTCACCGGCCCGGCGGACACCCTGGCCGCCGGGCGCCCCGGCAAGGTCGGCCTGCTCGAACTGCGCTACGCGCGCATCGGCGACCGCACCGAACTCGTGGACCGCTACCAGAAGTCACCGCTCCAGATCATGCGCCCGCTGTACGTCGATCCGCTGCGGCCGGACATGCCGGTGACCTATCTGATGTCCACCGGCGGCGGTATCGTCCAGGCCGACCGCAACCGCGTCGACGTCGACTGCGGCCCCGGCACGGCGGTGCATCTGACGACGCAGGCCGCCACCAAACTGCACCGGATGGAGTTCGACCACGCCACACAGGTCGTCAATCTCTTTGCGGCGGCGGGGAGTTACGTCGAGTATCTGCCCGACCCGCTGATTCCGTACCGGGACGCGCGCTTTTACCAGCACACCCGTGTGACCGTCGAGCCCACGGCCACCGTACTGCTGGGCGAGACCATCGCCGCCGGCCGGCTAGCCCGCGGCGAACGGCACGCCTACCGCATGCTCTTCAGCGACCTGGAGATCACGCGCGGCGACGACGACCTCGTGGTCGTGGACACCGTACGGCTGGACCCCGGCGAGCCCGGTTCGGTGACCGGCCCGGCGGTGTTCGCCGGCCACGACCTGATGGCCACGCTCTACGTCGTTTCGCCGCTCGCCCCCGCGGCGGAGATCGCCGACGCCCTGCACGAGGCGCTACCGGACACCGGCCCGGCCTTCGGAGTGAGCGTGCTGCCCGACGACTGCGGCGCATGGGTACGGATCCTGGGCAGCGACCCGCCCGCGGTCAGCCGCGCCCTGCACACCGCCTGGGACGCGGCACGCCGCCTGCTCATCGGCGTGCCCGCCCCCGACCTCCGCAAGACCTGACGGTCCCGGCCCCACGTCTGTGCGGCATCCCTGCTTCCTGCTTGCAGGCGTCGGCCGTGAGTTTCCGGAGATCCGCTCCTACCTGAGCAGAAGCGGCGTCGAGCGATCTTCGACAAGCTCAAGCAGAACAAGTCCTAGTCGGCGAGGAGGGCTTGGCGGAGAGTGTCGCGGCAGTCGATGACGCTGTCGACGCCGACGAGGCTGATGGTGCGCATCACGGACTCGCCGGCAGCGGCCAGACGAAGCCAGCCGCCGGCCTCGCCGAGGGCACGGTGGGCGCTGATGAAGATGTTGATGCCGCTGGAGTCCATGAAGGTGACCTGGCGCAGGTCGGCCACGACCCGCGGGCGGGGAGTGTCCCGGACGTGCAGGGCCTGGCGGAGTGTGTCGCCGGTGTGGTGGTCGATTTCTCCGGCCAGGGTCAGCACGCGGATGCCGTCGGCGGTGGTGGTCTCGACCGACAGCTGACCGGTCTGCCCGGCGTGTTCGGGGCCGGTCATCTCTACCTCAGACATGTCGGTGATCCTGGCACAGTCGGACCCTCCTGCCCAGTGCGGACCGGCGCGCGTCCACGTGTGGCCGCTCCGACCGAAGAGACAGGGTGTGATCCCCGGCTGCGCGGGTAAACGCGGGAACGACATGGACGGGGGAGCGAATGGCGGTCGTGATGGAAAAGACAGACCCGGCACCGGCAGACCGCGCTGCGCTGGACAGGCCGGTCATAGAGACAAGTGCAGCCCTGGTCGGAGACGGCACGGACATCGCCCGCGCCCGCCACCTGGCAGCCGGCTTCCTCACCCGGCTCCAGGCCGAGCACGGCCTGCCCGTCTCGCAGCGTGCCATGGATGTCACCCGATTGGTGGTCAGCGAGCTGGTCACCAACGCCCGCAAGTACGCCCCCGGACCGGTGCTGCTGGACCTGCGTCTCACCGGTGACACGGTCGAGGTCGCCGTGTGGGACTCCGATCCGGTACTGCCGATCGCCCGTGCCGCGGACGCCGGCCGGGTCGGCCAGCACGGCCTGGAGATCGTCATGGCCGTCGCCCGGGGCTTCGAAGCCCAGCGCGAGCCGGTCGGCAAACGCATCACCGCACGCATCGCCCTGGCCGATGATCCGGGCGGCGCCATCACCGGACGCCGGCCCCTGTAAGGCGACCGGGGCCGGCGCCGCACGCCCGGCGAGCATGGCGCCGCCTCGGACGCCGTCAACGCCCACCGGCCGCGCCGGCGACGCCGCCGAGAACGCCGAGGTCGTGCCGTTCCTCACCCGCCCGGCCAGCTCGTACGTCAACGGCGCCGTGCTGTTCGCCGGCAGCGGCGAGCGCAGCGCTCCGCCCCGTCCGCCTGGGAACATCGTCATGAGTGGCCCCAACCGCCCAGTCACGCAACGTGATTGACGCACCGTCGGTTCAGCGTGCCGAGGACGCCCGCCGGCGGCCGGTCGTGCGGGGCGGCCCCACCGTCGTCGTGACGCGTACCAGGCCGGGGGAGCGGGGGACCGAGCCGAATCCGAACCGTACGGCGGGTTCGACCGGCGCGAGGGAACCGAGGTCGCGGCCCTCGTGGACGACGCTCGCCGCGACGATCCGGTGCAGATCGCGGGCGCCGTACCACTCGCGTCGGCCGCCCCCGGCGCTTCCTCGTGTGCGCAGGCCGAGCAGCAGGCGGGCGAGGGGATCGGTCACCGCCGTCCAGCCGGGCCGCGCCGCCAGCGCTCCGGGCACCGCGGCGAGCAGCAGGCCCGGCAGCGGCCGACGGCCGACGGTGAAGCGCAGTTCGAGGTGCGGTTTCGCGGTGACCGTCCAGAGCCCACCGGCGACGTGGACCCGCACCGGCGCCACCCGCACCTCGTCGAAGCTGTAGGTGCCGGCGATGAAGTCCGCCGTCCGCCGGCTGGGCGCCAGCAGGAGCCGGTGGCCGTCCGCCCGCTCCAGCATCACGTCACCGAACGGGCCGAAGGGCGAGCGCGGCCAGTGGCCGACGACCAGGCGGGTGCCGGACGTGGTGCCCACCCCGGCGATCCAGCCGTCGAAGCGCAGCCGCCTCCGGCGCCCGGTCGGACACGGGACGGGCTGCTGTGGCGGGTACGAGTGCACGCGCGACGTTTCCCCGGCGGGGATGCGTGCCGAAACCCGGGGGCGCCATCACGGTGTCGGCGGCCTGGAGCGGTCAGCCGCTCCAGATCGACCAGGAGGTGGCTCCGTGGGCGGAGGCCAGGACGGTGAAGAGGATCAGGTCGGCGATGCCGAGGCCCAGTCCGAGCAGTGCCCGGAAGCGGCGGGGTGTGTCCCGGCGCAGGGCGAGGAGGGCGAGCGCGATGGCGATGGGGCCGAGGACCAGGTTGAGGACGAGCAGTCCGAGGAGTCCCAGGACGAAGGAGGCCACGGCCATGCCTTCGGTGTCCCGTCGGCCGGTGCGGGCGGAGGGTGGTGCGGTCAGCCGCATGGTCGGGCCCTCCTGGAGCGGGAGCGCCGGCGTCGCTCGCGTCCGGCGAACACGACGAGCCAGCCGATGATCACGGCGCCGGCCAGCAGGGTGACGGGCCAGGGGAGGTAGGCGGCCGAGCCCAGGATGATGCCCAGCAGGAGCAGGGCGGCGACCAGGAAGAGCACGTCTACCTCCTCGGTTCGACGGTGCCGGCGGTGGACGGCGGTTCGCCGTCGCGTCCGTACGACGACTTCTGCGGCCGTTTCGTCAACGCGTTCATGACATCGCCGGTTACCCGCGGACGCGCGTCTCACGCGCCGGGGACGCCACGGACCGGTCCTCAGGTGACGCACGTACCGCAGTCATGCCGCATCCGGCCGGCGGATTCCGCTGCCGCATCGGTGCGGGCAGTGCCGTCCCGCCCCTGAAGGGCTCCGAGAAGTCTTCAACGTTCCGTCACACCCGCCTCGTGCAGCGCCAGCCACACGCGATCACGGGTCAGGGGCAGCTCGGTGAAGCGGATGCCCGTCGCGTCGCGCAGGGCGTTGGCGAAGGCGGGGGCGACCGGGTTGAAGGGGCTCTCGCTCATCGACTTCGCGCCCAGGGGACCGATGGCGTCCGCGGTCTCCATGAAGTGGACCTCGGTACGCGGGATATCGGCGTACTGGGGCAACCGATAGCGGCGGAAAGCGGCCGTCTCGACCTCGCCCCGCCCGTCGATGCGGACGTTCTCGAAGAGCGTGGCACCGAGGGCCTGCGCGACGCCGCCCTCCACCTGACCGCGGCACTGCATCGGGTTCATGACCTTGCCCGCGTCGGCGGCGTGCACGCTGCGCAGGATGCGGATCTCACCCGTGGTCGGGTCGACGGCCACCTTGAGCCACTGGGCGTTGAAGGCGACCGAGCGCGGAGTGCCGCCGAACCGCCCGTCGGCACAGAACTCGACACCGACCGCGCGGGCGGCGCCGTACAGCTCCTTCAGCAGCAGGCGCCCGCCGGGGTGCAGGACGGCTTCCTCGGCGAGCCGGCAGTCGGCGCGCGGCACGCGCAGGTGGGCGGCGGCGAAGTCGAGGAGCATGTCGGCGAGGGCGCGTGCGGCGCGCAGCGTCGCCTTGCCCGCGACGACGGTCCCCGTGGAGGCGAAGGCGCCGGTGTCATGCCGTACGACATCCGTGTCGGACTGGCGGATGGCGATCCGGTCGACCGTGGTGCCGAGTTCCCCGGCCGCGATCTGCTTGTGCACGGTCGTCGTACCGTTGCCGAACTCGGCCGTGCCGACGGCGAGATCGTAGGTGCCGTCGGGCAGCAGGGCGGCCTTGGCGTCGGCGATGTGCCCGCCGGGCGGACCGGTCGCGATCATCGCCAGAGCCGCGCCCTCGCCGACCAGCCAGCCCTCCGGCGCGCCTTCGCCGGCGTCCTTGTGGGCCTGCGCCCGGCGCACGATGCCGAGGCACTGGTCGAGGCCGTAGCTGGCGATGTGCAGATCCTCCTCGTGCCCGCCGGGGGTGACCATCGGCTCGTCGGCACCGATGACGTTACGGGCCTTGAACTCCAGCGGGTCCAGGCGCAGTCGGCGGGCGAGCTCGTCGAACGCGGACTCGACGGCGAAGCTCACCTGGCCGAGGCCGTAGCCGCGGAAGGTGCCGGCCGGAACGGTGTGGGTGTACACCGAGTAGGCGTCGACCTTCTTGTGCGCGGCGCGGTAGACCGCCATGGACTCGCCGACGCTGTGGAACATCACCGCCGGCCCGTGATTGCCGTACGCACCGGTGTTCGCCACCACCCGCAGCTGCAAGGCGGTGAGGGTGCCGTCACGGCGGGCGCCCGCTTTGACGTGGATGAGGAAGGGGTGCCGGGTGGTGGCGCCGTAGAACTGCTCGGCGCGGGTGTACTCCAGCTTCACCGGGCGCCGCAGCTTCAGCACCGCCAGGGCGACGATGTCCTCGACGAGCATCTCCTGCTTGCCGCCGAACCCGCCCCCGACCCGTCCCGCGACCACGCGGACCCGCTCCGCGGGCAGGTCGTACAGCGCGCACAGCGCACGGCGGGTCAGGAAGGGGGTCTGCGAGCTGGTGCGCACGGTGAGACGGCCGTCCTCGTCGAACCAGGCGACGGCCCCGTGCGTCTCCAGGCTGGCGTGCTGGGCGCGCTGGGTGCGGAAGGTGTCCTCGTAGACGACGTCCGCCTCGGCGAAACCGGCCGCGACGTCGCCGATCTCCCCGTGCGCCTCGCCGACCACGTTGTCGGGGGGACGGGAGATCCGGTGCCTCTCCGCGTCCTTGTCGTGCACGATCGGCGCGCCCGGCCGCATGGCCTCCTCCGGATCGAGGACGGCCGGCAGCACGTCGTACGTCACCTCGATGCGCCGGCAGCCCTCCTCCGCGGCCGCTTCGCTGTCGGCCACGACGGCCGCGACGCGCTGGCCGATGTAGCGGACGGTGTCGTCCAGGACGCGGGTGTCGTCCGGGTCCTCCTCGGGGTGCTCGTGGCGGGCCGTGGAGAAGTGCCGCTCCGGCGCGTCGCGATGGGTGAACACGGCTTGTACGCCGGGGACGCGCAGGGCGGCGGAGATGTCGATCGCGACGATGCTGGCGTGGGCGTGCGGGGAGCGCAGCAGCTTCATGTGCAGCAGGCCGGGCACGTCGATGTCGAAGGTGTAGCGGGCGGTGCCGGTGACGACCTGGGGCCCGGCCGGGGCGGGCAGGCTGCGGCCGACGGACTCGCCGGGCGCCGGCTCCTCGACGTTCTTCACCCCCCGTACGGCGTCCTCGATGGCCCGGTAGCCCGTGCAGCGGCACAGGTTGCCCTTGAACGCCCGCGGCAGGTCGGAAAGTTGTTCCTTGTCGAGGGCGGCCGTGGTCATCAGGAACCCGGCCGTGCAGAAGCCGCACTGGAAGCCCTGCGCGTCGAGGAACTTCTGCTGCACGGGATGGAGTTCGCCGTTCGGGGCGGCAAGGCCCTCGACGGTGGTGACGGTGCGGCCGTCGGCGCGGAACGCCGGATACAGGCAGCTGTGCACCGGACGGCCGTCCACGTGGACCGTGCAGGCGCCGCAGTCTCCCTGGTCGCACCCCTTCTTCACGCCGAACCAGCCGCGTGCGCGCAGATAGGTGCGCAGACACTGGCCCGGCCGGGGCTCCTCCTCGTGGGTCCGCCCGTTGACGTCGACCTTCATCGTGCCGCCTCTCCCAGTTCCCGGCGGATCTCCTCCGCGTACCGGAACGTCATGTGCCGCCGCCACTCGGGCAGCCCGTGGATGTCGTCGAACCACTCGTCGTCCGCGACCGCGCCCTCGATCGCCGCCCGCAGCGCGCCGGCCGTCGGCGGCAGGGGGAACCAGAGCCGGACCGGCCGGACCGTGGCGGCGGTGACCGTGACGGCGAGGGAGCCGTCCTGTGGGTCGAGGGTGCCGATGACAAGCACCCCGGAGCGCCCCAGTCCGTACAGCGACGCCTGCCGGAACGCCGTACGGCAGGCCAGCGCACGGGCGGAAAGCGTGACCGAGCGCAGCAGTTCGCCCTCCGCCAGGACCTTGCGGCCCGCCCCGGTGACGAAGTCGACGACCCGGACCCTGCGCCGGACGCCGCTCTGGCCGAGCAGCAGGCACTCCCCGTCCAGAGCAGCCGTGAGCGAGATCATCGGGCCCGCCGGCAGCCCGTTGCACAGATTCCCGCCGACGGTCGCCATGTTCCAGATCTTGAACGAGGCGAGGAAGGCCCGGCAGCACTGCTCGAACAGCGGCGCCGACTCGGCGAGGAGACGCTTGCCGAAACGGGACAGCTCGGCGATCGTGCACGTCGCGGCGACCTCCACGGAGCCGTCCCGATGCTGCTGGACGGGCGTCCAGCCGGTGCGGCTCAGGTCGATCAGGCGGCGCAGGTGCGGCTGCGGTTCCGAGAACAGGTATGTGCCGCCGCCGAGCCAGGCGTCGCCCGGCCGCCAAGGCGCCGGGTGCCGTGCGTCCCGTATCTCCACCACCGTGTTCAGGTCCATGAGCGACCAGTGAAGCAACCGGAACCGGCCAGAACGACTGGTTCACAGCACGGAAAAGACGGCTTCTCCCGCTCGGTACTTGGTGAATCAACCAAAAGGTATACCGCCCGTCTGCGCTGGCATTTACCATGCGGAGACTCGCTTTCACCTGGTGAATGCGAGATGCCGGGTGTCGGGCACCGCCATTCGGCAGCCGTACGAGGAGCCGGATCACATGCACGTCGAACACCTCTTTCAGGACGAGTCCCTCGGCCTGCGCCTGCTCTGGGCCGAGGGCGCGCTGCTGCGCCGGGAGATCAGCGGGGTCACCGTCACCGACCTGGAGGACCCGGCCCGTTTCGTCCGGGCCGACGAGGTGGTGCTCAGCGGGCTCGTCTGGTGGAGCGCGGACCGGGGGAGGGAGAAGGCGGAACGGTTCGTCTCCGGGCTGAGGGACGCGGGCGCCGTCGCCCTGCTCGCCGGCGAGGAGACGCACGGCACGGTGCCCGAGGACTTGGTCGAGGCGTGCAGGCGGCACGGAGTACCGGTCGCGGGCGTACCGGCCCACGTGATGTTCCGCGCGATCACCGACACCGTGTACCTGCGGCAGTGGGGAGAGCTGAGCCGCGGTCAGGCCCTGCCCGAGCACGTGCGGGTCCGGCTGGACCAACTGGTCGCGCAGGACGCCGCCCCGGCCCGGGTACTCGGCGCCGCCTTCGCGCACCTCGACGGGATTGCCGCCTATGTCCTGACCGCGACCGGCCGGACCGTCGCGGCCACGCCGGGCGCGCGGCCGCTCCCGGCGCGGGAGGCCGCTGCCCTGCTGGGAGGCGATACCGGCGTGACGGTCGCCGTGGAGACTGCCGATGCCACCCCGTACGACCTCTGGTTGCTGTATCTGCCGGATGCGGCCGGAGCACCCCCACGCCTCCTGCACGAGATCGCCCGCGTCCTGGGCCGCTGCCGCGCAGCGCTGTCCCGGCAGCGGGCCGCTCAGCGTCAGGCGGCGGACGAAGCCGGGGACCTGATCAGCGGGCACCGAACCGGCGACGTCGATGCCGCGGCACGTGCCTGCGGTCTGCCGGCCGAGGGCCCGTACCGCGTGGTCGCAGCCGCCACCAGCACCCGCCAGGAGGGCCTCGCGGAGGGCGCTCTGTCCGAGGCGATCGCGCTCACGAACCCGGCATTCGCCGTCGTGGGGCGCCTGCCCGACGGGACCGCCTTCGCGGTGCTGCCCGAAGACGCCGCCCGCGGGCTGGGGGAGACGTGGCGGTTGGTGGCCGCCTGCGCGCCGGACATCCTCCTGCACGGCGGGCTCTCCTCACCGGCGGACGCGGCGGACGCGGCGACCGGGCTGCCCGGCTCCCTGGCCCAGGCCCGCTACGCCCTCACCTCCGCCCGGACCACCGCACCGGGGGCCTCGGCCCTGACCGATGCCACCACCCTGACCACGCTGGGCACACTGCTCACCGGCGTACCGGCCGAGGTCCGCACCGCGTTCAGCAGCACCCTCCTCGGGCCGCTGCTCGACCCGGCGAACGCCTCCGCCGCCGTGCTGCTGACCACCCTGGAGGTCTTCCTCGCCTACGACGGCTCCTGGGCACGCACGGCCGAAGCACTGCACGTGCACGTCAACACCGTGCACTACCGCATCCAGCGCATAGAGCATCTGACGGGCCGTGTCCTTTCCCGGCTCAGGGACCGACTCGACCTGTGCGCGGCGCTGCTGTGCCGCACGGACCCGGCCTGCCCACCGGCCACGACAGCCGTGCATCCGAACGGCGCCTCCACCGCTACGACCGCTCGCCGTGCACGCCCGTCGACTTCATCCGCGCCCCGACGGTAACGCCGACCGCCAGGCCCAACTCCCGCACCGCCTCCCGGTCACCAGGGACACGACTTGGTGTGGTCCGGCGCGGATCTCCACGCGCGCCCCAACGTGGTGCACGGTCGGCGCCGTAGCCCTCCCGGTGAACGCGTCGCGGACGAAGGCCGGCGACCCAGGCATCGCGGATGCAGGCAACACGATGACGGGCCCGGTGTGGATCACCATCAACAGCGGGAGCGGTCTCCTCCTCGAAAAGGACCCGTTCGCCGGTGGGCCGAGGCAGGCACTGCCCGGCGTTGCCGCCGTCCGGGTCTCCGGGCCCCAGGGTGCGGCTTCGGGCCGGAGCCGTTCGACCGCCGCGTCCGACAACGACTCCTGGAGATCCCCCCGGCGGCGGTAGATCGTCCATGGCGTCGCGCCCGCACTCAGGGCGATCACCGGCACGGTCAGAGTGTCGCAGCCCTCCTCCGAGGCGCGCCGGCGGCGCCGACCTGGCCATACGCCCTGCCCACCGGCACCCCGACGCCGCGCAGCCCGCACCGCGTGAGCCTGCCCGCCGCCTTACGGCAAATCCGCCTTGGCCGGCAGCACCTTGGCTCCCGCTCCCAAGGCGCGCCGCGCATGACGCTCGCCTCACCCGACGAGCGGACGGCGCCGCGACTCCGATCGCCTGCCGCGTCCTCGCTCGCCTTCTCCATGAGCCCAGCGGCGCGCAGGGCCGACACATGACCGTATGCGTCGATTTCGTACTCGGTGCGGGAGCCGCGGCGTCCGGACCACTGCGACTTTCAACGCATTCGGCCTGCCCGTGGCCGTCACCGAGCGCGGCGGTCGTACGCGTCGCTACGAGTACGACGCGTGGCAATCTGACTCTGTTACCGAACCCGATTACCCAGTGCGTCAAGCCGGTCGCGGGCATCGAAGACGAAGCGTGTGGTGTGATCCTGTCGCCGGTGTCCTGATGCCGGGTGCAGGTGAAGGCGGACGACAGGAAGCCGTCGGGGCCCGCCGTTTGCACGACCCGGCCCTGCTCGTCGTATGTGTAACGGAAGGCGCAGCCGTTGCGATCGGTCCACGACGTGATGCGGGCCTCTTCGTCATAAGTGAACCGGAGCGGCAGAGCGGAGGTGTTGACCACCGTGTCGAGGTTGCCGTGCGGGTCGTAGCCGCAGCGCCGCACGGTCTGCGGACCTGACGGAGTACGCAGGGACAGCTCACCCACGCGGTCGTCCGCCAGGGTCACCAGTGAACAGGCGCGTGAGGCCGGACGCGGGGGCGGTGATGCGATACGTGGTCGTGGCGTCGTGGCGACCCCCAGACGTCAGGTGGCACCGGAGCCGGTCAGCTCAATGCGCTCGTCCAGAGTGGATGCCCAACTGCGTCCGAACCAGTGCCCATAGCGGTAGTCCGACCGATGTGTCCGCCGCAGAACGAGCGGAATCGCGTCGGCCAGGGCCACGTCCGTGTCGCTCAGCGTCATCTCGCCCGTGGCGACGTCGACAGGATCGTTTTCGCACCTCTTCTTGGTCAGCGGGAGGGCGTTGCGGCGCGGGTCCGATGCGGCGCCCCGCAGGGAATCGGGCCTGGTCCGCCGCCCGTGGCCAAGGCCGCCCGCGAGACGGGACCCACCGTCGCCGTCCTTGCCGAGTCTGATCGAGTCGACCTTGTCCCGGACACTCTGGTCGTTGTGCTTGTGAGCAAGGAGGGTGCGCCGGTTCTGTGTACAGCAAACGGCGATACGGTGTGCGGCAGTCGATCGCTTGTTCAGCGATCGCTGAGCCACAAGGGGGTTCCATGAAACACCGTCACCCACGCCGCCGTCGCAGAGTGATCGCCGGCGCGGTCGGTACGGCGAGCGCGCTCGCCGTCGTACTGGGCGCCGGGATATCGCCGGCGATGGCCGCCGGGACGACGCACGGCAAGGACGCGGTCGGAACGGCCGCACCCGACGGGAAGGCGCCCTGGGCGCCCGAGAACGACGAGCCGCCGATACAGCACAAGGCCCTCAAGCCGTCGGCCACACCGCGCGACTCGGTACGGGCGTCCGGGCTCAAGCTCAGTATTCCCGCGCCGACCGGAAGCCACAGCGTGGGCATGGTCGGGCTGCACCTGGTCGACAAGTCCCGCACCGACCCGTACGTGCCCGGCAAGAAGCCCCGCGAGCTGATGATCTCGCTCTTCTACCCGACCTCCGCGCCGTCAGGGCACTACCAGGCACCGTGGATGTCGTCGCTCTCGGGCGCCCACTTCCTCGCCTCGCGCGGCCTGTCGCCGCAGCAGGTGACGCTGCCGACGACCGCCGGGCACGTCCTCGCGCCGGTCGACACCAAGCTCGGCAAGCTGCCCGTGCTGCTGTACTCGACCGGGCTGCACTCCGACCGGGCGCAGGGCACCGCGCTCGTCCAGGACCTCGCCAGCCGCGGCTACCTCGTCGTCACCGTCGACCACACCCACGACGCCAACGAGGTGCAGTTCCCGGGCAACCGGGTCGAGGTCAACACGATGCCGTCGGGCGCGCATTCCTCCGACACCCTCAACGTGCGCGCGGCCGACATCAAGTACGTCATCGACCAGCTCGGCGTGCTCAGCAAGGGCGGCAACCCGGACGCCGGCCACGCCACGCTGCCCACCGGGCTGACGAAGGCCGTCGACATGTCCCACATCGGCATGTTCGGCTGGTCGCTGGGCGGCGCGGCGGTCGACACCGCCATGCAGCTCGACCACCGGATCGCGGCGGGTGCCAACCTGGACGGGCAGTTCTTCGGCTCGGCCCCGAGCAAGAACCTGGACCGCCCGTTCCTGCTCTTCAGCTCCGGCACCCACAACCGCAGCAACGACAGTTCCTGGCGCACGCTCTGGTCGCACCTCAAGGGCTACCGGCTGGACATCCAACTCCATGGCGCGGCGCACCTGTCGTTCAGCGACAACGAGTGGATGGTACGGCAGGAGGCGGCCCTGCTCGGGCTCTCCCAGTCCCAGCTGGAACAGCAGTACGGCACCATCGACCCGAAACGTGCGTTCACGGTACAAAGTACATATCTCGCGGCCTTCTTCGACCAGGAACTGCGGCACAAGTCCCAGTCTCTGCTGAACGGCCCGAGCAAGAAGTACCCGGAGATCTCGTTCGTCCACTGACCACCGGGCGACCCTGGGCCGCGACCGGATGATACGAGGAGAGGCTGACCGCGCCGCTCGGGTCCGCCCCTCCTCTTCCGCTCCCGCCGCCGGGCCCTTGCCGACGCCTTCCGCTCCCGCCGCCGGGCCCTGGCCGACACCCCGCGTGGTCGGCGGCCACCGTCGGTATCCGGTCACTCCCGGCGTTCGGCCGGATCACCCCCACTTGTGCAGACGGGGGCAAAACCGTGATGGACATGCCATCACTTGGCACTAGAGTGTTCGTTCGCATCATCGAACGCTCATGCGCTCGGCGTCAGAGAGGAAGCCCTGCCCTGCCCACCGAGTTCCGGGCGCCACGCCGACACCGTATCCGCCGCCGCGCCGATATGCCGCTCCTCGGCGGGGTACGCCCACCCATAGCCTCGCTCGTCCTGCTGCTTCTCGTCGTCGCCGCCCTGACCGTGGCCGGTCTCGGCGCGATACACGCCGAGCGGGTGCCGTCGGCCGTGCTCACGGCCGAACAGCGGATCGCCGCGGACACCGCGCTGTCGGTGCGCACCTCGATCGACGTCGAGGCGAACACCGTACGGCGCAGCGCCGACGCTTACACCCCGACCCGTACCACCTCCACGCCCGCCGGCGCGCTCAAGGAGCTCACTTCCGCGCGGAAGGCCGTCCTCGGCAGCGCGCTGCTCGACGCGCGCACCGGTAAGCCGCTGGCCTTCGGCGGCAAGCCCGTGCCGCTGGCCGGGCTGGACGCGGCCAGGCTGTCGTCCGCACACGGGCCGGTTCCGCCCCGGCTGGTGACCTCCGATGGCCAGGCGCGGCTGCTGTACTTCGCCAGGGTGACCCTGCCCGCGCAGCAGGAGGACGCCAACCAGGACCAGAACCAGGCGGACACCACCGAGCGGCAGTGGCTGCTGGTGGTCTGTGAGGCGCTCCCCGCCGCCACGGCACACGGCCAGGGCGGCACGGCCCGGATCCTGGACGCCAAGGGCGACACGCTCGGCAGCGCGGCCCACGACGCCGCGGCGCCCGACGACGGACTGTCCGCACCGGTCTCCCGAGCGGCGAGCGCGTCGGCGCGGGCCACCGGGGCCTCGGGCAGCCTGCTGGGTGCCACCACCGGCGACCGGCGCATCGTGGGCGGCTGGGCGCAGGTCGCCTCCGGGACCGGGCCAGGTCACACCGACGACCTCGGGCTGGTGGTGCTCACCTCCCGCCCGGTGCCCGTCGAGGCAGCCGCCGTCGACTACGTGGGCTTCGCGCTCAAGGCCGCGGCGACGCTCGCCGGCCTCGCCGTCCTGCTCGGGCTGGGGCTGTACCTCCTCGTCCAGCGGCCGCTGCTGCGGCTGTACCTGTCCGCGGGCCGTCTGGCCCGGAGCGCGTCCGCGAATGGACCGGCCGCGTGGGCGGAGCTGGACCGGCCGGTCCCGGTGCACGGCTTCGGGGAACTGGCGCGCATCGGACGGGCGCTGGAGTCGCTGCGCGGGCAACTGCGCGGCGACAGCGGCCCGCGGGAGTTCCCGGCCCGCCGCGCCCCTGGTTATCGGGCGCTGGCCGCGGTCGGTGTGCTGCTGGTGGCCTGCTGGTCGGTGCCGATGATCTTCCTGCTGAACCGTGCCGACACCGCGACCGCCGTTCCCGCCCCGGTCCTCGCCGGTCAGCAGGTGCGCACCGAGATCGCGGCGAACCGGGTGCGGCAGTCGCTCGACCAGTCGTACAGCGCGCTGAGCGATGTGGCCGCCCGGCTGGCGGGACGGACCCGGAGCGCGCAGAGCGAGCTGCTCCGCAAGACCCTGGACGAGCACAAGCAGTACCGCTCGCTGTATCTGCTGGATGGCGCCGGCGCCATCACGCTGCGGGTGGGCGACAGCCCGCTGCGCACCCTGGTGCACGTGCCGCGGGGCGGCGGGGTCACCACCGTCAACACCTCCGGCCGGATACCGGCCATCGCCGCCTACGCGCAGGTCCGGGCCGTCCGGGGCAAGCCTCCGGCGGACGGGGTGGTCCTCTTCGGCGAGATCGACGTCAACACCCTCAACTCGGAGCTGGCCAGGCCGGACCTGGGCAGCGTCTGGGTGACCGACGAGAACGACAAGGTGCTGGCGGCCAGCGTGGGCTACCGCGCCTTCCAGACGTTGCCCGAGCCGGGCCTGTCCCGTCTCGCCCGCGCCGCGCAGAGCGCTCCGGGCACGGTGGGAGCCGCGACCTCGGCGGTGCTCGCCTCGTCCTCCGGGCCCTCGGTCGACGCCGCCGCACCGCTCTCACAGAGCGGCCCGACGGCTCGTCTCGGCTGGCGGGTGGTCACCGCGGAGCCCGCGGCGGCCCTGCGACTGCCCGCCGTACAGGCCCAGCAGCGCACCATGCTCGCGGGAATCCTCGCCCTCGCTCTGGGCACCGCCTGCCTGGGCTGGCTGCACGTCGTGGTGATCCGGCCGCTGCGCGCGGTCGCCCGGCTCATCGAACAGCTCGCGGCCGGCGACCGCCGCACCGTGCTCCACCCCGTCAACCACGACGAGGTCGGCTCGGTCACCCGCAGCCTGGAGCTGATCCGTCAGGCCCTGGCGGAGCGCGGCCGGGCGGGCCGATCCGGACCCACCGCCGGCCTTTCCGGGCCGCGGCGCGAGAACTCACTCCAGCGGTAGAAAGACGATTCGGCGTGCTCTTCCTCTATGTCATCGTCCTGCTGTGCTGCGGCGCACTGTGGGTCGCCGGGATCCTCGAGCAGAAACGGCACTTCGCCTCGCTGGAGCAGATACCGACGCGGGTGCTGGTCAACGGCATCCGCGGCAAGTCCTCCATCACCCGGCTGTGCGCGGGCGCGCTGCGCGGCGGCGACCTGGTGACCGTGGCCAAGACCACGGGCACCGCGGCCCGGTTCATCCACCCGGACGCCACCGAGGAGCCGGTGTACCGCAAGTTCGGGCTGTCCAACATCGTGGAGCAGATCGGCATCGTGCGGCGGGCGGCGACCTACCGGCCGGACGCACTGGTGATCGAGTGCATGGCGGTGATGCCCGCGCTTCAGGAGATCAACCAGGAGAAGCTGATCCGCTCCACCATCGGCGTGCTGTGCAACGTCCGTGAGGACCACCTCGAGGAGATGGGTCCGACGCTGGACGACGTGGCACGCTCGCTGTCCCGCTCCATGCCGGTCGGGGGAGTGTGCGTCACCGCGGAGAAGGACCGGCTGCACATCCTCAGGGAAGAGGCCGACAAGCGGAACTGCCGTCTGGTCTCGGTCGACCCGGAGTCGGTGAGCGACGACGAACTGCGCGGCTTCAGCTGGTTCACCTTCAAGGAGAACGTGGCGATCGCGCTCGCCGTCGCCGAACTCTGCGGGGTGGAGCGGCAGACCGCGTTGCAGGGCATGTGGGACGCGCCGCCCGACCCGGGCGTGCTGTCGGTGGAACGCTATGTCACCCCCGACGGCAAGCGGCTGCGGTTCGCCAACGTCTTCGCGGCGAACGATCCCGAGTCGACGCTGATGAACGTCAAGCAGCTCCAGGACCTGGGCGCGATCAAGCATCCGGTGAACGTGGTCATCAACTGCCGCCCGGACCGGGTGGAACGCAACGGCCAGATGGGCGCGATCGTCTCCGACCTCGCCGCCGAGACGGTCTTCCTGATCGGCCATCCGACCAAGAGCGCCCGCGACACCATCCCGGACGGTTTCGCCGGGCGGGTGGTGGACCTCGGCGGCGACCGCCGAGACCCCGAGGAGCTGACCGCGCAGATCCTCGCCCAGCTCGGTCCGGTCTCCTCGCTGGTGGCGATCGGCAACATCCATGGCCAAGGCGAGCTGTTCCTCGAGTGCCTGGCCGAACTGCCGCTGGACGACAGCGAGGAGGAGCCCTCCGCCATGCCTGCCGACGGGGCGGGCACCACGGGCGACGGCCTCGACCAGGAGACCATCCAGATCGCGGTACCCCGGCGGATGGCGGTGTCCCCGCCGCCCGCCCCGGAGCCCTTCAGCTGGGTGGCACCGCTGGAGACACCGGCGTACGGCTTCCACGTCCCCGGCCAGCGGGAACTGGCCCGCCGGCTTGCCGCCCGCCACGAACGGCTCGACCGGCACGACGGCCACGACGACCGGCACGACGGCCGCGACGACCGGCACGACGGCCACGGCGGGCACGGCGACCGGTACGACGGACACCACGGTCACGGCGGCTACCACCGGCAGGAACCGCATGACCGGCATGACGGGTACGACCGGCAGGACCAGCCCCATGCCGAGTGGCCCGAGGCCGGGCCCCACCACCCCTACGAATCCCACCAGTTGCCGAGGAACCCGTAAGTGATCCCCGCTCACCTCACCGCACAGACCGCCGCGCTCGGGATCGCCCTCGGGCTGATCTTCTCGCTCGTCTGCTACCTCACCACCAACCTCTCCCCAGGCGGCATGATCACCCCCGGCTGGATCGCGCTCACGCTCATCACCGATGTGCAGATGGCCGCGCTGATGGTGGGTGTCGCGGCGCTCACCTTCTTCATGACGAAACTGCTCCAGCGCACGGTGATCCTCTACGGCAAGCGCCTGTTCGCCGCCGTGGTGCTGTGCGCCGTACTCATGCAGACCACCGTGATGCTCGCCCTCAACCACGAGTTCCCACTGCTGTACACGTCGCAGACCCTGGGCTTCATCGTCCCCGGCCTGGTCTCCTACCAGATGGTCCGCCAGCCGCTGGCCCCCACGCTGATCTCGACCACGGCGATAACGCTGGCCACGTACGTGGTGCTGGTCGCCGGACTGCTGCTCGGCGCCCTGCCCGTCGGCTGATCCGCCCGCCCCTGTCACCCCGCACCCTCCAGGAGGTCCCGCCATGCACCCTGAACCCACCGGCAACCGCGGCCGCCCGACCCGCCGCGCCGTACTCGGGACGATCGCGGGCCTGGCGGCCGCCGGCGCGGTGGCCGGCTTCGGGTACGACCGCCTCGCCCACGCGGACGACGACGGTGCCACGGGACCGCGCGGCCAGGCATCCGGCCCCCACAGCTTCGAGCGGCTGACCGGCCCCGGCCGCACCGTGGTCCGGACCGCCGACGGCGCCACCCTGGCCACCTTCACCGACGGTGCCCGCACCGCCGTACTGACCGGACCCAGCCGTACCTTCAGCGAGCCGCGCACCACCACCGCCACGCTGACCACCAACGCCTGGGTACGGGTGCTGCCGCACACCTGGCAGCAGGGTGCGGAGAAGTCCGCCTGGTTCACGTCCTGGTTCACCAAGACGCTCGGAGACTCCGCGCCGGACGTGTTCGCGGTGGCGTTCGAGTACAGCAGCGCCGGAGCACCCGACAAACACAACTCCTCCGGTGTGCGCTACGCGGGCACCGCGCACTTCGGCCCGCGCAACCAACGGGTCGCCAACCCGCTGGACTTCGCCTACCACGACGAGCAGTCCGACTTCTACGACTACCTGGGCATCCCCTGGACCTTCGCCGACGGCACCCGTGTCCAGCCCGAGCGGGCCCGCTACGGCGACGTCGACTGCTCCGGGTTCCAGCGGCTCGTCTGGGGCTACCGCATGGGCATCCCGCTGCACAACACCGACACCAAGGGCACCGGCCTGCCGCGCCGCGCCTTCGCCATCGCCGCCTACGGCCCCGGCCTGATGGTGATCCCCGACGAAGGCCGTCAGCCGACCGAGCTGAGCGCCCTGCAACCCGGTGACCTGGTCTTCTTCGCCATCATCAAGGACCAGCCGAACTTCATCGACCACTGCGGTATGTACCTGGGCCTGGACGACCAGGGCCGGCACCGCTTCTACTCCAGCCGCTCCGCCGCGAACGGCCCCACCATGGGCGACCTGTCGGGACACTCCCTGCTGGACGGCACCGACTTCTACGCCCGCGGCTTCCGAGCGGCCCGCCGCCTGTGAACCCACCGCCCCACCCGAACGCCGATCCGAGGACCACTGCCATGGCCACCACCCCCGCCGCCCAGCCCACCGGCGCGCGCCCGCTGCGCCGGCCGGACGAGCCGCCCGCCGGCCGGCCGGACGCCGCGCCGCGCTGGGAACGCCCGGCGCTCGCCGCGGTACTGGTCGCCGCCGCGGTGCTGTACTCCTGGGGCATCGGGCATGCCGCGCTTCACCCGTTCTACGGCGCGGCGATACGGTCGATGGCCGAGGGCTGGCGCGCCTTCCTCTTCGGCGGCCTCGACGCGAGCGGTTCGATCTCCATCGACAAACTGCCCGGTGCCTTCTGGCCCGGTGCCGTCTCCGTGTGGATCTTCGGTCCCCACACCTGGGCGGCGGCGCTTCCGCAGGCCGTCGAGGGCGTGCTCACCGTATGGCTGCTGCACCGGATCGTACGGGTGTGGGCCGGGCCGTTCGCCGCGCTGATCGCCGCACTGGCGCTCACCCTCACTCCGGTCACCGTGGCCCTCGACCGGGCCACCATCCCGGACACCGCGCTGACGCTGCTGCTGGTGGCGGCCGCGGGGGCGTTGCAGAAAGCGGTGCGCACCGGCCGGTTGCTCCCCCTGATCACCTGCGGGATCTGGGTGGGTCTCGCCTTCCAGGCCAAGATGCTCCAGGCGTGGCTGGTGCTGCCGGTGTTCTGGCTGGTCCACCAACTCGCGGCGCCGGGCACGCCGTTGAAGCGAACGCTGCGCTCGCTGCTGGCTGGCGCGATAGCCCTGGTGGTGTCCTGTTCGTGGGTGCTGCTCGCCTGGGCGACCCCGGCCGCCGACCGCCCTTACCTGGACGGCACCACCGACAACAACCCCTTCGCCCTGGTCTTCGGCTACAACGGCCTGAGCCGGTTCACCGCTGACTCCACCGCGTTCGGCGCCGCCGCGAGCACCGCCGCGAGCCGCACCACCGGCAACACCGGCTGGTCGATGCTGGTCAACCACACGGTCGGCCCCCAGATCGCGTGGCTCCTGCCGCTCGCCGTGGCCGCCGCGGTGCTGGGCGTCGTCTGGCGCGCCGGGCAGCCGCGCACCGACGCGCTGCGCGCCGGGTTCGTCCTCTGGGGCGGCTGGCTGGCGGTGCACGCGCTGGTGTTCAGCGTCTCCAACGGCAACCACGCCTACTACACCGCCGTCATCGCCCCGGCCCTGGCCGCGCTGGCCGGTGGCGGGTTCGCGCTGCTGCGCACGGAGTACGAGCAGGGCGGGCGACGGCGCGTCGCGCTTCCGGCGGCGATCGCGGTCACGGTGCTGTGGGCGCTGGTGCTCGACCTGCCCACCGGGTTCGTGTCCTGGCTGCTGCCGGTCGCCGTGATGCTCGCGCTGTGCGGCGCGGTGGGGCTGTGGTCGCGGGGCCCCCGTACCTCCCAGCGGATGGTGAACGGCGCGCTCGCCGCCGGAATCGCGGCCACGCTGGTCGTACCGGCCGGGTGGGCGTTGTCCACCCTGAAGCCGCTCTACGCGGGCGCCTCCACCTCGCCGATGGCCGGCCCGGTGGGCAACGCATACGCCGAGGCGCTGCGGCACCACCGGTCCGTGGCCCGTGTCGGCCTCGACCGGCCGAGCGCCCGCGACCGGGCCCTGCTGAGCTATCTCACCGAGCACCGCCACGGCGAGCAGTACCTCCTCGCCACCCAGGCCGCCTACACCGCCGAGCCGTTGCTGCGCGCGGCGCCGGAACCCGTGCTCGTCATGGGCGGCTTCACCGGCAACACCCCGTTCCCCACCGCCCAGCAGCTCGCCACCCTGGTGACGACCCACCGGCTCCGCTACGCCCTGCTCACCTCGCGGCGCCCCGCCACCGCCGACACCGCCTGGGTGAAGTCCCACTGCGCCCGCGTCCGCCCCACGGCGTACGGCCGTCGCACCGACGGCAGCTTCAGGCTGTACGACTGCGCACCCAGGCCCTGACCAAGCCCTGTACGGCCCTCTCGCCGGAAGCGTCACCGCCTCTCCTGACCGTCGCGGCTCAATGAGCCGTGGCAGCTGGGACGTTGGCGAGGTGTGCCGCGGGACGGCGGCCGCCGACCGTCCCGGCGCGATGCCGGGGGCGTGGCCTTGAGCCTGACCAGGCGGACGGGCGGAACGTCGACGAAGAATCCATCGATCAGGGCATCGGCGCTCTCGTCGTCATGCTCGCCGGTCTGCAACGGGCCCAGGGAGATGTGATAGTCGAGCAAGGCGTCCCGGAGCCGCGCAAGCACGTGCCTCACGTGGTGCGTCGATATCGCTCACCGACCCAGCTCCGGACGGTGAAACCGGGGCGGCATGCGGCCAACGCGGTGCCGGGCCCGAGGCTCCGACGAGGGGACGCCGACATATGCGCGTGTTGCGGGTAAGGAGCACTCCGCTCCCGTGTCCTTCCCGAGCAGGTCTGGAGGGCTTTGCACGGCGTCAGCATGCCGCTCGCTGAGAGCCCCCGATCGGCGGCGTGCCGCGGCTGTCCCAGTCGGCGTGAACCTCGTGTCTGAGTGGATGGGTATGGCCCGGCCCAGAAGCCGGCCATGGATGGGTTGCGATCGTCTGAGCGCCGCCCAGAGCTGGGCAGTCCTTCGAGGTCGGCGACAGCGTCCGCGGGTATACGTGGACGTCGGCCACGGAGCCGGGGAACCAGGTTCGGGGCCGTGGCGGAGGTGCGTTAGTGGCGATCCCCACCAGGGTGCCGTTCTGAAAGAGGGTCATATAGCCGGTGTCGGCGTTACCAGCGACCGGTGCCAAATGGTCCCAGACGCCGACCGGGGTGCTGTTGCTGTCTCCTTCGGCGGTGGGTAAGTCGGAGTTCTCGTCGTTGGTATTCGTGGTCTGGAACATCCAGGCGGCACTGGGTTTGTCGTAGGAGAGGTAGAAGGACTGCTGTTGTGTGGCGCCCTGTATTGGCTGCCGTGTATTGGCGTGCGAACCTCACCCTGCGGCAACTCGCCACCTGACCGGGGAGTCCGGATCCGGCGGATGATCATCCAGCTCGGCCTCACTTGCCGTGCAGCCTCGCAAGAGGTTCCCCAAGGGACACCGCGCCGATCGTGTGGACGGCAATCACCAGGTCGTCGTCGACCGCACAGCCGCCTGGTCGTCGCCGCGGTCGGCCCGGTCCGGGGGACCGCGACAACTCCAAGCCATGGAGTCGTCCGGAGCGAAAGACCCTGTCGGTCGGACTACCTTGATCGCTGACGGTAGTTACCGGGGTGCTCACCTGATCAATCCCTCACCCCCGGTGGTCCTGGCCAGACGGGGCGCCCGGCCGGGGCAGAGGACCAGGACCCCTCGCTCCGGAAGGCCAATGCCCGCGTCGAGCCCGTCTTCGCCGGCAGGTCGCCTTTCCTGCTGGACCGAGATCTCCCCAGGAGAGGAAACATGGGGGTGGCGGGCTGTTCCCCTCCCCGGCAGCGGTGTTCACCGCCGACATGGGCCGCGGTGGCCGAGCGGCACAGGGAGAATGCCCGCGGCCGGCCGGGGCAGAAGTGAACGGCGGGCGTGGGCTTCCCACCATCCTGCTCGGGAGGGACGTGATCATGCGTATCTGGCAAGAGAGCACGAAGATGGGTCCAAGGCCGGGCAGGATGTCGCCGCTGGGTGCCACCTTCGACGGCGCCGGGACGAACTTCGCCGTGTTCTCCGAAGTCGCGCAGCTCGTGGAGCTGTGCCTCTTCGACGAAGACGGCACGGAGGAGCGCGTCCCGCTACGCGAGGTGGACGGCTTCGTCCACCACATCTACCTGCCGGATGTCGGACCCGGCCGGCGCTACGGGTTCCGGGTGCACGGACCTTGCCATCCGGAGCGGGGTGATCGCTGCAACCCGCACAAGCTGCTGCTCGACCCCTACGCCAAGGCGATCGAAGGCGAAATCCAGTGGGACGAGGCCCTCTTCCCCTACCGCTTCGGGAACGTCGAGCGGCGGAACGACCTGGACTCCGCGCCCTACACCGCGAAGTCGGTCGTGGTGAACCCATACTTCGACTGGGGCAGCGACCACCCGCTGCGGACCCCGTACCACGAGACGGTCATCTACGAGGCCCACGTCAAGGGCATGACGCGGACCCACCCCGCGATCCCGGAGGCCATTCGCGGCACGTACGCCGCGCTCGCGCACCCGGCCATGGTCGACTACTTCACCAAGCTCGGCGTCACCGCGGTGGAACTCATGCCGGTCCACCAGTTCGTGCAGGACCACGCCTTGGTACAGAAGGGGCTGACGAACTACTGGGGGTACAACACCATCGGATTCTTCGCGCCGCACAACGCGTACTGTTCCTCGGGGCAGCGGGGCGAGCAGGTGCAGGAGTTCCGCTCGATGGTCAAGACCCTGCACGAGGCGGGTATCGAGGTGATCCTCGACGTCGTCTACAACCACACCGCGGAGGGGAACCACCTCGGCCCGGTGCTGTCCTTCAGGGGTTTGGACAACGCGGCGTACTACCGCTTGTCCGACGAGGACCCACGCTACTACTGGGACACCACCGGCACCGGCAACAGCCTGCGGATGAACCATCCGCACACCCTGCAACTGATCATGGACTCACTGCGCTACTGGGTGACCGAGATGCACGTCGACGGCTTCCGGTTCGACCTGGCCGCCACCCTGGCACGCCAGTTCCACGCGGTCGACCGGCTGTCGTCGTTCTTCGACCTCGTCCAGCAGGACCCGGTCATCTCCCAGGTCAAGCTCATCGCCGAGCCGTGGGACGTCGGCGACGGCGGCTACCAGGTCGGCAACTTCCCTCCGCTGTGGACCGAGTGGAACGGCAAGTACCGTGACACCGTGCGCGACTTCTGGCGCGGCGAGGGCGGCACCCTGGGGGAGTTCGCCTCCCGCCTGACCGGCTCCTCCGACCTCTACCAGAGCGACGGCCGCCGCCCCTACGCGTCGGTCAACTTCGTCACCGCGCACGACGGGTTCACCCTGCGCGACCTGGTGTCGTACAACGGCAAGCACAACGAGGCCAACGGCGAGGGCAACCGGGACGGCGAGAACCACAACCGCTCCTGGAACTGCGGCGTGGAGGGCCCCACCCGAGATCGTGACGTCCTCGCCCTGCGCGCCCGGCAGCAGCGCAACCTCCTCGCCACCCTGCTGCTCTCCCAGGGCGTGCCCATGCTGCTGCACGGTGACGAACTCGGCCGCACCCAGCACGGCAACAACAACGCCTACTGCCAGAACGGGACGCTGACCTGGATCGACTGGGCGAACGTCGCCGAAGGCAGCGAACTGCTGGACTTCACGCGCAGGCTGATCACCCTGCGCCGCGACCACCCGGTTTTCCGCCGCCGACGCTTCTTCAAGGGCCGGGTGGCGCGCGGAGCCAGCGCCGGCGGCAAGGACATCACCTGGTTCACCCCCGCCGGGCGCGAGATGACCGACACCGACTGGGACACCGGCTTCGCCAGATCCCTGATGGTCCACCTCAACGGGAATGCCATCACGGAACCGGACCTGCGCGGCCTGCGGGTGCAGGACGACTCCTTCCTCCTGCTCTTCAACGCCCATGACCAGGCCCTCACCTTCACCCTCCCCGAGGAGACGGGCCGGTGGTGGGCGGTGGAGGTGGACACCGCCATCCCCTACACCGAGTACCGGCCGCTGATCAAGGGCGGCAGCGAGGTCGAGGTCGAAGCCCACGCCATGCTCGTCCTGCGCGGTCACGAGGACGGCTGACCCCGCCCGGACCGCGTCCAACCCCTCGCCACGAGGCACGCGACAGGCCGATCCGCCGGGCCGCGTCACGCCCTCGACGCGGCCCGGACCCACACACCTGCCGACATGCGGGCCGAAGAATCCGGAACGGCCGCGCAGGAAGGCGTGCAACCCGCCCGCGCGGGAAGCCGGAAGCCAGGGACGCGCCACACGGGGCGACGACCCTGGGCGCAGACGGCAGAAGGAGGTCGGCGATGGAATGGTCTGGCTGGATTGTCTTCTTCATCGCAGTGGCGGTGTTGCTCGCCGCGGTGGCACTGGTGGTCCAGGCCAAACGCCGTAGCGGAACGGTGATCGCCATGCGTTCGGGCCGCAGGCCGGGCGGGGAGGGATCGCGGTGATCACCCCACTGCTCGCCTCGGAACTGACCAAGCGGGTGGTCGTGACCCTGAGCGGCGAGGCGGTCGCCCAGGTGAAGGACACCGTGTTCGACTCCGGAGCAGGCCGGATCACCGGCTTCACCCTGAGCGGGCGCGGCCTGCTCGCCGGTCCGCTCAAGGTGAGCCTGCCGTTCTCCGGAGTCCACGCCATCGGACCGTCCGCCGTGATGATTCCCAGTACGGCGGTCCTGGCGGAGCGGAAGGCGGTCCTCGCGGCCCGTGAAGCCGAGCACGGCCAGGTCATCGGCGCGCCGGTCCTCACCGACCAGGGAACCGAAACGGGCACGGTCCTGGACGTCGTGATCGAGGCCGGCGGCAGCGGTCGTGTGATCGGCTTCGAGATCGCCATGAAGGAGAACACCGAGCACGAGAAGCGCAGGGCGTTCATCCCGCGCGGAGAGGAACTCGCCGTCTCCGGACGGGCCATGGTCGTCCCCGCGCACGCCCGCCACTTCGTCGCGGAGGACCTGCCCAGTTTCGGTGCCCAGGTCGAGGCGTTCCGCCGGTACACCGCGCGGCCGTCCCACCTCACACCCCCGACCACCGAGGAGGCCCAGGCATGAGGCTGTTGAGTCAGACCCGCGGCCTGCCGGTGATCACGACGGAGGAGGCAGAACAACTGGGCCGCGTGCAGGACCTGACCGTTGACCCGCGCACGAGGAGCGTCGTCTGCGTGCGGCTGTCCGGAGCTCCGAAACACGCGTCGACGATCGCATGGGACCTGGTCGAAGGAGTGGGACAGGACGCCGTCGTCGTACGGTCCGCCGCCTCCGCCGGTGTCGGACGGCAGGATTTCCCCGCCCATCACGAGATCCTCGGCAAGCGGCTCCTCACGGAACACGGCACCGCGCACGGCACCGTCAAGGACCTCGCCTTCGACCCCACCACCGGACACATCCACACCCTGTACACGGCCCTCGGGGACATCTCCGGTGACCACCTCCTGGGCGTCGGCGACTACGCGGTCGTCGTACGCGGTGCCTGACCGCGGCCGGAAAGATGAAACCGAAGCGCGCTGCTGGCGAAACGGCTGCGGGCGCAGTGAATCCGAGCACTGGGTCGACGCCGACCGAGGCGGCCGCAACACCCGTGCCGAGGTCTTCATGGCCGGGGCCGTCGTCGTCCGGCGCAGGGGGTGTGGTGCACGGTGACGGAGGGGAGTGCTCTCGCCCTGCGGCGACGGCTGCATCACCGGTCCTCGAGGCTGGGACATCGACGGCTTGGTCGCGCCCGCTGAAGTATGGGACTCGGGTGCCTCCGCGTGTACTACGGCCGTGCGGGAGGCTTACGCCAACGACCTGGAGGGCGGCCGGGCGTTGATCGCGGTGTCTGCTGCGTCGAACCGGTCGAAGGCGGACCAGTGGACCCGCGGCTTTTCGCCGGCATCGAGAAGTGGTCACATGACGCGCCGGTCTCGTTCGAGGGCTCTTACGGGTACGGGCGAGACCTGGTCGCGCAAGGCCGCCTCCGCCTCGCGCTGCGCGAACTCGACCCGGTGCTCAGTACTCCCCACCAGCCCGAGCACACCTTCCGAACACTTCAGCCGGTCGGAGACGACGAAGAGGTCGAAGTGCTCATCCCGCTGAGCTCGTCGGCGACCTACTTCCACGCCGGCGACAAACTGCGGCTCACGGTGGCCGGCCGGTAGCAGCGACCCCGCAACCCCTTCTTCGGTCACTTCCCCCACCCGCTACGAACCGACCACCTCAGGGAACGCCACCCTCTTCTGGACGCCCGGTCATGCTTCCACACTTGAGATACCCGTGATCCCTAAGGGATGAGCGGCCCGACACCTTCCTGAGAGCTCCTGACAAGGGCGTTGGACGTGGAGGCAACCCCCCAACGCAAGGCGCCCAGAGCAGAGCCGTGTTGGACGCCTCGTTCGGCGATGACCGGGCGAATGCCGAGCGGGCATTCCGCCGTCCCGTGTGCGCCGGCTGCGGCACCCAGTTCACCGAGGAATGGCGGAAGGCACGCCTGGCCAGGCAGGTGACGCACCCGCGTCCACCGAGGTCATGTCCCGCCTGCGGGTGCCCCGGCCGGCCGGAAGATCCAGGACCACACCGGAGGTGGTGCTGGCCGACAAGGCCTGTTCATCCAGAAAGATCCGGGTCCATCTGCGGCAGCGCGGGATCCGCGCTGTCATCCAGCAATCAGCCGACCAGATCGCCAACCGCAAAGAAGTGCGGCCGGTCAGGCGGAAGACCGCCGGCCTTCGACCGCGAGGCGTACAAGCAGCGCAACACCGTCGAGCGGTGCATGTGCGCCACGAGGCGCCTTGTCGTATCCCCGGTTCAGCCGGGAGGAATTGGAGGGATATTCCTGGGCCTGATGGCTTACCTGGATCCGAAAGGTGATGGGGACCAGAGCATGCCAGAGTGATCAAGGCCAGCCCCGAGACCGAGTGACCCCACCCCATAGGGCGATGACGACTGGGAGCCCTCCGAATAACGAGGGGAGACCTCCTCATCCTGGCTGGTGGCCGGTGCCTGGGGCGTGTCGGCAGCGGACGCCGGTGCAACGTCGAAGGCACCCGATCTCGCGCCCAGCGCCAAAGTCATCAAGTGCTACCGGACGTACAAGAAGGAGATCCGCTGCTACGAGGTGAAGAAGCCGGGTCGCGTGACCTGGCGCCTCGGTCGACCAGGAGCGCGGGGCTGCGACAATGGTTGCACCTACTGTTGCGCGACCCGACGCGCTGTCTCCGGGTTCTGGCAGGTCACCGCGCGATTTCGCCGTCGGGGCCCAGGCATCTCCGTTGCGGCTGCTCTGCCCGTGTCCGTGCCCTGGTGAGTGCAGGAGCAAGGGGCGGGCGATGAGCGGTACGGCTGCGGCCGGGGCCGGTCCGGAACGGAAGCCGCCGACACTCCGGTGCTGTCCTTCGCCGAGTGCGGCCGGGCCGTCGAAACGGATGTACAGCACTTCACGGGGTTGAACCTGGCCCTCGATCCGCAGCCGAGGTGTCAGTTCTGTGCGCCAGCGGTCCCGTTCGATCTGCGCGAGGGAGGCCGCCGTCTCCTTCGCGTTCCAGGCCGCCCATTCGACTCGCGGGCAGCTTTCCACGCGCCGTAGGCGGCAGCTCCGCTGAGCACTGCTGAGACCCCGGCTATGGACGTGTCAACGATGCCGGCCGCCCCGGCCGCCCTGCTCGCTCTCGCCACCGCGGTGTCGCAGTTCCACCGCGCCCTCGGTACGACCGACCGTTCTTGACACCCCTCGCCGGGGACGATCGAGGAGCGATCGACGACTGTGCCGAAACGCGTAGTTGTCACCATCGGTACCCGCTGGCCTGCGGCTTCAGCACGTCAAAGCATGGTGGTTGCCACCGATGCCGCGCCCTACCTGGCACCAGCGGCAAGCGAAGCAGGGGGACGTCATCGCGTTCTGCTTCCGGTGGGCAGGGAGCCGGGCGACGGCCCTCGGCGATCAGAGCGCATATTTCGGGCGCCCTACGCGAACCTCGTCCCCTATGATCATCCGGCACAACTGCTGGAGGGGCGGGAATGCTCGGGGACATTGAGGACGGGACAGCGGCAGCGACGCGGCTCGCGGGTGGCGCGCCGCTTCACAGCACGATTGACGCCGCCGACCCCGCTGACTGGCTCGCGCTGGACGCAGGAGTGCGTGAGGTGGCCTGGTACCGCCCGCAGTTCCTGCCGAGCTGGGAGCACTCCGCCCCCTTGCCCGCCGACCTGAGTCAGCTCGGCGAGTCCCGGCTCGCACTCGCCCTCTGCCACCGCGACGGGCGGATCCGTCAAGAGGCGCTGCGCCAGTCGGTCCGATACCCCGGCCTGCTGCCGTTGGTCGTGATCCGCTGCACCGATTGGGCTGGCCCCGTGCGCGAGCACGCCCGGCAGCTGCTGCGCGAGGCCCTGAACGTGGACTCCGCCCTCCACCTTGCACCGCTCATCCTCCGCGTCGGCCGCCGCGACAGAGGTGCCTTCGGCATCGATGTGCTCGGGCGGCTCTTGCGCCAGGCATCCCACGGACAGCTCGCTGCTCTCTTCGCCCACCCCGACCGCACCGTCCGCCGGTTCGCGTACCGGCTTGCCATTGAGGGCCGTCTGCTGCGTCCCGCCGAGCTGGCCCGCGCGGCCGCCCACGACCAGGACACCGTGGTCCAGGACCTGTGTGCCACAGCGGCGCTCACGGCTCTGGGAGACGAGGACGCCTATGAGGACGTGCTGCCTCCACTGCTGTCCGCACGCAACCCGCGTACCCGTTCGGCCGGCGTCACCGCGCTGAGACGGGCGGGGCGGTCAGAGCAGGCGGAGCCGTTCCTCAACGACCGCTCCGCGCTCGTACGCGCTTGCGCCCGGTATGTCGTACGACAGCAGGGAGGCGACCCTGCGGCCTGGTACCGACAGCGGTGCACGGCGTCGGACGACCCCGAGTTGGCCCCCGGTGCGGTCATCGGGCTGGCCGAGTGCGGGAACCGCGCGGACGCCGGGCTGCTACGGCCGCTGCTCGTGCACCCGGCGGCCGGGGTGCGGGCGCGAGCGGTGGCGGGACTGCGGGTACTGGACTGCGTGGATGCGAAGCAGTTGCGGCCGCTCCTTGACGATCCTGCCGCCGGGGTCGTCCGCGAGACCGCCTCCGCCCTGCTGCCCTCGGCCAAGGAACTGCCCGCCGACTGGCTCTTGGAACACACCGGCTCCGAGCGGCCGCGGCACGTCCGCGTCGGTGCGTTCCGGCTGCTCGACGCGCGTGGCGGCATCGTGGCGCTACGGGCGGCGGTCGGTCTGCTCGAGGACCCGGATATCAAGCTGCGCACCTGGGCCGCGCAATCAGTGCAGCGCTGGCATCCGCCGCCGGACGGGCGGCGCGGCGATGCGGAGGTGGGTGAACTGCTCGACCGGAGCAGACACCTCTTCAGCGACCACGTGCTGCGCCGACGCAAGTGGGAAGCCGGGGTGGACAGCTGAGGGAGTACGGCGGTCCAGAGCTCTGCTCAGCACTCGCCGCCCGGCGGCCCTGGTGCCAGCACGCCTGCCTTGGTGACACCTATCTTGCTTCGGCTCACACAGCCGGGGACGAGGTGCTTGTGCGGGAGCCTGCCTAGAGCTCGGTCCCGGTGTGCTCCACGCCGGTTAACTCCACGCCCGGGCCGTGCGCCCGGCTGTTGGTGGCGCGGAAGTCCATCCGGGCGAGACCGTCGGCGGCGATCTGCTGCACTTGCTGCCCGGTGGCTCCCTGCTCACAGACCGTTGAACAGTTGGCCGGCGTACTCGGGCGGAACAGGGCCTGGGTGATGTCGCGGATGCCGGCGTCGTCAGTGGTACCCGGCGCCGCGGTGAACCCGAACCGGGCGCGGGTGGAGACGGCCAGGCCGTCGGTGGAGACGGCCTTCTTCTGCGCCTTGGCCCGCACTTGCGGTTGCTGGCGCTTCTTGACCGCGCGCTCTATGCGGCCGCGCAGGTCCTGGCGGGGCCGCTTGAGCTTGCCCGCGACGTACCTCTCCACGGTGCGCTGGGAGATTGGCTGCGTTTACATTCAGCGGCTCTGGCTCGACTTCTGTGACGCGGCCACTCTGAGTGACAGCCGGGCCTCTTCGAGCCGTGCGCGAAGTCGCCCGAAAACGGTCCGCGGACACGGTGGTTGGGCTGACAGGCCGGGGCCGTGGAAGAGGTCGTGCTCCGGCTGAAGGAGTTGCTGTTCCCGTCGATCGCGGGCGTCGCGGTGCTGTCGGTGGACGTGAACATCGAGCGAGATAGTGCGCGTTCATGCGCAATGCGTCGCGGACGGCGCCGTGTGCCCGGTCTGCGGCGTCTGGCCGGACCGGGTTCATGGTTCCTGCCTGCGGTTTCCTGCCGATGTGCCGAGCGGTGGCCGAAGCGTTGTTCTCCGGCTGAGGGTCCGCCGGTTCACCTGCGGGAATTCGGGCTGCCCACGCCGTACTTTCGTCAGGCCGCCAGACCGACCGGCGCGCGAAACACCTCACCGCCCAGGCGGAACTCGTCATACGGGTCACCCAACGGCGTCCAGGCGAGTGTGCCGTCGGTCAGGTAGTCCGAGAGGACCCGCACGGGCTCACGCGCCGCCAACTGGCCGACGTAGTGGATCCCGACGTCCCACTCCCAGCCGCGCCGCCGGTAGGCATGGGTGTAGCCGCCAGCCGTGTAGTGCTGCTCGAACACCGCGACGCGACGCCCCTGCCGCGCCAGGCACACCGCCGTGGTCAGGCCGCCGGCCCCGGAGCCGATCACCACCGCGTCGTACTCGGCCGCCACCTCGGCCCTGGCCAGCGGCCGCCCGACCAGAACGCTCCCCACCATGCCCACCACCGTCGCAGCCGCTCTCCTGTGCCCGGAGCAACGAGCCGAGAACAGCCTCGTCACGCACCACCCCCTCACCACACCAACACCGCCGGCCTTGGCCCCGGCATCGGGTCGGCATGAGACGCCTCGATGCGGCCCAGCGGCGGCCGACCCGCCCGGGCACCATCGCACGGGCTCGCTCCGAAGGGGACCGCGCCGGGAGTCGTCGACACCGTGCTCGACCCCCACTCCACTGGGTGGAGTCCACCGGCCGGAAAGTGGACGACATCGTGCAGCAGCGGCCGACATCGCCGAGACGACGCCATGCATCCACCCGGCGCCCTTCGCCTTGACCACGGCCCGCGTTAAGGGGAATCGCGCCGCTCCACCGCACCGAGTCCATCCGATGCGCACCACTTCCGCGCTGCCGGCCGCATCGATGGCCTCCATCCCGAAGGTGGTGTGGTCACCGGTGGGCGCCGGGGTTCGGGGTACACCGCGTACGCCAGCATCGGGCGTCAGACCGCGGGCAAGGGGGCTGGCTGCACGCTGCGTCCGGGCGCGCCAGACGACGGGGAGGGAGCGCAGCTGATGGTGGTTAAGCGTGCGTCTTTGCCATGGAAGAACTCTAGTATGGCCGCGACCTGGACGGCATGGGGATGCGGCATCTACCAAGGAGTAGATGCCGCATCCCCACGACGCCCGTTACGTCCAGCGCATCCCGATGGTGGACAGCTGCTCGACCCGTTCCGGGGACAGTGTCGCGGCCCTGCTGCGCTGGTTGTTGATCCATGTTCCGAGTCGGAGCTCTTGTTCCTCCTGGCCCTCGCCGACGACGAGGATGCGTTCGATGTGTTTGCGTGGTACTCGTAGGTGTCCTTCGCGTTGGTAGTACTGTTTGGCAGCCTGGTAGTTGAGGTCCCATTTGTCGGCTTGTGTGCGGCGTGGGGGTGGTTTCTCGTCCTCGGTCGCGGGCTGGATGCCGAGGACGTGTTCGCACATCCATTGCTGGGCGGTGGTGAGCTTGTCCCAGTCCAGCTGCTGCGCGCGTACCCATCGGCCGAGGTCCTCGCTCTGGTGGATGATGTCGCCGGGTTGGGTGGGCAGTGGGTGGCCGGCTTGCAGGTGGAGCCGGACGAGGTGGAAGCAGCGCTGCCATGTAACCGGCCAGGTGGGGCACCAGGCGGGGTCGATGTTCTCCAGTTGTTCGCGCCGCTCTTGCGTCAGTGTTCCGGCTGAGGACTGAACTGGTAGCCCCTCGGCGCGCCGTTGCTCGATCTCGGCCGCCTTGCGGGCGGCGGCTCGCTGGTTCTTCAGCCAGATCCCCACCCGGTGGCCCTGGAAGGTGGCGTCTGTCGGGGCCAGGAGGTGGCCTGCCTCGGCTGCCCATCCGCGTGCTGCGGTGAGTCCTTCCTCCCATGCGACGTCGTAGTGTGACCACACCATGCCGAGTTTTTCCAGCTGTTGGTGATGGTCGGCTTCTAGTTTTCAGTGGTCGGTGGTTTGTTTTCAGTGGCCGGGATTGCCTGGTGGTGTGGGTGAGTTGGGCGTCTGCTGAAGGC
>NZ_JBWKES010000004.1:0-373846 GCF_056435325.1 Streptomyces sp. NPDC043952
CGTCGCAATCCACACCGAACCGGAAGGCCCTCACCTGTTCAAGATCCCTCAGCCGAGACCTGGCTCACCCGTCCACAACCTCCCCGGACAGAACACCTAGTCCACCTCCGCCACCGCCTGCGCGAACTGCGCCTTGTACAGGCGGGCGTATGCTCCATCCGCCGCCAACAGCTCGGCGTGCGCGCCCTGTTCGACGATGGAGCCGTTCTCCATGACGAGGATCGTGTCCGCGTCCCGGATGGTCGACAACCGGTGCGCGATCACGAACGACGTACGCCCGGCGGCGAGTTTGGCCATGCCCTTCTGGATCAGCACCTCGGTCCGCGTGTCCACGGAACTCGTCGCCTCGTCCAGCACCAGGATCACCGGGTCGGACAGGAACGCCCGCGCGATGGTGATGAGCTGCTTCTCACCGGCGCTCACCCCCGTGCCCTCGTCGTCGATCACGGTGTCGTACCCCTCGGGCAGCGTCCGGATGAAGCGGTCGGCGTGCGCGGCTCGCGCGGCCTCCTCGATCTCACCCCGCGTGACCTCCCGCGAGGCGCCGTACGCGATGTTCTCCGCGATGGTGCCGCCGAACAGCCAGGTGTCCTGGAGCACCATGCCGATCCCGGACCGCAGCTCGTCGCGGGTCATCCTGCGCACGTCCACCCCGTCCAGGGTGATCCGCCCGCCGGAGACGTCGTAGAACCGCATCAGCAGATTGACCAGCGTCGTCTTGCCCGCGCCCGTGGGGCCGACGATGGCGACCGTGTGGCCGGGCTCCACCGTGAGCGAGAGGTCCTCGATCAGCGGCTTCTCCGGGTCGTACCGGAAGGACACATGCTCCAGCCGCACCCGCCCGCGCAGCTCCGCGGGGCGCTCGCCCGGCACCGGGTCCGCCTCCTGCTCCTGCGCGTCCAGGAGTTCGAAGACCCGCTCGGCCGAGGCCACACCGGACTGCACCAGGTTCGCCATGGAGGCCACCTGCGTCAGCGGCATGGAGAACTGCCGCGAGTACTGGATGAACGCCTGCACATCGCCGATGGACAGCGCGCCGGACGCGACCCGCAGCCCGCCGACCACCGCGACCAGCACATAGTTCAGGTTCGACACGAACATCATCAGCGGCTGCATCACACCGCTGTTGAACTGCGCCTTGAACGCGGCCTCGTACAGCGCCTCGTTCTGCTCGGCGAACTGCTGCGCCGACTCCTCCTGCCGCCCGAACACCTTCACCAGCGTGTGCCCGGTGTACATCTCCTCCACATGGGCGTTGAGCTTGCCCGTGGAGCGCCACTGCTGCACGAAGTGCGGCTGCGAACGCTTGCCGACCCGCGTGGCCACGAGGAACGACAGCGGCACCGTGACCAGCGCGACCAGCGCGAGGATCCAGGAGACCCAGAACATCATCGCCAGCACACCGACGATGGTCAGCACCGAGTTGATCAGCTGGCCCATCGACTGCTGGAGCGTCTGCCCGATGTTGTCGATGTCGTTGGTCGCCCGCGAGAGCACCTCACCGCGCTGGCGCTTGTCGAAGTACGACAGCGGCAGCCGCGACAGCTTCGCCTGCACGGACTCGCGCAGCCGGTACATCGTGCGGTTCACCGACCGGTTGACCAGCCGCGTCGCCACGGCCATCAGCAGCCCGGCGACCGTGAAGGTGACGAGCGCGAGCAGCAGTACGTCGCCGACCGCGCCGAAGTCGATGCCCTTGCCCGGCGTGAAGTCGGTGCTCTGGAGCATGTCCGCGATGGCGCCCTTGCCGTGCGCCCGCATCTGCGCCAGCACCTGCGCCTTGGTGGCCCCCGCGGGCATCTGCCGGCCGATGATGCCGGAGAAGACCAGGTCGGTGGCGCGGCCCAGGATCTTCGGGCCGATCACGCTGAGGGCCACGCTGACCACCACGCAGACCAGCAGGCCGTACACGGTGAGCCGTTCGGGCTTGAACTGGGAGATCAGGCGTTTGCCCGACCCCTTGAAGTCCATCGACCGCTGGTCGGGGCCGCCCCCGGCCATCATGCGTCCCATGGGCCCGGACATCAGGCGGCCTCCGCTTCCGTCAGCTGGGAGAGCACGATCTCCCGGTAGGTGTCGTTGCCCGCCATCAGCTCCTGGTGCCGGCCGGAGCCGACCACCCGGCCCTCGTCGAGGACGATGATCCGGTCGGCGTCCCGGATGGTCGCCACCCGCTGGGCGACGATGACGACGGTCGCCTCGGCGGTCTCCTCGGCCAGCGCGGCGCGCAGGGCCGCGTCGGTGGCGTAGTCGAGCGCGGAGAAGGAGTCGTCGAACAGGTAGATCTCCGGCCGCTGCACAAGCGTGCGCGCGATCGCGAGCCGCTGGCGCTGACCGCCCGACACATTGGTGCCGCCCTGGGCGATCGGCGCGTCCAGGCCGCCCTCCAGCCTGCTCACGAACTCCTTGGCCTGCGCCACCTCCAGCGCGTGCCACAGCTCCTCGTCGGTGGCGTCCGGATTGCCGTAGCGCAGGTTCGTGGCGACGGTGCCCGCGAAGAGGTACGGCTTCTGCGGCACGAGTCCGACCGTCCGTGCCAGCAGCGCCGGGTCGACCTCGCGGACGTCCACGCCGTTCACCAGGACCTCGCCCTCGGTGGCGTCGAACAGCCGCGGGACCAGCCCGAGCAGGGTCGACTTGCCGCTGCCGGTGGACCCGATCACCGCCGTGGTCTCGCCGGGCCTGGCCTCCAGCTGGACCGCGCGCAGCACCGGCTCCTCGGCACCCGGATAGCGGAAGCCGGCCGCGCGGAGCTCCAGATGCCCGTGCCGGCGCAGCTCGGTGACCGGCGCGAGCGGCGGCAGCACGCTGGAGTCCGTCTCCAGGACCTCCTGGACGCGCTCGGCGCACACCTCGGCGCGCGGCACCATCATGAACATGAAGGTGGCCATCATCACGGACATCACGATCTGCATCAGATAGGCGAGGAACGCCGTCAGGTCGCCGATCTGCATCCCGCCGCTGTCGATGCGGTGCGCGCCGAACCACACCACCGCGATGGAGGACACGTTCACCACGGTCATCACCATCGGGAACATCAGCGACAGCAGCCGCCCGGTGGCCAGCTGCATCTCGGTCAGCTCGCCGTTGACCCGGCCGAAGCGGGCCTGCTCGTACTCGTCGCGGACGAAGGCGCGGATCACCCGGTTGCCGGTGATCTGCTCGCGCAGCACCCGGTTCACCTTGTCCAGGCGGGTCTGCATGGTGCGGAACAGCGGCCGCAGCCTGCGCACGATCAGGGTCACGCAGATGGCCAGCACCGGCACGACCGCGATCAGCACCCCGGACAGCGGCACGTCCAGGCCGAGCGCCAGCACGATGCCGCCGACGCACATGATGGGCGCCGACACCATCAGCGTGAACGTCATCAGGACCAGCATCTGGATCTGCTGGACGTCGTTCGTCGTCCGTGTGATGAGCGAGGGCGCGCCGAAGTGACCCACCTCACGGGCGGAGAAGGACTGCACCCGGTCGAACACGGCACCGCGCACGTCCCGGCCGAGCGCCGAGGCGGTACGGGCGCCCAGGTAGACGGCGCCGATGTTGCACACGACCTGCACCAGCGAGATGCCGATCATCAGGGCGCCGAAGGACAGGATGTAACCGGTGTCCCCCTTCACGACGCCGTTGTCGATGATGTGGGCGTTCAGGGTGGGCAGGTACAGGGTGGCGCAGGTCTGCAGGAACTGGAGCAGGACCTGAAGGGTTATGGGTTTCTTGTAGGGCCTGAGATAGGTCCGTAGAAGTCGTATGAGCACGCTACGTCTCTCGGAGTGGGCGGCAGGGGCAGGTCGGTCTGCCCTTGGCCCCTATCGTCCGACACTCCACCCGCGTTACCTCAACTGATTAACCCGACAGCGGATTCTCGTACCGCCTTGTGGGTGCTAGGTGTTGCGGGATGGTTTGAGGTGTTTCGCACCGCTCAGTTCCGTGCCGCCTGGTGGAACGCGGCCGGGTGCGTCTGCTCCCGCACCGCCGTGAACTGTTGCCGCACCGCCTGCCCGGCGGCCAGCTCCTCGCCCGGCTCCAGGACCTGCGCCGCCGCGCCCTGCCAGGCCGGCGGGGTACGCGGGTCCAGCGTGCCCTGCGAGACGCCGAGCGCCCAGGCCGCCTGCCGGGCCGCGCCGATCGCCGTGTAGTCCGCGGGCTGCGGTACGACGACCTGCGCGCCGAACAGCGAGGGCGCCGCGGCCTGCACGGCGGGCAGCTCGGCGGCCGGGCCGAGCAGGAAGATCCGCCGCACCTCCACGCCCCGCCCGCGCAGCACGTCCAGCGCGTCGGCGAGCCCGCACAGCATGCCCTCGAACGCGGCCCGCGCCAGGTGCTCCGGCTTCATCGACTCGCGCCGCAGCCCGGTCAGGGTGCCCGCCGCGTGCGGCAGGTTCGGGGTGCGCTCGCCCTCCAGGTAGGGGAGGAGGACGAGGCCGTGGGCGCCCGGTGTGGACTTCATCGCCAGCTCGGAGAGGCTGCCCAGGTCGGGCAGGCCGAGGAGTTCGGCGGTGCCGCGCAGGGTGCGCACGGCGTTCAGGGTGGTGACGACCGGCAGGTGCATGCCGGTGGCGTCGGCGAGCGAGGTGATCATCCCGGACTGGTCGGCCAGCGCCTGCGGGTGCACGGCCATCACCGAGCCGGAGGAGCCGAGCGAGACCACCGCGTCCCCGAGCCCGATCCCGAGCCCGAAGGCGGCCGCCATGGTCTCCCCGGTCCCGGCCGAGATCAGCAGCCCCTCCGGGGTCGTACCGGCCGCCTCGGCGGGGCCGATCACCTCCGGCAGCATCGCCTGGTGGCCGAGCGCCAGCTCGACCAGGTCGGGGCGGTAGGTGCCGGTGGCCGCCGACCAGTACCCGGTGCCGGAGGCCCCGCCGCGGTCGGTGGTGCGCCGGGCCGGGCGGCCGAGCAGCTGCCAGACCAGCCAGTCGTGGGCCTGGAGCAGGGCGGCGGTGCGCTGGGCGTTCTCGGGTTCGCTGCGGGCGAGCCAGCGCAGCTTGGTGACCGGCTGCGCGGCGCCCGGCACACAGCCGACGGCCTGCGCCCAGGCCTCGCGGGAGCCGAGGGCGTCCACGAGGTCGGCGGCGGCGACCTGCGCGCGCCGGTCACCACCGACGAGGGCCGGGCGCACGGTGTTGCCCTGGGCGTCCAGGGGGATCAGCGCGTGCTGCTGGGCGGAGACGCCGATGGCCTGGACGCCCTCCAGCAGACCCCCGCCGGCGGCCTCCCCGAGGGAGAGCAGCCAGGCCTGGGGGTCCACGTCGCTCGGGCGGGTCCCCTCCGGCGCATCGACCGGATGAGGGGCGTACCCCTGCCTGAGCACGGCACCGGTGTCCGTGTCGCAGACGACGATGCGGGTGAAATCAGGTGAGCTGTCCAGACCGGCGACTATCCCCATGCGGAGAATATTGCCGTATGCGCGAGGCGCTAGGTGTTGCTGGTGCCCCAGTCGTCGCCCGCCGAGCCGCCCGACGTGCGGTCCCGCAGCGAGCGCACCCGCTGGGCCACGGACGACGGCACATGGTCGCCGACCTTGTCGGAGACGGTGTGGACGGCCTTGCCGGCGTACGTGCGGCCCTGTTGGGCGGCGGTTTCGGCGGTGTTGCGGACGGCCGGGTTCTGGGCGAACTGACGAGCGGACTTCTTGATCTGCTCGTAGCGCTCGCGTCCGGCCCGAGTGCCGAGTACGTAACCGAGGGCCAGTCCGGCGAGGAACGTGAGCCGGTAGCGCATGGCTGCCACCCTTCCCGTGCGTAGGTCTGTGGTGCGACGCGGTGCCCGAGGGTACCGATTGGCGGAGCACCCCCCTGCTTGCGCTAATGTATGTGTCGCAGCGAGCGACCGCCCCCCGGCGAATACCCAGGGAGGGGCGTTCGATGCAATCGAGGCGATCCTCCGTAGCTCAATTGGCAGAGCAGCCGGCTGTTAACCGGCAGGTTACTGGTTCGAGTCCAGTCGGGGGAGCTTCGGTCCTCCGTAGCTCAATTGGCAGAGCAGCCGGCTGTTAACCGGCAGGTTACTGGTTCGAGTCCAGTCGGGGGAGCACGCTGAACGAGGGCCCCTCAGGGGTCCTTTTTCATGTCCGCGGGAACCGCCGCGCCTGCACGGATGTCCTCAAGGTCGTGAGCAGCGCGGAAGCCGACCATCCGAAGCAGGAGATCGTATGAGCGGCTATGCTGCGGCAGACGGCGCGCACACTTGTACGCGACACGCCGCTATGGGGCGGTAGCTCAGCCGGTTAGAGCAGCGGACTCATAATCCGTCGGCCGTGGGTTCGAGTCCCACCCGCCCCACCAGCGCACGCCTAGGGCCTGCGGAAACCTCTCTCCTCGTGCTGTTCCAGGCCGGGGGGTGCCTCTATGTCTTTCGTCAAGGCGCCCAGGTTCGGTTTGGGATGGTTTGGCTGGTGGGGGTCAGGCGGCGAGTTCGACGTCCTCGGGAATGCGGGGTTCGTAGAAGGTGCCGTCGCGGAGCATGGCGAACAGGACGCTGATGCGTTGGCGGGCGAGGCGGAGGAGGGCCTGGGTGTGGGTTTTGCCGCGGGCTCGTTGCTTGTCGTAGTAGGTGCGGGAGGCGGGATCGGCGTTCATGCAGGCGAAGGCCGACAGGAACATGGCTCGTTTGAGCTGCCGGTTTCCGCTCCGTGGGGGCGTGTTCGCCGTGGATCGAGGTGCCCGACGATTTGGTGGCGGGGGCGAGGCCGGCGTAGGAGGCGAGGTGGGCGGCGGTGGGGAAGCTGGTGCCGTCGCCGACGGTGACCAGCAGGACGGCGGCGGTCCTGACGCCGACGCCGGGCATCGACGTCAGGACCGGGGAAAGAGGGTGGGCGTCCAGCAGGGTGTTGATCTGGGCTTCCAGGGCCCGGCGCTGGGTGTGGACGGCGGCGAGCGAGGCGGCCAGGGAGGGGATCACGATGTCGAGGGTGCCGGTGCCGGGCACGACGACGGTCTGTTCGTCGAGCGCGTCGAAGACGTCGTCGATCAGCCGCTGGGCCATGCGCGGGGCCTTGGGCCGGATGAGTTCGACGAGTCTGCGGCGGCCGGCCTTGCGCAGGGCTGCCGGGGAGCCGTAGCGCTCCAGGAGCCAGGTGACGGCCTGGTGGTCGAGGCGAGGGCCGAGGACGCGTTCGAGGCTGGGGTGGAACTGGGTGAGCAGGCCGCGTATCCGGTTGGACGTGCGGGTGGCCTCGGCGGCGAGGTCCTGGTCGAAGCCGACGAGCACGGTCAGCCAGGCGGTGATCTCGTCGGTGAGTTCGAGGGTGCGCAGGGTGTGGGGCATGGTGCGGGCGGCGTCGGCGATGACCGCGGCGTCCTTCGCGTCGGTCTTGGCCTCGCCCGGGTAGAGGTCGGCGATCCGCCGCATCGCGAGTCCGGGCAGGTAGGCGACCTGGCAGCCCGCGTCGCGGGCGATGGCCAGCGGGAGGGCGCCGATGGATGCGGGCTGGTCCACGATCACCAGCACGGTGCCGAACTTCGCGGCCAGTTTGTCGAATACGGCCCGCAGTTTTGGCTCGTTGTTCGGCAGCTGCTTGTCGAAGACTTTCTTCCCGGCCGGGGTCAGCCCGTGGCCGTGGTGGCTGCTCTTGCCGACGTCCAGGCCGAGGAACACGCCCACGTCTTCGGTGTCGAACATCGTGCCTTTCCCAGGGGTGTTGACGGTGCCGGCCTCGGCTTCGGTGTCGTACTCGCGCATCCACGTTATGCAGACCTGCCATCCGCGGGCTGTCCGGCATTGCGCCGGACCGGGTGGCGGCCGGACCTCTCATCAGCGTCTCCGACGGCACCTCCCGGGCCCGGTGACACCACCCCCCAGGTCATCGACTTCGACAGAGGGGACACAGTCATACCGGGCCCGGAGGCCAGCGGCCCTCTTGCAGGACCGCGAAAAACATAACGGGCGGCTCGGTCGAGCGTGGACGTGCAGTGGGCACGGGGAACGAGGCCGGGCACTCCTTGAGGAGTCGTACGGCGAAGTGACGTAGAGGTCTCGTGCGCCGGTCCCTCTGGCTGGTCCGGCGGAGGGCACTGCCGATTGCCGCCGTCGGGCTCGGCCCACGGGTCGCCGCCCTGCGTGGTGCTGATCAGCCGGAGGACCCCTTGGTGACGGCTTCGGCTGTGCGGCAGGCGCGGCATGTGCGATCCGGACGCTGGGCCTTGGAGTATCCCCAGGCTCAGGGGGTTGTTCTCCCGAGTGGGTCCGGTGTCAGCAGCGTGTGCGGCCCCAGGCGGCAGGACGAGCGTGGCCAACACGAGCGAGGAAACCGTTCGTTCGACGTGGTATCCGGTAGTAGTCGTCTGCGGGCAGGGTCAGGCGGTAAACGATGCCGTGCTGGTGTCGGATGGCGGCGACCGTGGCGTGAGACGGCTCGTACACCTGCCGGTACGGGCAGGGATTCTCCTCTGGACCCGGCAGGGTGCGGCTGGGCTTGTCCCAGTCGAGGACGTGCCCTGCCCGGACCCTGTCTCCGGGCGGGCCGGGGATCAACTCGGTGCCGGTGCCATCGTGCTCATGGCTGAAGGGGATCGAGGACAGGGGCTGGTCGCCCGCGGTGAGAATCGCGTCGATGGTGTCCGAGACGGGCAGCGAACTCGTGTAGTAGGCCGTCAGCCGCATCCAGCAGCGCACCTTGTAGGCGGGCCATCGTGGACTGAACAGGGCCCAGTCGAGTATTCCCGGCACGCAGTGGTCGTCGATGGCCAGGAGACGCAGCGTGAGAGGTGTCTCCTCCTCGTACCTGCCGGCGATGGTGCGGAGCCGGGCCTCGGACGCATGGCGGGCATGCCGCGCCACTGCGCGGGAGGCGAGGCGATGCGCTCTCCTTCCGCTGGTCGAGAAGACGAGAGACAGCACTTTCTCGAAAAGGATGTAGGCGAGCAGGATTGGTGTGCCGACACCACGCAGGAGGACGGTCCTCGTCGGCCGGCGCGTCAACGCAGTGGGGCTTTCGGCTGTGTGCTGGCGGGCATCAGTATCGCTTGCAGGAGGGAAGCGGCGGCTGTCAGCAGGACCTGGACCATGAATCGGAGAGCGTTCCCGGTTGTGCTGATGTCCAGATGCTTGAGCATGAGTACGAGCCAGGTGAAGAAGCCGACGACGACCGCGAGGTGGTTTCCGCGGACCCTGGCCAGCCTGAGGCCCGCCCATAAGGCGAGTGGGTAGAGGACGATGACAGCTGCGTCGACGGCCCAGTAGTAGGGGACGCCGGCGAGCGGGTTGCGGTCGCTGTCTGCTGCGGTCAGATGATCGAGCAGTGTGTCCAGAGCATCGAGGAGCTTCCAGGATCCGAACGTGACGACCGCGACCACAATGGTGGTCTTCGGGGCGCGTATCAGGTAGGCCATGGCGGCGATCGTCCTCTGCTTGCGTAGTGGTCTGGTATCCGTACGCCTACTCAAAGCGGGGGGTGGGGGAGAACCATGCCGGTTCTCCCCCACCGGGCTGAGACGTATGGGCTGCTCAGCGGAGGGCGCCCTCGAACGCCTTGGCGTAGTTGGCCGTTCCGGAAATCTTCGGATGGAACGACTTCATCGAGACGGGCTTGGTGTCTGCTTTGGCATGTCCGGTCAGAACGATGCCGTTGATGGTCTCCGGGTCACCGCAGATCGCCTGCCCGGCGAACGCCGACCGGGGGTCAGCGAAGACCGCGTTGGTCTGGTACTGGGCGTTGGCGTCGTCGACCGCTCCCTTCATCTCGGTGGCAACGAGGTCGCCCATGTCATTCAGCCAGGGGCCTTCGTCGGTGCCGATCCCCACGACGCACTGGCCGTTGCGTTCCAGGAGTCTCGGGTAGCCCATGAGGACGATCTTCGCGTGCGGGGCCTTCTCGTGGAGTGCGTTGAGAGTCTTGACCAGTCGGGGCCGGATCGTGTCGTGCGCCCACGACGGTAGCCAGTCCTTCAACGCGGGTGTGTCGCCTTCGGTCTTTTCCCCGGTGTCCGGGTCGCGGTTGCTGATCGATCCGTTCTGGCACACGTCCGTGACGGAGGTGATGCACTTCTTGATGATGTCGGCGAAGGCCATGTCGTTGCCGCCGATGGAGAGAGCGACAAGGGTGGTGTTCTGGTCGAGGTAGCCCTGTCTGATCTGTGGGAGTTCACCGGCCTGGGGGATGTTGAGAATGTTGTAGTGGCGGGCGCCGGAGCAAGCGACGAGGTGGTAGTCCATGCGCGCGCTCCAGTCGTCGTCCAGCTCTCCGGTCGGCAACTGTTCGCCGGGCAGGACGGCTCTGCGGGTCCAGGCGTACTTGGAGCGGTGGCAGTCGTCCCGCTCCCTGTCCCCGCCCGACTTGCTGACGTAGTCCGACTCCGGGTAATAGTCGTCGCCGCCTGGATCGGAGGCGCCTTCACCGGAGGAGTAGGAGTCGCCCATGCCGACAACCATGTGGTTCGGCTTACCGGGAAGGGGTTGGAAGGCGACCGCGTCCCACGCTACGTCTTCGTCGGCGGTGCCGTCATCCGTGGCGTTGGTGAGGGTGACGGTCGGAGTGCCGGTGAAGTGGAAGGCACCGAGGCTGACCCACCGGCTGGCACGCTGTTCCACGATTCGGCCCGGGCTGCTGCTGTCCGACCCACCGATCACATAGAGGGCCTGCCGGGTCTGGGCCCCTGTGTCAGGAAGGTGCACCATCACCCTGGCCCAGGACACGCTCTTGTCGAGAGTCCAGGTGCCTTTGATGGTCATCAGCCCGCTGTCGCCGCCAAGATGGTGGATGTCGCGAGTGTGGGAGTACCAGAACTGGCCGCCGTGGCCGCCTCCGATCTGGTACAGGTCACCCTTGGCCTCGTACTGCCCGAGGCCGGGCCCTGCCGTGGCCGGGTCGGGGTTGAACGTGAACTGGAAGTGGCCATTGTCGGCCGAGGGTTTGCAGTCACTGTAGGACTGGGTGTTGTCGGGCGTGGATTCGACGATCAGTGCACCTGCGGGGGCTGCGTTGCAGTCGGGGGTGCCGTACTGCAACCGGTAACCCCGCCCTGGTTCGGCAATCAGCGTCTCGTATTTGATGTTCTCGTGGCCGCAGTCACTGTCGCAGAGTTTCTTCCATGTCGCGTTCTGTTCGTGCCACCAGTGGTGCCAGTCGCAGTCAGGGATGTGGTCGACCTCGCAGCGCGGCGGGTTGCTGATGACGCAGTCGTTGGCGCTGGTGCAGAACTTGTCCAGCGGCGGCTTGACATCGTCGCGTTCGGCCGGGGATGTCCACCAGGCAGGGCGGAAGCCGGCCGTGGCGTACCCGTCCTCGCCGGGCCAGTCCTGCCGACCGGAGGTTGCGTAGGAGTAGCCGGTGTCGATGGACCAGGCGGCCCAGCCCATCACCTTCTCCTCATATGGCCAACGCTCCGGATGCGCCGCGTCCGTCGGCACGCTCATGAACGGATCACGATCCGGCGGATACAGCGGGTTGGCAGGGTTGTTGTACCAGCCGAGCCCCCATTGCCCGTGATTCTCCGACGCGTTCGATTTCGGGTTGAAGCCGAGGTTGTAGTTCCACAGGGCGGTGAACCAGTTCTCCGGCTTGGACGGATCGTCGTTGTTGACGGTGATGGTCTGCCCTGGCTCGTGGAGTTCGTTCCACTTGTCGGCGAGGATGTACATCGAGGCGGCGATGTTGACCGTATAGTCCAGGGCCACAGCGCGTTGCTTCTCCGGAGACAGGGCGGTTTCGCCCTTCTTCTCGTGCCCCTTCAAGCGCATGCCATCGGTGACCTGGCCGACGCCGTAGCCGCAGTCGGAGTTCTCCCAGTGGATCTTCCAGTATGCCTCCGAAGTGTCCCCCTTGTGGCCGTAGAACCCGGCGGTCGCGGCAAGGGGGTTGCCCATCTCGCCCGGGATCGCGCCGGATTCGGCCTGCCACAGGTTCGATTCCTGCGCCAGCACCCCGAGCATCACCTGGGCGGGGATCCGTGCACCGGTCTTGCCGTTCAGCGTCGGGGCCGGGAACAAGCCCTGCGGGTCGACGGTCCCCAGGCCCGACTGGTCACGCCACCCGCCCTGCTTGATCCACTTGGCGCGCAGTTCGCCACGGACCGCCATGTCGACGGCCCACTCCACTTGATTCGAGGTCGGCTGCAACGCCAAGGATTTGACATCGTTGCGGGGGACGGAGCACCAGCGGTCGGTGTCGACCGGGTCGTGTGCCCTGGGGTCGTCTGTCCGGGGCGTACGGATGGCCGGGCGAGCGGGTGTGGCCAGGGCGGGTGAGAACGATTCCTTCCCCGTGGAGGTGGTCGTGTCCGTCAGCGCTTGAGTGATCTTCTTACCGGTCGCGGTCGCGGTGCTGGCGACTGTCACCGGGGTGCCCGTCCCGTCGTCGATGGGGGGCTGCACGGTGCGCCGCTGGGGTTCGGGCTTCGCGAAGCCCTTGCCAGCGTTGCTGATGTGGGCCAAGCCGGCGCGCATGCCCGGCATGAGGACCGGGTTTACGGCGAGACGGCCGAGGGAGGAGATGTCCGCGTTGGCCGGCGCGTTGAAGCGGGTGATTCCGCTGCCGGTGAGGCGACTGGTTCCGGAGGGGTGGCCGGTGAGGAACACCCGGCCGGAATCGCCTTGTGCGAGGGCGAGGTCACCGAGCTTGCCCGATGCCAACTCGGTGGGCTTCCCCTTCCCGTGCCACAGCCGGGCGCGGGCGGTGTCGCCCTTGTGGTCGAGAAACGCGACCTGGCCACCCGCGGTGGGCCGGATGTCGAACGGTGTGCTGTCTCCTGTGGCAAGGCCCTTGACGTTCCTGCCGGCGGAGTTGACGTGCACGAGTTGGTTCCCGAGTGCGGCGACCAGACCGTCCTCGACCGGCACCGCGGAGGTCACCTGGCCTGTAGCCGTGGCATCGGCGGTCACCTTGCCTGCAGTGGTGACGGTGACCAGATGGGTCTTGTCGTCACGGAACGCCGAGAACACCGCAGTGTGCGTGGTCGAGTTGCAGGACGGATCGAAGTAGGCGAGTGAGGCGGTGAAGGGCAGCTTCTTCACCGTGCCCGTAGTGAGGTTGACGACCGCGGTGAACCCGCCGCCCTGCATCAGATCGGGCTTGTTGACGAACGTGCGCGGCGCGTAGACGGCGGCGGCATGATCATGGTCCATGAGGCAGGCGTTGCCGATCCAGGCATCCGCCGCCATGCCGGGCTCTGCGAGGGAGGCGACGGTCCGCCACTGGTAGGCGGTCCTGCTGTCCGCGACGATGATTTTGAAACCGGAGGCGTCCGCTGCCGTGGTCATAGCCCGATCTCTGGCAGTCTTCCAGCCATTTCCCAGCTTCTTCGCCGGATCCGGCACGCGCTCGGGCGGAGCCGAGGGTTGTTCACTTCGGCCCGGCTTGGGTGGTGGGGCCGGTGCTGCCGCGGCCGGGTTCGCGTGCAGCAGGCCGCCTGTCAGCGCAGCACACGCCACCACGGCTGCCAAGGATATGTGTCGTTTTCTGGATCTCAAGACAGGACTTCCCCCGCTCCTGAGTAAGGGGATGTACCGCACCCCGGTCGTGGGCACGGCTTGACCCGCCCCGTACCCAGAGGAGGCCAGGGGCGGGAGCTCGATGAAGAAATAGAAGAGACCGGTCAGTCCCGCTGGACACCGAGGACCCGAACCCCGTCGAGGGCCTCCAGTTGATCCCAGGGGATACTGACGCTGCCGGCGTAGCTGACGTGGCCGTCGACGCGCTTGATGACGGTCTTGGTGAACGCCGTGGGATCGTCGCCGAAGCCAAACGTCACGGTGTAGGTGACCGGTCCGGGAGCTGTTTCGTTGTGGATGACGTACTCGGCGACTGCCATCCGGCGTCCGTGGCTCTGGTCGACGCCGTACTGTGTCACCTCGACCTGCGTCCTCTCAGGGCCAGGCTTTGGGGAGGCGTTGACCTGGGTTTCGATGTACCAGGCTGCCGCGCCGAAGACGACCACGAACACCACCAGCCAGCTGATGATGGTTCTTCTGCTGGGCATCAAGGGTCCTCACTAGCCGGCGCGACCCGGACCCTGGGGGCGGGTACGCGGTGTCGCGCCGGCCCTCTACAGGGGCTGCGCCGTTACTGGTTGCCTGACGTGGCGAGAACGGCACGTGCGTTGTCGACCAGCTTGCTGTTGCGGGCCTTCTGCGCCTGGAGCTGTTTCCTCTGGGTGGCGATCTGCTTTTTCTGGTAGGCGACTTCCGTTTTGTACCAGACCACCACGAGACGGCTGCTCTTCTTGCAGGTGACGTCCGCTGTGGCGGTTTGCACCTCTGCTTGTGAAGGCTTGGAGACGGTCCGGTCGGCGGCTGCGGGCGAGAAAGCGGCGGAGGCGTCAAGGGGAGAGCGGAAGTTGTGCGCCGCCCGGTTCATACAGGACGACCACGCTGCGAGCGCCTTCGTCACCGGTGCCTGCGTCTTCGTCGCTTCGAACGACTGGGCGGACAACTCACCGGCCGGGTCGGTGGGGTTGATGATGCCGATCTTCTTGTTTGCCTCGGGGATGCACACTTCGTCGAGGGCCTTGTCCCACGCGTCGCTGCGACCTTCCATCTTCTCTTCCGCGTCCGATTCGGCCTGCTCCTGGGAAGGGTCTGCCGCGCCGGGGAACTGGTAGCCGTGTGTGCGGGCGGCCGTGTCGTCGGTGAGGCCGTACCGGCGCTCCATGTTGGCCTCGTCGTAGCCGGCCGGGACGGTGTCGCGGGCGGAGGGCGGGTTGAAGGTGAACCCGTGATGCTGCATGCATGCGGATTCGACCGCTGAACGGGCGTCCTCGATCTGAGCGGTGTCCGCGTTGGAGAGCATGTAGTCCTGGACCGGGAGTCTCATGCCTTTCACGAGTCCGACCTGGGGAATTCGCTGAGGCTGTGCGAGACGTTGAGCGGCCTCGGCCCGCGGGCGGCTTGCCGCCGTCTGGGCCGTGGTGCGGTCATTTCCCTGGCCGTTGTGCGTGGTGGCGTAGGAGGCGGTGGCGATGGCGGCACACGCGGCGGCAGCAGCCGTCACCCGCATGGATTTGGCAAGCACGTCAGTTCCTCCGCTGGGACTCGTTCTTGTTCTTGACGTTGGATTCAAGGTTGTGAGCGATGCCGTCCTTGCGGGGGAAGTACGTCGTGTACCCCGAGTAGTTGGTGCTGGAGAACACGTTGTACGAGTGCGACGGGTCGTCGTTAGACCCTGATGCCGCGTTGTGGTAAACGCCCTGCTTGTAGCCCTTGTCGTCGTCGTAGCAGGCGTTCGAGTGGTAGTCGAAGACGTAGCGGACCACGCTGGCCTGGTTCGGCGAGTAGCCCCACGAGTTCGGGACCGACACGTTGGACAGGAAGCACGATCCGTGCGACACCCACGTCTGTGACGAACGCGAGTTGTAGTGAAGACGGAAGCAGTACTTGTTGCCGGACGACGAGCAGATGTCGCTTTCGTACGAGGTTCCGGCGTAGGCGGACGACGCTCCCGCCAGAACTGCGGCGCAGGCAGCGGCGGTGATCAGGGTCGTGGCGGAGGCTCGTATGCGGCCCAAAGGAATCCCCCTCGTGAAGATGGAGCCGCACGGGGAGGTGCCCGTTGGTGCTGTGTATGGTCTTGCTCTCCCCCGTGCATGGTCATGTACATCCATACGGTCTGGTCTGGACCTTCTGGATGACAGGTCAGTACTGTAGCCGCCTGGCCACCGTCAGTAGTAGAAGTCTGCCGAGAGCAGGCCGAAACCATGCTCCGTATGGAATCCGCGCGCGAACATGATGTCTATGTGTTTCCTGTGAAACCGGAACACCGAGGTCGCTCACGGCAACGCGTCGGCGTGACGGAAACGTGCATCCTGTCGGTCGTGCATTCACCGCTCGGGCGAAGAAGCTGCGGCCCGCTTCGTTGGCAAGGTGGTCCGCCGTGCCGGAGTTCGACTCATCCCTCTCGGCGACCCTGTGCGGATGGCTCACCGCACCGTTAGTGCCAGGTGTGAACACGAGCGCCAGTGGATTCGAAGTGAACGCGCAGTGGGCGGAAGGGTTCGATGGGATCGGGAGGGCCGACGCAGAGACAGAAACCGCTAATGGCCTCTGACCTGCGCTTATGGGTAAACCAAGGCAAAAGTGTGGACTGATCGGGAGATCCGAAACGGACTCATAATCCGTCGGCCGTGGGTTCGAGTCCCACCCGCCCCACCAGAGCAGAATCGATCGCCACCTGGGTCTTCAGGGGTGATGTTCCGGCGGGGCCCGTGGTGTTCCGCGGCCCGGCCGGTCCCGACGCCGTCCCCGGCCTTCTTTGATCTTGGGGATTCCTTTGAGCGCCCTTGGGTTGCGGGTGGTTGTACCCGTTGATCACGCCTTGTGAGCATGTTGAAGTTTGATCATTGAAGGCGGGTCGGCAGACTGCCCCATGACAGGGACTTGACGGTGGACGAGGCAGGGCAGACGCCGGGCGCGCACGGCGGTACCGGCGCGCCGCGATCGAGCTTGACGGACATCGCCGAGCAGACGGTGATCCGTACCGGTGGCGAGGAAGCGGAGGACCCCGCCGCCCCCGCCCCGTCCAGCGCCGTCACCGGCTCGTCGTACGACGCCGATGACGCCGGTACCGCCCCCTCCCACGTCGAACCGGCCGCCGGGCGGGAGGGCGTGCGGGTGCGCCGGCGCCGATTCCTCGACCAGCTGGGCGAGTTCCGGCGTTCGCGGGTGCTGGTGCCGGTGGGCACCCTGCCTGGACCGGATGCCGGGGAAGCCCCTTTGACGGTGGACATGGGCGAAGTGCGCTGGCTCCTGGCCTTCACCGGCGAGGCGGCGCTCGCGCGGTACGCGGCGGCCCGCGGGGAGGACGCGCGGGCCTGGCGGTACCGGAGCGTGTGGGGTGCCGCTCTGCTCGACGCGGCCGTACCGGCGGTGGCCGGGACGGGGGTGCCGTGCGGAGTACTGGTCGACGCCGCCGACGGCGAACACGGTCTGGTGCTGCCGCCGGTGGCCACAGTGGTGCCGGACGCGGCCGCGGTGGACGGGACGGACCACCGTGAGGATGGGGAGGAAGAACGGTAATGGAGGCGATGTCCGGCGGGGGCGGCGACGGCGGGACGGGCGCGGGTGGCGTCCCCGATCTGAAAGTCGTCGGGCTGGCACTGATCGCCGACGGGATCGACAAGGCCCTCGCCGAACTGGGCAAGCTGGGCCTCGTCAACGACGCGGGCGTGTCCGGCACGGGGCGTGGCTTCGACGACCTCGAAATGGACGGCATGACCATCGGCGACGAGACCGTCGGCGCCGTCTTCCACTCGTTCTGCGAGCGCTGGCAGTGGGGCGTGCGAGCCCTGATCGACGAGGGGAACGGGTTCGCGGCGGGGGTCGGCCTCTCGGCGGGAACGCTGTACCAGACCGACCAGACCGTGAAGAACTCGCTCAAGGTCGGCCTCAACTCCCTCACGGGCAACCCGTACGCCTCCGAGCAGCAGATCGACCAGCAGAGCTGGAGCCAGCTGGCCACGCCCGGCTGGCTGCATCCCGACTACAGCGAGAAGTCCTTCAAGGACGGTCTCGACGTCTCGGAACAGACCCTCAAGGGAATGGGACGTGACCTGGCGACCGCCGAGACGGTCCCCGGCGTGGAAGCCGTGCCGACGCTCACCGGGATGGACCGGGGCCGGTACAACGCCGCGGTGGACAAGGAGTTCGGACTGAAACCCGAGGGGCAGGGCTGATGGCGGGGTGGGGCAAGCTCGGGGGCGAGATCCTGAGCGGGGGCAAGAACCTCTACGACCACGCCAAACGCGACACCGGGCGGCTGATCGACGACGGCGCGGACCTCACCGGCGACGCTCTCGACAAGGTCGGCGCGCACGGCGTGGCCCAGAAGGTGCGGCACGCCGGAGACCGGGCCGCCTCCTATCTCGGTGCGCATGTCGCCGAGCGGGAGCTGGGGCCGGATGTCGAACCGTCCGATCTGATCCACGGCAAACCGTCGACGATCCGTGAGAAGGCCAAGCACCTGGTGGTGTTCGCCACGGCCTTCGAAGAGGTTGGCGTGGGCATGAAGGCCGTCGACTCGGGCGGCTGGCAGGGCCAGGCCGCGGACACCTTCCGCGAGAAGTTCGCCCTGCACCCCACCAAGTGGCTCCAGGCCGCGGTGGCCTTCCAGGACGCGGCCACGGCGCTGGACGGCCTTGCCGACACCGTCGAGTGGGCTCAGGGGCAGGCGCGCGAGGCGATCAGCCTGTACAAGCGGGGCAAGTCCGCCTCCGACGCGTACCGCAAGCAGGTCGAGTCGTACAACCACAAGGTGGAGGCCGGCAGCGAGGACCCCGGTCCGCGCCCCTCGGAGAAGGATCCCGGCGAGGACGCGCTCCAGGAGGCGCAGCAGGTCCTCGACGCGGCCCGGTCGCTGCGGAACAAGATCGCCGGCGAGATCGGGGCCAAGCTGAAGGCCGCGATGCAGCACGCGCCGAAGGAACCGTCGGTCGGCCGGCAGCTGAAGCTGGACGGGACGGACTTGCTGGCGGCCAACGTCATCGACGGAGCCCATGTCTTCGGCGGCATCGTCAAGGGCACCGCGGGCATCGTGAACTTCTTCCGCAGCGTCGATCCCCTGGACGCCTACAACCTGACGCATCCGGCGGCTTTCCTCCAGAACAAGGTGCAGCTGCTCGGCGGCGTGGTCAGCATGGCCACGCATCCCGACCGCGCCCTCGACTCGGCCTGGAAGTCGTTCTCCTCGGATCCGGCCAACTTCATGGGGGAACTGATTCCCCAGGTCGTCCTGGCCGCGGGGACGGACGGGGCGGGAGCGATCGCGGACGAGGGAATGCTGGCCGCCGACGGTGCGGAGGCCGCGGAGACCGGCGCCACGGAGCTGCCGGGCGCGGCCGAGAGCCAGACCCCGGTCGATGTGGAGTCCGCGGGCACCGACCCGGTCAACCTGGCCACGGGCCGGATGTTCCTGGACCAGACGGACGTGTCCCTGCCCGGCGCGCTGCCCTTCGCGGTCAAGCGCCGGGTGGAGTCGGGCACCGCGCACGGGCGCTGGTTCGGCCCCTCCTGGGCCGGCACCCTCGACCAGCGGCTGGACATCGCCTCCGCCGGGGTCACCTTCCTCCACGAGGACGGGACGCGGCTTTTCTACCCGCATCCGGCACCCGGCCTGCCGGTCCTGCCGACCCACGGTCCGCGCTGGCCGCTGAGCCGCGAGGCGTACGGCTACACCGTCACCGACCCGCGGGCCGGGCGGGTCTGGCACTTCGAGGACCAGGACGAGAACCTGGCCGTGCTGGTGCGGATCGACGACCGCAACGGCAACCGGGTCGACTTCGAGTACGACGAGACGGGCGTCCCCTCGGCCATCGCGCACAGCAGCGGATACCGCCTGCGGATCGACAGCACCGACCGGCTGGTCACCGGCGTGCACCTGGTCGGCGGCGCCGGGGACGGCACCGATCTCCCGCTGGTCCGCTACGGCTACACGCTTGGGAACCTCACCGAGGTCAGGAACTCCTCCGGACTGCCCCTCAGGTTCGACTACGACGAGGCGGGCCGCGTCACCTCGTGGACGGACACCAACGGGCACACCTACGCGTACGAGTACGACGCCAGGGACCGGTGCGTCGCGCAGGGCGGCGCCGAAGGGCACATGGGCCTCAGGCTGTCGTACGGCGAAAGAGACCCGGAGTCCGGGCTGCGGACCACGACGGCGGTCAACGGGGAAGGCGCCGTACGCCGGTACTTCGTCAACGACCTGTACCAGATCGTCGCCATCGTGGACCCTGCCGGACACACCAGGCGCTTCACCCACGACCGGTTCAACCGCCTGCTGTCCGAGACCGACGCGGTCGGCCGCACCACGTCCTACCGGCACGACGACCTCGGGAACCCGACGGAGATCATCCGCCCGGACGGCCGGCGCACCGTCTTCTCCTACGACGCCCGCGGCCGGCTCACCCATGTGCGGCACCCCGACGGGACGACGGTCCGGCAGGAGTTCGACGACCGCGGCAACCGGACATCGGTCGCCGACTCCAGCGGCGGCAGGTCCTCGTTCGCGTACGACGAATCCGGGCGGCTGACCGCGGTGCGCGACCGGTACGGCCGCGTGACGGAGATACGGTGCGACGCGGCCGGTCTGCCCGTCGAGATACGCGACCACACGGGCAGCGTCATGCGGTACGAGCGGGACGCGCTCGGCCGTGTCGTCTCCATCACGGACCCCTCGGGCGCGACCGGGACGATGGAATGGTCCGTCGAAGGCAAGATCACCCGCCGCCGGAACCCGGACGGGTCCGAGGAGACGTGGACCTACGACGGCGAGGGCAACTGCCTCACGCACACCGACACCCTCGGCCAGGTCACCCGCTTCGAGTACGCCCCCTTCGATCTGCTGACCGCGCGCGTCGAACCCGACGGCTCCCGTCACGAGTTCGCGTACGACACCGAACTCCGCCTCACACGGGTCACCAACCCCCAGGGACTGACCTGGACCTACGCATACGACGCGGTCGGACGGCCGGTCGCCGAGACCGACTTCGGCGGCCGGGTCGTCCGGTACTCCTACAGCGCGGCCGGTGACCTCGTCTCCCGCACGAACGCGCTCGGCCAGGTCGTCACCTTCGAGCACGACGAGCTGGGACAGGTCGTACGCAAGAGCGTCGACGGGGAACCGATGTCGTACACCTACGACTTCACCGGCCAGATCGCCCGCGCGGAGAGTCCCGACGCGGTCCTGACCCTGCTGCGCGACCGGCACGGGCGGCTGCTCTCCGAGCGGATCGACGACCGGGAAGTCGCCTATCAGTACGACGAGTTCGGCAACCTGATCCGGCGTACGACGCCGTCGGGCGCCCAGAGCGTCTGGGAATACGACGCCACGGGGAAGCCCGCCCGGCTCACGGCCGACGGCCGCGTCATCGCGCTGGAATACGACCAGGTAGGCCGCGAGATCAGCCGCCGCTTCGGCGAATCCCTGACCATCTCCCGGTCGTTCGACGCGATGAACCGGCTGATCTCCCAGACGGTGGACCACACGCGTGGCCGGATCCAGTCGAGGAGCTACGAGTACCGTCCGGACGGCAGCCTGACGAAGGTCGACGACCAGCTGAACGGCGCCCGCAGCTACGCACTCGACCCGGCGGGCAGGACGACGCGGGTGAGCGGCGACGGGTGGGCGGAGTCCTACGCGTACGACGCGCTGGGCAACCAGATGGCGGCCGACTGGCCGGCGCGGCGGTTCGGCGACGAGGGGTGCGGCGATCGGGCCTACCGGGGCGCCGACCTCGTACGGGCCGGCCGGATCCGCTACGAGTACGACGACGCGGGCCGGATGATCCTCCGTCAGAAGACCCGGCTCTCCCGTAAACCGGACACCTGGCGGTACAGCTGGGACGCGGAGGACCGGCTCACCCGTGTCGTCACTCCGGACGGCACGGTATGGCGCTACCGGTACGACGCCCTGGGCCGGCGCATCGGCAAGCAGCGGATGGCCGAGGACGGCGTCGGCGTCCTGGAACAGGTGGACTTCAGCTGGGACGGCGTCACCCTCTGCGAGCAGACGACCAGGTGGGGCGAGCAGAGCGACGCGGTGACGCTGACGTGGCATCTCCACGGCGCCGAAGCGGTCGCGCAGAGCGAGCGCAGGACCATGGCCGACGCTCCGCAGGGGGAGATAGACGCCCGGTTCTTCGCCATGGTGTCGGACCTGTCGGGGTCCCCCTGCGAACTGGTCGACGAGTCCGGCGACATAGCCTGGCGCTCCCGTGCCACGAACTGGGGAAAACTGTCCTGGCCGGCGGAAAGCCGCGCCTACACCCCACTCCGTTTTCCGGGACAGTATTTCGACCACGAGACCGGCCTGCACTACAATTACCTGAGGTATTACGACCCCGACGTGGGCCGCTATGTCAGCCTCGACCCCCTCGGGCTCGCCCCGGCGGCCAACCCCGCCGGATATGTGGACCGGCCTTCGGTCGCGTGCGATCCCCTGGGGCTTGCCCCGCAGAAGTCGGCCGTCCCGCCGAAGCCCTATGAAACTCCCAATTTCCCCGATCTGGCGAAACAGTTCAATCCCGAGGGCGGGAACACGAACTGCACCTTCGTGGCCGATGCGTTCGAGCGGTACATGCGGGGGGAGGGAGTCCATCCCGTACCGGGGGACATGGGAGGATTGCAGGAGTTGGATCGCCTGGAAAACGTATACGGGGCGAACTTCAAGGACACCGATTTTTGGGGAATGGTCGACCATATAAGGAATTCCGGGGACGGTGCCCGCGGTATAGTCGCGGCGAGACCTGGTCCGGGTTTGCGCGGTCACGTATTCAATATCTTGAATCAACAGGGGCGCGTACTTTTCATCGATGCCCAGACAGGCTTTGTCAACCCTACGTACTTCAAGGTATTCAAGCTGATGAGGACGAACTGATGTACACGATGGAGCAGGCGGAGCAGATCGCGACGGACTATGTCCGGCAGCTGTCGGCCAACTGGGACGTCGAGGTGGCCATGTTTCCGGAGGAGAAGTACAAGGCGCAGAAAGGTGAGTTCTTCTACTTCGCCTTCCAGTCTGCGAAGTATGTCGCCACCAGGGATGACAAGTACTTCTGCTACGGACCCTGCGAAGTCGCCGTGCACGGCGTGACCGGTGAGTGCCATCTGCTCGGCATCCATGAGTCGATCGCGATCGATCCGTTCGACCAGCGCGGGTAAGTCCCGTACGGCGCGCGGAGGTCACGGCGTGGATACGTGGCCGTCGCGGGGCTTGAAGTCCCCCTCCCGTGGGCACGGACCCCCTACCGATGTCGGCAGAGGGAGGCGTCATGGACCGTCGGATCCGGGTACGTGTCAGCCGGCGGCCCGTCGCGCCGCGGGAGCAGGAGATCGATCGCAGGACGCCGTCGGGGCGCGTGCTGCCGTACTGAAGTCGCCCGCGCCTCAGGGGGCGTGGTGGGCCGCGGCCGTGCGCAGGGCGCGGCGCAGAGGTTCCGGTGGGGGCGGGCCGTCGGGGGTCGCGCTCGCGGTGATGGCGGCGGCGATGCGGTGGAGCTTGGTGTTGGAGTGCTGGGAGGCCTCGCGCAGGATCTCCCAGGCCTGGTCCGGGGTGCAGCCGTGGGCCGCCATCAGGACGCCGCGGGCCTGGTCGATCACCGGGCGGGAATCCAGGGCGTGCCGCAGCTGCGCTATCTCCAGGCGCAGCACGTCCAGTTGCTCGGCGCGTTCGCGGGCGACCGCGGAGGCGGTGCGGACCGCGGGGTCGGGCGCGGCGGACGCTCCGGTGCGCAGCGGGTGCCGTGTGTCCAGGCCGACCAGTTCCAGGACGCGCCGCGGCTGGCCCCGCCAACCGCGGGTGGTGACCCGTACGCCGTGCCGCCGGCCGTACTCGCTCAGCAGGTCGAGACAGGCGAGCCCCGTCGTGTCCAGGAAGGACACCCCGGCCAGGTCCACTTCGACCGCGGTGATGTCCGGGGGCAGGGCGGCCAGGGCGTCGCCGAGGGTGTCGGTGCCGCCGTGGACCAGTTCGCCGCGGGCTGTCAGCAGGGCGCGCCGGCCCTCCTGGCAGGCGTCGATCACCAGCGCGTTCAGTCCCACGGTGTGGGCTGCGAGTCCCGCTGAGGTCATGTCTCCCCTCCCGCTCGGTCCAAGGGCGCCACGCGATCGCCTGCCCTGCGTGCGGGCGGCTACACCCCCTGTGGTCGGGAGAACGGCCGGAACCGCGCGCGGGAAACGGGCCGCATGGTTCGTGCCGCCGAGGGAAGGCGCGGGCGTGGTCCACGCTGCCGGGAAGCGAGGTGTCTCATGAGCGGCGAGCCCTTCGCGCACCCCGCGCTCTTCTACGGCGACCGGCGCGCCTACCTCGACGGCACCGTCCCCTTCGTCCGCGCCGCGCTGGCCGCCGGCGAGCCGGTCGCCGTGGCCGTACCGGGGGAGAAGCTGGCGCTGATCCGGGACGCGCTGGGCGCGGAGCGGGAAGGGGTGCGCTTCCTCGACATGCGGGAGGCGGGGCGCAACCCCGGCCGGATCATCCCCGGTGTGCTGCGCGCCTTCGCCGACGCCCAGCCGCCCGGACGGCGCACCCGGATCATCGGCGAGCCGGTCTGGGCGGGGCGCGGCCCGGCCGAGTACCCCGCCTGCGTACAGCACGAGGCGCTGATCAACGCGGCGTTCCGGGGGCGGGAGATCACCATCCTGTGCCCGTACGACACCGCCGCGCTGGACCCGCGGGCGCTGGCCGACGCCCGGACCACCCATCCCGTCGTCATCAAGGGCGCGGAGGAGCGGCCCAGTGCGGACTACGACCCGGAGGGTGCCGTCGCCCGCCACAACGTCCCGCTGCCGCCCGCCCCGGCCGCCGGTCCCGGTGTGCTGCACGTGTGGTTCGACGCGGAGCGGCTGCCGGACGTCCGGCACCGGGCCTCGGCGCAGGGCGCGGCGCTCGGGCTGCGCGGGGAGGCGCTGGAGAACCTGACGCTGATCACCGCCGAGCTGACCACCAACAGCGTGCTGCACGGCGGGGGTTCGGGCACGCTGACCGTGTGGGCGCAGGGCGGCCAGGTGCTGTGCGAGGTGCGCGACACGGGCCGGCTGACCGATCCGCTGGCCGGCCGCCGCCCCGCCGCCCCCGGCCGGCGCGGCGGCCGGGGCCTGCTCCTGGTCAACCTGGTGGCCGGCCTGGTGCGCACGCACACGGGCCCGGCCGGTACGACGATCCGCTGCCACCTCGACGGATGACGGCCGGGGCGGCTCTCGGATCACCCTGCCCCAGCGGCCCAGCGGCCCAGCGGCCCAGCGGCCCAGCGGCCCAGCGGCCCAGCGGCCCGGTGGCCCGGCGGTCCGGTGGCCCGGCGGTCCGGCGGCCTAGCGGATGAGCCCGATTCCCGTCAGTACCACCGCCCCCGCCACCAGCCGCAGCCGTCCGAACGGCTCTTGGAACAGCAGGGTCGCGATGACCGCGGCGACCAGGATGCCGGTCTCGCGCAGGGCGGCCACCGCGGCGACCTCGCCGTGTGCCTGGGCCCAGACGACCAGGCCGTACGCCGTCATGGACAGCACCCCGCCCAGCAGCCCGGTGCCGAGGACCGGGCGCACCTGGGCGAGCAGCCCGCCGCGGCGCCGGGCCAGCGCGATGGCGGGCATGATCGGGCCCTGGAGCAGAAAGAGCCAGGCGGTGTAGGCGAGGGCGTCGGGTGAGCGCCGTACGCCCACGCTGTCGACCAGGGTGTACGAGGCGATGATCGTGCCCGAGCCGAGCGCGGCGCCGAGGGCCGGGAGCTGGGCGCGGCGGATGCGGCCGGAGGCGAGGGCCAGGGCGGCGAGGCCCCCGGAGACCAGCAGTACGCCCGCTCCCTGGAGCGCGGTGAGCGCCCCGCCGAGCAGGGTCACCGAGGCGATGGCCACGAGCAGCGGGGCGACGCCGCGGGCCAGCGGGTACATCTGCCCGAAGTCGCCCAGCTGGTAGGCGCGCAGCAGGAACAGCTGCGAGGTGACCTGGAGCACGGCCGAGGCCGCGAGGAACGGCCAGGCGCCCGCCGGGGGCAGCGGGGTGAGACAGACCAGAACGGCCGCGCACCCGGTGCAGGCCACGCTGATCAGCGTGAATCCGATGAGCTTGTCCGGTATCCGGTGGGCGATCGAGTTCCAGACGGCGTGCAGCACCGCGGCCGTGAGGACGGCGGCGAGCACGGGCGCGGACATGGTTCCTGGCATGGTGCGGCGACTCCTGGCGGGAGGGCGAGCGGGGAGGGCGAGCGGGCGGAGACGGGGGTCGGGGGCGGTTGTGGAATGGGATTCCACGGTACGCTAAGCGTATGGAACGAAATTCCGCCAGTCTCTCCGCCCGGATCCGGGCCCGGTTGCCCGAGCTGCGCGAGACCGAGGTCCGTGTGGCGCGGGTGGTGCTCGATCAGGGCGCCGCGCTGGTCCACCTCAGCGTCAGCGACGTGGCTGCGCTGGCCGGCGCCGCGTCCTCCACCGTCGTACGCACCTGCCAGCGGCTCGGTTTCCGGGGGTTCCAGGAGCTGAAGCTGGAGGCCGCGCGGCAGGCGCCCGAACCGCCCCCGCCACCGGTGGACGAGCCCGCCGCGCACGCGCTCGCCGCCACGCTGGGCGCCTCCCGCGACGCCCTGGACGGCCTCGCCGCGACCCTCGACCCCGGCGCGCTCACCGCCGCGGCCGAGGCCCTGCACGCCGCATCGCGCGTCGTCGTGGCCGGCGCGGGGCTCTCCGGCGCGGTCGCCCTCGACGCCGCCTACCGGCTGCGCGCCCTCGGCTGCCAGGTCGACGCGCCGCCCGACCCCCTCACCGCCCAGCTCGCCGCCGCCCAACTCCCGCCGGACGGCGTCTGTTTCGCCATCAGCCACACCGGGGCCACCCGCACCACCGTCGACGCCGCGCGCCGCGCCCGGCGGGCCGGGGCCACCGTGGTCACGCTCACCAGCTACGCCCGCTCACCGCTGAGCGAGACCAGCGGCCCGGTGCTCGTGGCCGGCGGCCAGGACCTCGTCTTCGGCCTGGAGACCTCCGCCAGCCGGATCGCCCACCTCGCCGCCGTGGACGCCCTGACCCACCTCCTGATGGGCCTGCGCCCCGAGACCGCGCGCAGCCGGCTCGACCTGTCGGCGGACATCACGGCCGACCACGCCTACTGAACGCCCGCTCCGGGCGGGGGAGTTCACGCGGCCAGCGGGTCCAGGACCAGCGGTTCGATCCGCCCCTCCAGCATCTCGCCGAGCCCGCGGGCCGCGCACACGTCCGGGCGCTCGGCGATGAACACCGGCATCCCGGTGGCCTCGCGCACCATCTGGTCGAGGCCGGGCAGCAGCGCCGAACCGCCGACCATGATGATCCCGCGGTCGGCGAGATCGGCCACCAGGTCCGGCGGGCACTCGCGCAGCACCTTGCCGATGCCGTCCAGGACGGCCGTCAGCGGGGTCTGGATCGCCTCCCGCACCGCCGAGGTCTCCACCCGCACGGTGCGCGGCAGCCCGGTGGCCACGTCCCGGCCGTTGATCTCGGTCTGCGGCGGGCCCTGCGGGGTCAGCCCGTTGCCCGACAGGGCCAGTTGCAGCGGCCGTACCGACTGGCTGGGCAGCAGCAGCTCGTGCGCGTGCCGCAGATACTGCACGACCGCGTGGTCCACGGCCTCGCCGCCCACCGGGATCCGCTCGGCCGTCACGATCGAGCCCAGCGACAGCACCGCGACCTGGGTGGCCGCCGCCCCGCACACCATGATCATGGTGGCCTCGGGCCGCTCCACCGGCAGTCCGCAGCCCACCGCCGCCGCGATCAGCGTGTCCACCAGCTCCACCCGGCGCGCGCCGAGTCCGAGCAGCGTCTCGACCGTCGCCCGCTGGGCCAGCGGATCGGCGTCGTGCGGAGTGCACGCGGCCGCCCGCAACCGGGGCTTGCGGCGCAGCGCCCGGCGCAACTTGTCGCCCATCAGATGCCGCAGCATCCGCTGCGCCATGTCGATGTCCACCACCGTGCCGCCGGAGATGGGCCGTACGACCCGGATGTAGTCGGGGGTGCGGCCGGTCATCTGCTCCGCGAAGTCGCCCACCGCGATCAGCGAACCGGACCGCACGTTCACGGCCGCGACCGAGGGCTGGTCCACGACGAGGCCCGCGCCCTTCACATACACCCGCGTACGGGCCGCGCCCAGATCGACGGCGAAGTGACAGCGGCGCAACTGCTCCAGGCTGACGGACACGGCAGCTCCTCCGAGCGCGGGGCGAATTCCTTACTCTCCGTATCCTGCGCGGCGCCCATGGCGGCCCGCCTTTTGTGGGGGGCCGGGCGGGGCGCCGCCGAACGGGCGTTAATCACCGGCCCCCCGGAGTGTCGCCGGGTCAGCCGGCGCGCACCGCCTCCAGGAGGGGTTCGAGCGAGGAGACGACCGCCGCCCCGCCGGCCTCCCGCAGCAGCCGCCGCCCGGAGGCGGAGGCCGCGAACCCGATGAAGGGCAGGCCGAGCCGCTGGGCCGCCGTCAGCTCGGCCACCGAGGAACCGAGCAGCACGGCCCGCCCGGCCGGCCGGCCGAGATGGGCCAGGGCCCGCAGCAGGGTGCCGGGGTCCGGCGTCAGCAGCCCCAGGTCCTCGCGCCGCCCGTGCACCCCCGCGAGCGGCAGCTTGTACGCCTCCACGCCCCGCTGCACCGCACGGGAACTCACGTCCGACACCACGCTCACCCGGCGCCCGGACGCGTGCAGCGCCCGCACCAGCGCGAGCGAGCGGTGCGTCATCGGCGCGTCCGGTACGGCGGCCAGTTCCAGTTCCTCCAGCCGGTCCCGCAGCACCGGCCCGAGCCGGTCGTGGGCGAAGGCGCGCAGCAGATCCAGCGGATGCGGGAACGCCTCCAGGCCCGCCGCCCCCGCGGCCGCCGGCAGCGGCCGCCCCGCCAACGCGTCTTCGGGCTCGCGGTGTTCGGCCACGACGTTCAGCAGGTCGAGTACGGCCGCGCGCGCGGACGCCGCCGTGAACAGCCGGGTGAGCGGCCCGTCGAAGCCGAACAGCACGCAGTCGGCGCCGGTGAGCAGCGCCTCGGGGGGCGCGGCGGCGGGCGCGGGTCCGGGCGCCCGGTCCGCGTCCAGCCGCACGGTGTACGACACGGTGAGCCCCGGCACCGGCCAGTCCCGCACCCCGCCGTTGACCGCGCGTTCGGCCGCGTTCGCCCGGCGCGCCGGGTGCCGCCCGGTGATCCGGGCCGCCGCGTCCCGCAGATGGTCGAGCAGCCGGGCGGCGACGCCGGGGATACCGGCCCGGACGAAGGCGACGGGGTCGGTCACCTGCCAGGTCAGCTCCGCCACCGCGCCGAACACGGCCTTCCCGGAGCTGGGCAGCGCCAGCGGGTGCCGGGCGTGCTGCACGGTGAGGTCGACCGTGTAGTAGGTCTCCGGGCGGGGGGCGTACGGGTGGATCGGGTCGAACAGGGCGAGCGTGCCGTCCGGTCTCGTGTGCACGACGGCCGCCCGGCCCGGCGTGGGCACACCCAGCGCACGCAGGTCGCGGGTGATGAACGGCCCCTGCACCAGCTCGCGTTCGGGGCGTTCGGCGGTGAGCGGGCAGTACCAGGCCGCGGGGGGCGCGTCCGGGGCGTCGTCGCGGTAGAGCGGTTCGAAGGGCGGGGCGTCCGCTGCGGCGGAGCTGGCGGCGAACTCGTCGTACAGCGCGGGCGGTACCAGCACGTCGACGCCGGTGGCCGTCCGCGGCGGCCGGACGGACGGCGCCCCGAACACCACCCGCAGCCAGGTCGGCTCGGACAGACCGGCCAGCGCGAGGGGGAGTTCGCGCAGGACGGCGACGAGGACCGGCAGCAGATAGGCGTACGGATCGGTGCGCACCCAGTAGCCGTCCGCGCGGGCCTCCACCCGGAACCGCTCGGGGGACAGCGAGCGGGAGAAGACCTCGTGCACGGCGGCTTCGAGGGTGATCCGGGCCTCCGGGCGCCCGGTGAGGTCGCCGGTGGTGAAGAGGACCTGGGTGCTGCCCCAGAGGGAGACGAGGAGGTCCGAGAGCGCCGCCATGGTCCGCTCCCGGCTCCCCCGCACGAGGGGTGCGGCGTCCAGGCAGGTCAGCACCGGTCCGTCCGGGGAGAGGACCACGGACCGGGCGTCCAGCTCGCCGCGCGGACCTTCCTGGGCGTGCAGGGCGTGGGCCGCCTCGCGGAGCGCGCGCCGCAGGGCGCGCACCTCGTCGGTGTGCGGCCGGTACGAGGCGTCGGCCAGATGCTCGTGCAGCGTCGGGCCCGCAACGAACTCCCTTACCAGGTACGGCTTTCCCTCGGCGAAGCCGTGGTCGAGGACTCGCGCGATCCCCGGATGCCGCACCGCCGCGAGGTCCCGGCAGAGCTGCTCGAAGGGCTCCTGGTACTCGCCCCGCACATACCGGCACACGACGACCGGCGCGCCCCCGTTCCAGGTGTCCTCGGCGACCCAACTCCCGCTCCCGGCCGTCGACTTCCGCACCAGCCGGTACCGGCCGGCCAGCAGCCGCTCACCGCCCGCCGGCGCCAGCCTCCGTACGCTCTCCTCGCTGAGCGTGGCGACCGGCTGCCGCTCCACCGGCGTCGGCGCGCCCCCCGGAGACGGCACCACCGCCCGGAACCCGCCCGGCGCCCGCCCCGCCAGCTCGTCGACGAACTCCCCCATCCGCCGCAGGAGTTCGACCGTCCGGTTGCGCTCGGTCCGGGGCAGCCCGAGCAGCAGCAGCTCCCGCACCCCCTCCCGGAACGAGTACGACCCCGCCGGCGCCCCCGGCAGCGCGACGAGCATGCCGCTGAGCACCACCTCGGCCAGATGCCGGGGTCGCGGCTCGGGCTCCACCGCCGCCTGCACCAGCCGCATCACCGGCAGATCGGGCCGCCCCACCGCGAGATGCCCGGCCAGCCGGAACGCCTCCGGGGACGCCGTCGCCCGGAACCGCAGCACCAGCTCCTCGGCGGAAAGCCGGCCGACGTCCGTACGGTCCTCCGCGTCGGCCGGCAGCGGACGCGTCAACCGGGCCGCCGCCGCCGGGAACCGGGTGCCGCCGGGCGCGCCGATCAGCCCGGCCCAGTTCGCCAGCCAGCGCGGCTCCGGCTCCAGCACCGGCAGGACCACCGGGCCCGCCCCGCCGCCCGGCAACGCCCCGCCGTCCGATTCCGTCCCGCCGTCCGGCTCCGGCGCGTCGTACGGCGTGAAGGTGAGCGCGGCCGAGGGCGCCGCCGGGTGCGGGGCCGTGAGCCGGCCGGGCGCGGCGGGCAACGCCGTGTCCCGCCAGTGGTGTTCGGGCAGCGGCTGTACGACGGCCAGTGGCATCCGGCGCGCCCAGCGGTGCAGGGTGGCGTACCACAGGGTGCCGGCGGGGCCCTGCCGCCACTGCGGGCCCATGCAGTCGCTGATCAGCAGGGTGACGGTACGGCCGTCGGCGGACGGCTGCCCGTCCGGGCCGCGTACCGTGCCGTCGGCACCGGCGCGGTACAGGGTGACCGTGCGGAAGGCGCCCGACTGGGCCAGCGCGGTGTGCAGTTCCTGGACCAGGGGCCGCCAGAGGGGCATCGTGGGACCCGCGTCGTACACCAGGTTCAGGCTCAGCCAGCGCTCGCGGGCGGGTCGCAGCACCGGAAGCCAGTGGTCGGGACCGGCGCCCAGCCGGGCGATGCGGTCGGCGGTCGCCAGCTCGTCCAGCTCCCGGCCCATCGGCGCGTCCACCCGGCGCCGCAGGGGGCGCAGCGCGCGCTGGAGGGCGAGCGGGTGGCGCAGCATCGGGGGCGCGGGGGCCATCAGGGCGGTGTGGGGAGCGCGCTTTGCGGAGGGGGCGGGGGAGGGCAGGTGCAGCGGGACGCGGGCGGGGGTGTCGGGGGCGGGGCGCGGCGGGCGGGGCTGCCCCGCGGGCGGCCGGGGCGCACGGGCGGGGTCGGGCGCCGGTCCCGGTTCCGGCTCGGGCTCCGGCTCCGTGGCCGTGGCGTTGTCGCCGCCCGCGCCTTCGGGGTCCCCGGCGTCCTCGCTGCCGGTGGTTCCGGTATTCCCGGTGGGTCCGGTGTCCGTCGTGCCTTTCGGCGCCATGTGACCGGCCAGCCAGAGCAGTTCGGCCAGTTCGCGCGGTGTCGGGGGCGCGCCCTGGGCCGCCTCGGCGAGTACGGCGGCGAGGCGGGCCAGGGCGTCGGGGGCGTCCGGGCGGCCGGGGGTGTCCGGGGCGCCCCGCGGGTCAGAAGACATCGGTCTGCGTGCCCTGTCCCAGGTGGGGCATCAGCCGCTCGGCCAGCTGGTCCAGGGAGCCGGTGTCCAGGTTGCTGGTGCGGGCCAGGTAGATCGCGTTGAGGAGCTGGTCGGTGGCCAGGTCCCCGGCGCTGGTGCGGTCCAGGAAGCGGCCGATCAACTCCTGGGCGTAGGAGTCCGGTTCGCCCAGGTGGGCGCGGACGATGTCGGCGAGGTGCCGGTCGTCCGGCCGGCGCAGGTGGAGCGTGACGCAGCGGCGCAGGAAGGCGGGCGGGAACTCGCGCTCGCCGTTGCTGGTGAGCACGACGAACGGGAAGGCACGGCAGCGGACCTGGCCGCGCACCACCGGCACCGGTTCGCCGGTGCCGTCGGCCGGGACCCACGCGGTGCCGTCCGGGGCGAGCCGGGCGGCGCGCACCAGCTCGGGGATCTGGTACTGGCCCTCCTCCAGCACGTTCAGCAGGTCGTTGGGCAGGTCGAGGTCGCTCTTGTCGATCTCGTCGATGAGCAGCGCGCGGGGGCGGGTGTAGGGCAGCAGGGCGGTGCCGAGCGGGCCGAGGCGCAGATGGTGCTCGATCCCCGACTCGTCCGGCGTCTCGGGCCCGTTCTCCTGGTGCGCGGCCCGCTGCCGGGCCGCGTACAGGCGGGACAGGGGGTCGTAGCTGTAGAGGCCGTCGTGCAGCGTGCTGCGGCTGGTGATGTTCCAGCGCAGCACCGGGCCGAGCCGCAGCTCGCGCGCGACGGCGTACGCCAGGGAGGACTTGCCGGTGCCGGGCGGGCCGGTGACCAGCAGCGGGCGGCGCAGGTACAGGGCCGCGTTGACCAGTTGCACCGTCTCCTCGGTGGCCCGGTACGTCTCGGCGCGGTGCACCCGGTCGGGGGAGACGGCCGCGCGGTCGGCGGCCGCGTCCGGCGGCCGCGTCCGGCGGATCCAGCACCGGCCCGCCGTCGAAGTCACGCCAGGGCGGCGGCGGGGGCAGTCGCGTGATGCCGTCGTGCGGCGCGCTCGTACCGGTGTAGACGGGCCACAGGGGCATGGCTTCTTCTTCTCCGTGGTGGGGGGCGGGGGCGGTCAGTCGACGGGGGAGCGCAGGCCGGCGGCGGGCTCGGGGAAGCAGCGGGGGTCGTCCCAGAGCAGCTGGAGATCGCGGGCCCAGTGCCGGTCGGGTTCGTCGGCGGCGGCCGCGGTCACCCGTAACGACAGGACGTGGCGCGGGAGTTCGGCGGGCGGGACCCCGGCGACGGCGGCGGTGAGCTGGTCCAGGAAGGCGGTGCCGGGGCAGCGGGCGGGGGCTTCGGGGCGGGGCGGCGCGGCGGTCGCGGTGCCGGCGGCGGCCGTGTCGCGGGGGCCGCCGCGGGCCGGGCGCGGGTCCTCGTACCCGCCCGGACCGCCGCCCGCCGCCCGCGCGTACGGCGGCTCGCCGTGTGCCCCGGCCGGGCAGCCCGTACGGGACCACAGCAGGATGGGGACCGGGACGGTGAGGCCGATCTCGAAGTGCTCGCGGGCCGCCGCGGGCGGGACCGCGAACCCGGCGAGGCCCGCGTCGCCGTCCCACAGCCGCTTGCGCAGGCTGGGCGGCCGCTCCTGGCTGCCGCACTCCACCCGGTGCACCCGCACCGGGCGCCCGGCGTCCAGCGTCTGCCACTTCCTGCGGAGCTGGTGCCGCAGCCGGTTGCTGCGGTGCCGCGCCCGGTCGGTCACCACGAGGGGGTAGGCGCAGCCGAGCGGCGTGCTGTCGTCCGCGCCGCACTCCCAGTGCGCGACCGCCTCGTTGAGCCACTCGCGCGGCAGCACGAAGGTCACCAATTCCTCGGCGTCCGGGTCGAGATGGGCGACGGCCTCGTCGATGCGGCGCTGGACGTACGACCGTACGCCGGAGCGCGGCAGCCGGCGCGTGCCCACCGGGCGGCGCTGCCCGTCGCGGAACGCCGACACCTCCACGGTCACCTGGTCGGGCCCGGCGCCGCTGTGGTCGATCTCCACGACGACCGGCGCCCAGCGCGGGGACGCCGGCGCGGCTTCGGTGAGTGGCGCGGACTCGATGAGCGGCGCGGCCCTGGTGACCGGCGAGGCGGGTGCCGTCGCCGGTCCCGCGCCCCCCACGTCCCCCGCGCCCACCACGTCCCGCAGCCGGCCCGCGAACCGGTCCACCGCCGCCGGGTCGGGCACCTCCCACTGCACATAGGCGGCGGCCGCCCCGAGCGTCGGGAACCCGCCCTCGGGCAGCGGCGGCCCGAAGGCGCCCACCGCGTCCACGTACAGCCGGTTGGGATCGCACGCGCGGGCGTCCGGCAGGCGCCGCAGCAGTCCGTACAACTCCCGCAGCACATCCGCCCGGTGGCCCGGCGTGGGCACCAGCTCGCCCAGCTCGGGCCAGTACCGGGCCAGTACGTCCAGCGGCAGCATCCGGCCCTTGCGCACCTGCGGCGCCTCCGCGGCCGAGGTGACCATGCCGACCACGCGGCCGTCCGGCAGGGTCGCCGCCGCCCCGCTGAACCCGGCCTCGATCGGCTGCCCGTGCCCCTGCCAGGCCACCAGCTCCAGCCACTCGCCCGCGATCAACTGGCCGGAGACGGGCCCAAATTTCGGCGAGCGTGCCCTCGTCGTAGCCCACCGGGAAGCCGTAGGCGAGCAGCCGGGGGTGCGGCTCGGTGTACGCGGCGCCGGGCGGTGCGAAACCGGCCGGGGCGAGGGGGACCTCGCGGTCGAGTTCGAGCACGGCCACGTCACCGGGGTCGGTGGCGCCGCCCGCCCAGCCGCCGTGCGCGACGACCGAGGCGGCGACCTCGCCCAGCTCCCTGGCGTGCGGGAAGACCACCGTCACCGGGTCCCGGCCGCTGGAGCGGACGACATGGGCGCAGGTGAGCACCCGGCGGGCGGTGACCAGGAAACCCGCGCCCACCTCATGGCCGCAGTGGATCCGGGCATGCCAGGCGGCGCTGTTCATGGGCGCTCGGCGGACTCCGGTGCGGCGGTGGCCTGACCCGGCACGGCGGGCAGCGCGCCGCCCGGCGAACTCCCCGGTGACCAGTGGAGCTTGACGACCAACTGGCCCTCCGCGGACCCCTTGGCGATGATCGCGCCGGCCTCCGCGGACATCTTCACGCCGAACTCGATCTCCACCGAGTCGGGCCGCAGGCTGCCGTCCCGGAAGACCCGCAGCGCGGCCTCCGCCGCCGCCCGCACGCCGTCCAGCGCGCCCTCGAAGGTCTGTGCCGCGCGCACCATCTCGTCGCCGCGCGAGACCAGCCGGGTGCCGGGCCGGGGGGTGGCACCGGCACCCTCCACCACGACCAGCGCGCCGTCCTCGGTCCTGAACTCCACCAGCTGGTCCATGCCGCCGCTCGTCCCCCTCGTCGCAGTCCTGTGAGCAACCACCATGGTACGGACGGGCCTTCGGCGGTCCCACTCATTACGCCCGAGCGGGTCAACCGGCACGGCGTGGCGAGAACCCGCCACCGCGACAACCCGCCATGCCCGGCCCCCTGTGCGCTCCCGGCGCGCGCACCACACTCGTGCCTACCCGCAAGGCATGTACACGACAGTCCCGAACGGGCCGCGCTCCGGGCGCGCGGTCCGCACGGGAAAGAGCACGCGGAAGAGGGCACGGATGACCAGAGGACCAGCCGGACGCCTGACGAGAGGACCAGTCGGACGCCTGGTCGGAGGACCGGCCGGAGGGACGGCCGGAGGGACGGCCGGAGGGACGGCCGGACGCCTGACCGGAGGGCCGGCCGGGCGCCGGGCGGCGCTGCTGTCGGCGGGGCTCGTGCTGGCCGCGCTGCCGGTACCCGGCGCGGTCGCCGCGGCGGGGACGGGCCCGGCACCGGCGGACGTGGCGGTGCGGCGCTCCGGCCCCGCCCCGGCGACCGTCACCCTGGTCACCGGCGACCAGGTGACCGTCACCGACCTCGGGCACGGCAGGAAGACCGTCACCGTGCGGCGGCCGCGCGGCGCCACCGGGGCCGTGCGCACACGGACGAGCAACGGCGAGCTGACCGTCGTACCGGACGAGGCGCTGCCGTACCTGCGCTCCGGGAGGCTGGACGAGCGGCTGTTCGACGTGAGCGCGCTGATCCGCCAGGGCCTCACCGACAACCGCACCAAAGCCCTTCCGCTGATCGTCGGTTACGGCAAGGACACCCGCGTCCCCGCCACCGCCCCGGCCGGCACCTCCCGCACCCGGAGCCTGCCCAGCCTGCGCGGCGCGGCCGTCGAGGCGGGCAAAGGGACCGCGTTCTGGCGGTCGTTCACCCGCGGCGACGGCATCGACAAGGTGTGGCTGGACGGGCGGGTCGAGGCCGACATGGCCGAGAGCAACGCCCAGATCGGCACCCGGAGCGCGTGGGACGCCGGGCTGACCGGCAAGGGCGTCACCGTCGCCGTCCTCGACTCCGGCGCCGATCTGACCCACCCCGATCTGGCGGGCAGGATCAGCCAGTCCAAGAGCTTCGTCGACGGCGAGGAGGTCGCCGACCGCGACGGCCACGGCACCCATGTCACCTCCACCGTCGGCGGCAGCGGCGCCGCCTCCGGCGGCAAGGAGAAGGGCGTGGCGCCGGACGCGACCCTCGCCGTCGGCAAGGTGCTCGACGACACGGGCTCCGGCAGCGAGTCGCAGATCATCACCGGGATGGAGTGGGCCGCGCGGGACGTGCACGCCCGGATCGTCTCGATGAGCCTCGGCTCCAGCGAACCGGGCGACGGCACCGACCCGATGTCCCAGGCCCTCGACAGCCTCTCCCAGGAGACCGGCGCGCTGTTCGTGGTCGCCGCCGGGAACTCCGGCGCCCCCTCCTCCATCAGCTCGCCCGGCGCCGCCGACGCGGCCCTGACCGTCGGCGCGGTGGACTCCGCCGACCAGCCCGCCTCCTTCACCAGCGAGGGCCCCCGCACGGGCGACGACGCCCTCAAACCCGACCTGTCCGCCCCCGGCGTGGACATTCTCGCCGCCCGCTCCCAACTCACCGACGGCAGCGGCTACTACACCACCATGAGCGGTACGTCGATGGCGACGCCGCACGTCGCCGGGGTGGCCGCACTGCTCGCGCAGGAGCATCCCGACTGGACCGGCGCCCAGTTGAAGGACGCGCTGATGTCCACCTCGAAGCAACTCGGCGTCTCCGCCTACACGGTGGGCGCCGGACGGGTGAGCGTGCCGGACGCCGTACGGGCCACGGTGACCGCCACCGGCAGCGCCGACCTCGGCTTCTACCGCTGGCCCTACCCCGCGGACAAGCCGGTCACCCGCACCCTCACCTACACCAACTCCTCCGACAGCGCCGTCCACTTGACCCTCTCGGCGCAGGGCGCCCCGGCCGGCGTCGCCACCCTCGCCGACACCTCCCTCACCGTCCCCGCGCACGGCACCGCGACCACCACCGTCACCGGCGACGGCTCCAGGGCGCCGGTCGGCAGCACCAGCGGGCAGATCACGGCCACCGACGACACCGGCACGGTGCGCGCGCACACCGTGTTCGGGCTGGTCAAGGAGGACGAGCGGTACACCCTCACGGTCCACGTCACGGACCGCTCGGGCAACCCCACGGCCGCCGACCTCACCGTGCAGCGACTCGCCCGGAACGAGGACCCCGAGTCGGACCACGTCGAGACTTCCGGAACCCTCAAGCTCCGCCTCAAACCGGGGACGTACGCCCTCACCTCCTTCCTCGACGTGCACGGCAGCCACGGCGCCGACTCGCTCGGCCTCGGTTTCCTCTCCGCACCCGAGGTCACCCTCGACCACGACAGCGACATCACCCTCGACGGCACCCGGCTGCGCGAGATCAAGGCGGCCGTCCCCCGGCGCACCGAGACCCACCAGCTCCTCATGGAGTACGACCGCTCCGCGAACGGCGCCGACCTGTCCGGCGCGGTCCAGGTGCCCCTCGCCTACGACAGCGTCTTCGCCGCGCCCACCCCCGAGGTCACCCGGGGCACCTTCGAGTACCGCACGGTGTGGCGGCTCGCGAAGCCGCAGCTGGAGGTCAGGGGCATCGGGGAGGCGACCGTCCAGCCGGGCGGCACCCTGACCGCCGGACGGCGGAGACTGCCATTGGTGGACGCCGGCGACGGGCCCGTGCCCGCCTCGGCCTCCGGCAAGGCGGTGCTGGCACACCTCGCCCCCGGCGCGGACCCGCTGGCCCTCGCGCGGGCCGCCCAGGACGCGGGCGCCAAGGCGCTGTTCGTCACGGACGACGCGCCGGGCCGGCTGCTGGACTGGTGGGGCAACGACGACGACACCGACCGCCCGCTGCTGATCGCCACGGTGAACCAGGCGGACGCGGCCCGGCTGCGGGCGCACCCGACCGCCGACATGACCGGCACCCCCGACTCGCCCTACGTGTACGACCTCTCCGCGGGCCACACCGGCTCGATCCCCGACCGCGACCTCACCTACCGCCCCTCGCCGCGCCAACTCGCCGCCGTGCACGTCACGTTCCACGCGGCGCGGCCGACGAGCGGCGGCGAGTTCCGCTACTCCGTCACCGGTACCTTCCCCGTCGGCATCGGCTTCCAGGAGAACATCGACCTGCCCGCCGTACGCACGGACTACGTCTCCACCGGCCCCGGCCAGCTGTGGACCGAGTCCGTCACGATCGGCACGGGCACCCTGGAGGAACGCGGCGGACTGGTCCACTACCAGGGCGGCACCCGGCCCCGGCTCCACTGGTTCCAGCCGGTGTGGCACCCCTGGCTCGGCACCGGGCTCGGCTGGGGCGAGCAGCGCACCGGGAACCAGATCCAGCTGAACACGCCCGGCTGGGGCGACTCGGGCCCCGACCACACCGGGTTCGGCGATGTGTGGGGCGACAGCGGCATGACCCAGACCACGTCCGTCTACCAGGACGGCACCCTCGCGGACCGTGAGTCCGGCTCGACCGCCTTCGTCTGGGACGCACCGGCCGACGAGCACACGTACCGGGTCGTGACCGACACCGCCCTCGACGCGGAGCACTGGAAACCCGCGACGCGGGGACACACCGAGTGGACCTTCCGCTCGGCCCGGACACCGGACGACCACGCGACGACACTGCCGCTGATCAACCTCTCCTACGGCCTGCCCACCGATCTCGCCGGCACGGTGCCCGCCGGGCGGCGGCTGCCGGTGACCCTGGGCGCGAGCTACATGGCGGGCGCCACCGGGACGGGCACGCTCGGCGGGGGCCGGCTGGAGGTGTCGTACGACGAGGGCGCGAGCTGGCGGCAGGTGCGGCTGACGGGGGCCGGGGCGTCGTGGCACGGGGCGCTGACGGTGCCGTCGGGTGCGGCGTCCGTCTCACTGCGGGCGTCGGCGCGGGACGACCGGGGTGGGTCCGTGTCGGAGGAGATCATCGAGGCGGTGGGGGTGAGGGGGGTGCCCCTTAGGGGGCGCTGTCCGCGCCGGTGTTCCTGACGATGCCCCGGACGACCCCCAGCTCCACCAGATCCTGTGGGCGGATGCGGAGCTGGTCGGCGGTGTGCTCGATCTCCTCCTCCGGGCGTTTGAGGATGGCCGCGGCCAGTTCCGGGGCGATCACGGAGAAGTAACTGTCCGGCGTGGCCCAGGTGTTGCCCGGCGCGGCCAGGGCGAGGGCGCCGCCGGAGCCGCCCTCGCCGATCACCAGCGTGGTCAGGGGCACCCGCGCCCCGGCCACCGCCCCGAACACCTCGGCGATGGCCGCACCGGCGCCCTGCCGCTCGGCCTGAGCGTCGTTCGCGGCGCCGGGGGTGTCCACCAGCGTCAGCACCGGCACCCCGAGCCGGTCCGCCAGCCGGATCAGCCGGGCCGCCGTCCGGTACCCGGCGGGCCGCGTCCCCACCCCGGTCTGCGCGGCGAACGCGACGGTACGACCCTGGTGCTCGCCGAACCCGCAGAGGATGCCGTCGGGGTCGGTACCGCCGCACCGGTCGCCGCCCAGGTGCACGCGGCTGGTGAAGTAGGCGTCCAAGTAGGCGCCCGCGCGGGGGCGTTCGGGCGAGCGGGCGCGCTGGACGGCGGCCCAGCCGGTGGCGGGGAGGTCTGTCCGCGCGAGAGCCGCCGGGACGGGCGCGGGCAGAGGGTGATCGGCGGGGGCGGGCGCGGGTGGAGGCTGATCGCCATGGGCGGATGCGGGCAGGGCCCGGCTCGTCCCCGACAGCAGGCGCAGCCACACCCCCAGGACCTCCTTGAGCTCCTCCGGCCGTACGACCGCGTCCGCCGCGCCCGCCGCCACCTGGGCCTCGGCCGTGTAGGCGGTGGGGTCGGCGCCGGCCGGGCGGACACGGGAGCCGGCGAAGCCCACCTGGGCGCCGGGGAGGGCCAGGATCACATCCGCGCCGGCGCCCAGGGTGGCCCAGCCGCCGCCCGTGGTGGGGTCACGCAGGACGGCGATCTGGGGCAGCCCCGCCGCACGGGTGAGCGCCGACTGCCGGGCCACCCGCTGGAGTTGGGTCAGCGCGACCATGCCCTCCTGCATCCGGCTGCCCCCGGTCGCGATCAACGGCACGACGGGCAGCCGGTGTGCGCGGGCATGCGCGTACGCCTCCTCCAGCCGGTCCCCGGTGCGCTCGCCCAGGGAGCCGCCGAGGAAGCCGAACTCGAAGGCGATCAGCACGGCGCGGGTGCCCCCGACGGTCGCGGTGCCGCAGACGACGGACTCCTCCTCGCCGGTGCGTTCGGCGGCGCGGGCGCGCGAGGCGTCGTACCCCTGCCAGGCGAGCGGGCCGTCCGGCCTGGACTCCCGTGCGGGGGAGGGGAGTTCGGTGAAGGTGCCGTCGTCCGTGACGAGGGCCAGCACCTCGCGCGCGGTGCGCCGCTGCTCAGGCATCGGCGGCGGGGCCGGCGTCGGTCAGGGCCCGCTTCATGACCTTCCCCATGTCGTTGCGGGGCAGGACGTCCAGGTAGCGGACGACGCGGGGCCGCTTGTGCGGGGCGAGCCGGCGGGCGACATGGTCCGCCAACTCCTCGGCGCCGGGCGGGCTTTCCGGGTCGGCCGGGACGATCCAGGCGACGATCCGTTCGCCCAGGTCCGGGTCCGGCTCCCCGGTGACCGCCGCCTCCCGGACGGCCGGGTGTTCCAGGAGCGCGTTCTCGATCTCGCCCGCCCCGATCTTGTAGCCGCCGCTCTTGATGAGGTCGGTGGCCTTGCGGCCGACGATCCGCACATACCCGTCCGGCTCGCGCACGGCCATGTCACCGGTACGGAACCAGCCGTCGGCGGTGAACGCGGCGGCGGTGGCGTCGGGCCGGTTCAGGTACTCGGTGAACAGATTGGGCCCGCGGACCTGGATCTCCCCGACGGTCTCCCCGTCCCGGTCGCCGATCTCCCTCCCGTCCTCCTCCACGAGCCGCAGCCCGACGCCGGGCAGCGGCACCCCGACCGTCCCCGGCCGCGGCTCCCCGTCCGCGCGGACGCTGGTGTTCATCAGCGTCTCCGTCATGCCGTACCGCTCGATGACCCGGCGACCGGTGGCCGCGGCGATCCGCTCGTGGTCGTGCACCGGCAGCGCGGCCGAGCCGGAGACCAGCAGCCGGGCCCCGCCGAGCGCCTTGGCCAGCTCGGGGTCGCCGGGGAGGGCCTCGGCGATGCGGTGGTACATCGTCGGCACGCCGAACAGCATGGTCGCGCCGTCGGCCAGCGCGCGGGCCACGCCCTCGGTGGAGAACCTTCCCAGGTGCCGCACCGAGCCGCCGCGGCGCAGCGGGCCGAGGACGCCGAGCACGAGCCCGTGCACATGGAACAGCGGCAGCCCGTGCACCAGCACGTCGGCCTCCGTCCACCGCCAGGCGTCGGCGAGCGCGTCGAGGGTGGCGGTGAGGGCCCGGCGGGGGAGTACGGCGCCCTTGGGCGGGCCGGTGGTGCCGGAGGTGTAGACGACGAGGGCGGGGGCGTCGTCGGGAAGTTCGGGGTGCGGGGCGTCCGCGCGGGCGCCGGCGTCGACATCGACGCGCTCCAAGTCGCCCAGCACTTGCGGGAGTTGGGCGCCCGGAGCGGCGAGGACGAGGGAGGGGGCGCTGTCGGAGACGATATGGGCCAGCTCCTTCTCCCCGGACTTGGGGTTGAGCGGCACGGCGGCGGCACCGGCGAGCAGCACGCCGACGACGGCGACCACGGTCTCCAGCTCGGGCGTCGCCCACACGGCCACGCGACCGCCCCGAGGGACGCGCCGGGCCACCGCGCCGGCGGCGTCCGCGAGACCGCCGTACGTCAGCGAACGCTCACCGAACCGCACCGCGGACCGCTCCCGCGGCCCACCGACCAGACCAGGAAAAAGCGACGACACCCACGCACCCCTTCACTCTCGCGACCGTTCAGCCCCTTCCTACACCAGGATCGACCGGGGGACGACTGTGCGTGGGTGAGGTGAGGGGGGTGCGGGCGCCGGGGGTGGGGCTGTCCCTGGGGCCGCCTCCCAGCCGGCCGTGGGCGAGTCAGGCCGCCAGGACGGACACGTCCGCGACGACGCACGTCACGTTGTCGGGCGCCCCCGCCCCCCGCGCCGCCGCGACCAGCTCCTCCGGCCCCGAGGCCGACGCCAGCAGCTCCCTGATCCGGGCGTCGGGCACCGCCTCCGTCAGCCCGTCGGAGCACAGCAGGTACCGGTCCCCCGGCAGCGGCTCGTGGAGGCGCAGATCCGGGACGACCTCCGCGCCCCCGGTCAGCGCCTTGGACAGCAGCAGATCCCGCGGTGAGACCCGGTGGTCCTGCGTGATCCGGTACAGCTCGCCACCGCGCAGCAGATACGCCCGCGAGTCCCCGATGTGCGCGAGCGCCAGCCGGGACCCGGTCCACAGCAGCGCCGTGAGCGTGGTGCCGACCTCGTTCGTCCCGCCCGCCAGCTCCGCCACCGCCGCCCCCGCCGACCGCACCGCGTCCTCCAGCGCCCCGAGTACGCCCAGTTCCCCCAGCTCGCCGTCCACGGGCACCGACGGCGCCTCGTCCAGGTACCGCAGCGCCCCCACCGCCGCCCCGCTCGCCGCCAGCCCCGCGGGCCCGAACCCGTCGGCGACCGCGAGCAGCCTGCGGCCCGCGTAGAGGGTGTCCTGGTTGGCGGGGCGGACCAGCCCCCGGTCGGTGAGCGCGGCGTGCCGCAGTTCCAGCGTCATGGTGGGTTCCCTTTCCGGTGCGTCGGTCGTGCCGGTCAGCTGGTCGACGAGAAACGCCGCGAGATCCCGCCGTACCGCCGTCTCCGCCTCGACCCGCGCCCAGTACGCGCCGATCTCCCGCGCGGCCTCGTCCGGTTCCAGGTCGCACACGGCGCGTATCCCGGCGAGCGGCATCCCGAGCCGCCGCAGCCAGGCCACGAGCCGGGCCCGCCCCAACTGCCCGGCGGTGTAGTACCGGTAGCCCGTCTCGGGGTCGACCCGGTGGGGCCGCAGCAGCGCCAGCTCGTCGTACAGCCGGAGCGCCTTCGGTGACAGCCGGCTCAGCCGGGCGAACGCCCCGATCGTCAGCGGTTCCATCGCGCCCCCGTCTCTCGTCCTCCGCCACCGATACTGGGGCTTCACCAAAGGTGAAGGTCAAACCCCCTGTCCCGGTTCCGGGCCGCTTGTTAGCCTCGCGGGTGTTCGCATGCCGTACGACAGGGAGTCCCGCCGTGCCCCGCATCGCCCTCGCCACCTACGACCCCGGCGCCGCCCCGAGCAGGGACGCGGACCTGCCGGTGCTGGTGCGGGCGCTGAACGAGGCCGGCGCGCGGGCCGACGCCCCCTACTGGGACGACCCCGACATCGACTGGTCCGCGTACGATCTCGTCGTCATCCGCTCCACCTGGGACTACAGCTGGCGCGCGGCGGAGTTCACGGCCTGGCTGGACCGGGTTTCCCGGACGACCCGGATCGCCAACCCCGCCGAGGTCATCCGCTGGAACCTCGACAAGCGCTACCTGGGCGAGCTGGCCGCCGCCGGCGTCCCCACCGTCTCCACGCGCTACATCGCCCCAGGTCAGGACGCTCCCCCCGCCCTGCCCACGGACCACGAGTACGTCATCAAGCCGACCTCCGGCGCGGGCGCCCGCTTCGCCGCCCGCTACACGCCCGCCGAGCACGAGACGGCCGTACGGCACCTCGCGCGGATGCACGCCGAGGGGTTCACCGCGATGGTGCAGCCCTACCTGAAGGGCATCGACGCCACCGGCGAACGCGCCCTCCAGTTCTTCGGCGGCCGCCTGCTGCACGCGAGCCGCAAGGGCGCCGTCCTCTCACCCGGCACCCCGTACGACGCCGACAAGGTCGCCCACCCCGACCTCACCCCCTGGCAGCCGACGGACGCCGAACTCGCCGTGGCAAAGAAGGCGTTGGCGGCCGTACCCGCCGCCTCCGCGCCCCTCCTCTACGCCCGTGTGGACCTCGCCGACGGCCCGGACGGCGCTCCCCGCCTGATGGAACTCGAACTGGTCGAGCCGAACCTCTTCCTCTTCCTGCATCCCGAGTCCCTGCCCCGCACGGTGGCGGCGATCCTCAGCGCGGGCTCCGGGGACCGACCCGCGCGGTGCGCTGGAGCAGGCCCCAGGTGAACTCGGCGACCATCTCGTGGGGCACGCCCTCCCGGTCGGGCGCGGTGAAGGCGAGCCCCCAGCGGGTGGGGGCGGTGCCCTCCAGGGGGCGGGCCGGGGGGAAGGCGCGGGCGAGTTCGTCCACGGTGCAGGACCAGGGCGCGAGGTCTTCCAGGGTGCGCAGGCCGGGGGGTGCGGCGCCGGGTGCCCGTACGAGCCATTCGTTCCATACGGCGCCGTCGGGGCCCACGAGCACCTCGAACCGGAGGTCGGGCCACAGGGGCAGCGCCCACCGGCGGGCCTCGCAGTCGACGTCCCCGAGCCTGCGGGGCTCGGCGCTCTCGGGTTCCCCGAGGACCGACCGGTACCGCGCGGCGGCCCCCCGCGCCCCGGGCGACCGGACCATCGCCTGCCACCGCTTGTTGGCCTCCCGCAGCTGCGCGGCGGACACGCCCAGCGTCCTGCGGGCCTCGTCCACGAGTCCCGGATTGTGATCGGCCATACGCCGCAGCAACACCAACTGGAAATCAAGAGCCACGGCATCCATGGTGCCCTGGGGTCCCCAAGCGGCACGACTGCCCGCGGCTACGGTCCCCTCACTCCGGAACCCTGACCCCCCGAACCGGTGTCGCCGTCGCGAGCGCCCGCACCGTCGCCACCGCCTTCGGCCGCCGCAGTGCCGAAGAGATGGACGCGATGTCCCGCAGCAGCGACGCGGGCTCGGAGCCGCCGGCCGTCCCCCCGCCGCTCCCGTTCTCGATCGCGTCCAGCACCCCCACCGCCGCCGACAAGGCCCGCGCCCGCGCCGCCGGATGCCCCAGCGCGCGCGCCGCCGCGTACGCCCGGTCCGTCAGCTCCGGGTCCACATGCCGGGCGAGCGGCAGCAGGGCATCGTGGATGTACGTCTCGCGGCGGGTCAGCCGGAGTTCCGCCGGGGCGCGCAGCGAGAACCGCGGGCCCGCTCCGGCCACCGGGCGCAGCACCCGGTACAGCGGCCCCAGCCGGTGATGCGCCAGCCGGACCCGGTACCGCTCGTGCAGCGCCTGCCCGGCGTGCGGGAGGATGAAGCCCGCCGCCAGCAGGATCGCGGAGAGCGAGGCCACCGGCGGCGCCAGGTTCGTGCTGAGCCAGTCCGGGGCCCGGCCGAGCCAGCGCGCGGCCACCGCCGTCACCTTCGCCGCGTCGTACAGCAGGCTCAGCGCGTACCCGCCGCCCAGCAGCCGCAGCCCCCACCGCAGCCACGCGTCCAGCCCCCGGTCCCGTACCCAGTTCCAGATCAGCCGGGCACCGAGCGCGCAGGCGACGGTGTGGGCCAGCAGATAGAGCAGGATCTCCTCGCGCATGAAGGGCGTACGGGCGTAGTACGTGTCGAGGTCCCGCACCCGCTCCACCGGCACGTCGGCGAGCGCGAACAGCACCCACAGCGCGACGATCACCACCGCGTACCCGGAGACGATCCACCGTGTCGCCCGCCGGGTGACGGCGGACCGCTCGGGCAGACCGTTGCGCCAGGTGACGATGAACAGCAGCCCCGCCCCGGAGTTCGCGGCGATCAGCGAATAGCACAGCGGTGCCGCGAAGTTGGGCACCCCGGTGAGCACGTTCATCCGGTGGATCACCGACGGCATGCAGCACACGAACACTGTGCTGGCGAACAGCAGCACCCCGCCGACCGCGCGCAGCAGGGGGTCGCGCCACAGCCGGATGATCGTGGGCAGCTTCAGCAGCAGCGCGGCGGTCAGCAGCGCCGCCGGGATCCAGAGGGAGATGTACAGCCGGCCGAGCAGCGCTGAAGGGTCCAGCGCCAGCGTGCTCACCGCGCCGCTCCGCCCCGCCCGCGATAGCCGAGCGCCCGCTGCAAGGGGTCGGGCGGCGCGTCCCCGGACCCGCCGGGCCGGGCCCGGAACAGCGTGGCGAGCCGGTGCCCGAAGTCGTCCGCCTCGGCCTCGTCCGCCTCGCGGGACCCGTTGCGCGCGGCCACCGTGAGCGCCCTGTCCGGCCAGCCGGGGGCGTCCGCGAAGGCCCGTGCCGCCGCGTCGCCGGCCAGGTGGTGGTGCCGGTGCCCGGCGTGCAGATGCCACAACTCGTGGCCGAGAATCACCAGTTGCTGCACATCCTCGGCCCGGTCCTCCACGATGATCAGGTCGAAGTCGGCGAACTCCACCCACAGCCCGGTCACTTCGATCTCGTCCGGGAAGCGTTCGAACCGCAGCTCAAGCGGCCGTCCGCCGCGCAGCGCGCTCATCTCCTCGCACAGCGCCCGGCACAACCCCCGTACATCGGAGGGTGCTTCGGGCCGGGCGCGGACCGCCGAGGCAAGCTCGCCGGCGAGGGAGCGCATGGCCGTGCCGGAGCCGCCGGAGCGTCGCAGTCGTGCGGTCAGCCGTGCCGCCCGCCCTCGCGCGCCCGCGATACCCATCCGTCCCCTTTCCCGCGTCCGCCGCCACCGCCCGCACTTCCCGCCGCTCACGGCCGCCGGCCGCCGCGGTTCCGTCGAGCGTACGTGCCGGGACCCGCCCGCGTCACGCGATCCCGGAGGCGTGGTTCAAGACACAACCAACCCGCCGGCCGCCTTCCCGAGCAGGGTCAGCCGGACCTCTCCGGGCCCCGACAGGGTCGTGAACTCGGACAGCACCGCGAGCGCCAGCGTGTTCTCGCCCCGCGTGCGCAGCACCCCGTTCGGCAGCACGAACGTGTGCTGCGGGCCCACGTCGTTGATGTACTGCCCCATGTTCCAGCCGTTGAGGAAGATCTGGGCCCGGTACGCCCGGTACGGATCGTCCTGGAGCGTCAGCCCGATCGACGCGTCCACGTCGCCGGGCACGGCCAGCCGGAAGGTCGTCCGGTACCAGGTCACCCCCTGATACCGCTCGGCGCGCGGGAGGTCCACGGTGTCCCAGTCCCCGTCCGCGAACCCCGGCAGATGCCAGCCCGAACGCTCCCCGTGCAGCCCGCCGTTGTTCAGCGGCCCCCGCACCGGGTCGGGGCGGCCCTCGCCCTGGACGCGCCAGCGCACCTTCGGCGAGGCGCCCTTGAAGACCGCCGCGGTGAGGCCCCGCGCCGCCTTGTGGGTGTCGTCCGACCTGCCGTCCTGGTCGTGCTGCATCCGCCGGACCAGGACGGACAGCACATGCCGGCCGGGCGAGCGCAGCGCGTCGCGCACCGGGAAGGAGGCCGTGTCCGACCAGGTGCCCTTGCGGATCGTGGTGGCGTCCGGCACCGGCATCCGGTGCGTGCCCAGCGGCTCCCCGTCCAGCCACGCCATCAACAGCCCCTGGGTGCCGGTGCTGTAGCCGAGCGCGATCCCGGAGATGTCCGTGGAGTCGTCGAAGACGCCCCGGTACCAGACGTCCCCGTAGTGGAACCCGTAGTCGTCCGCGAACAGCACCGGCTGGCCCTTGGGGACGGCCGTGGTGCTGTACGACGTCTTCTTGTCCGCCGCCTTCCACGTCGAGTCGTCGTAGCTCGGGCCCACTTCGGGGTTCTCCCGGCGCATCCGCCAGGTGCCGAGCGCGGGCAGCCGGACCTCCGGCACCGCGGGCAGCATCCGGGTGGTCATCAGGCTGCCGGACATCGTCACGCGGGTGGCGAGCCGGCGCCCGTTCCACACCAGGGTGGAGATGCCGCGCGGCCCCCACACCTCCACGCTCGTCGGATCGGTGATGTCACCGGTCAAGTGGACCTCGGAGCCGCGCAGTTCGACGTGGCGCAGCAGCTGGGGGCCGTACACCAGCAGGGAGCCGGACGGGGTGTCGTACGGGAACAGCCGTACGGAGGTGGCGTCGTCGGCGAAGAGGAGGAGCAGCGGGGTGTCCGTGTCGCCCTTCTCCACCAGGACGCGGATCAGCCCGCTCTGCCCGAGCGGGGCGTTCACGTGCAGCCCCGAGTCGTCCACGCCCCAGGCGGCCTCCGGGTCCAGCCGCATCACGTCCGGGTCGGTGTCGCAGTGCAGCACCAGCTCGGCCATCTCGCCCTTGCGCCCGGTGAACACGGCGACGTCCTGCCGCCCGGCGGTCAGGCACATGGTCGGCTGCACCGTCGCGTACTTCAGCTTCCGCTTGCCCAGGGACAGGCCGGTGGCCAGCAGCTTGGCGTCCTTGCCGGGCACGGTGATCCGCAAGTCACCCTCGGCGGTGGGCAGTTCGGCCGTCACCGCCTCGCTGCCGTCGTTCCGGGCGACGTACACATGGGCGCCGGTGTCCGGGTTGGTCAGGTGGTAGACCTTCAGCCCCTCGGCACGCACCTCCGCCGCGCGGTCCAGCTTGGCGAAGTCGGGGACGCGCTGGAGCAGATGCCCGAGCTGGTGCATCGGGGCGATCTTCGCGGTGACGTTGCGGGCCTCGTCGATCGCGGCGCCGTAGTCGTACGACGTGTAGACGACCGGCGCGGGCAGCCAGCCCCAGGAGGTGCCGCCGAAGGTCATGTAGACGTTGTGCAGCGTGATGCCGTTGGCGAGGTTGGTCAGGTAGAAGCGGCGCTCGTAGGCGGCGTCGCGGGTGCGGCGGGCCTCGGCGTACCCCTTGCCGTCGTAGAAGGAACCGCCCCACGGGTCGAACCAGCCGCCGCCGAACTCGGGCACGAATCCGGGCGTGGTGGGCGAGGCGCTGGCGCCGCCCTTGGCCCCGCCGGGCCCGAACGTCCCCCAGTCCGGCGGGGTCTGGGACGGCGAGGGGTACCCGTCGAAGCCGTACAGCCAACCGCCGCGCTCGCCACCGGTGTCGAAGGAGCCGGGAGTCCAATACCCGTTGCGTCCCTTGTCGTTGTGGAACAGCGGTACGTCGATGCCGTCGGCGCGCACCTTCTTGTACAGGTGGGACATGTAGGCGCGGCTGTCCGCCGAGCCCACCCGAGCGTCGAACTCGTTCTCGATCTGGTAGAGCAGCACGGTGCCCTTGCCCTGCGTGAACAGGTGCTCGCGGGCGATCCGGTTCACCTGCGTCAGCCACTCGTCCACGTGCGCGAGGTACGCCGGATCGGCCGAGCGCGCCCGCCCCTTGGCGGCGGTGAGCCAGCCGGGGAAACCGCCGCCGTCCACCTCGGCGTTGATGTACGGGCCAGGGCGCAGGATGACGTAGAGCCCGGTCTCGGCGGCCGTGCGCAGGAACAGGCCCAGGTCGCGGACGCCGGAGAAGTCGTACCTGCCCGGAGCGGGGGAGTGGTAGTTCCAGGCGACGTAGACGCTCACGGCGTTGTAGCCGTGCGCGCGCATCTTCTGGAGCACGTCCCGCCACAGCGACGGGCTCGGCAGCCGGAAGGGGTGCAGTTCGCCCGACCACACGACCAGCCGTCTGCCGTCCACCAGCAGGGAGTAGCGGTCGTACCCGATGGTGTGGTGCTCGCCGTCCGCGCGCGGCGGGGCGGGCACCGGACCGGTCGGCACGCTGCGGGCCGCGTACGCCGAGGGCGCCCCGGTCCCGCCGCTGCCGCCGAGGGCGAGACCGAGCGCGGCCGAGCCGGTCAGGGCACTGAAGGTACGTCTGCTGAGCGCCAAGGTGGATCCTCCCGGCGATCTTACGGGGCGCGGGTGCGGCCATTCTCCACGCGCGGACGACCCACAATGGACCCATGAGGATCTCGGCACGGGCGGATTACGCGGTACGGGCGGTACTGGAGCTGGCCGTACGGCAGGGTAACGGGCCGGTGAAAGCAGAGGAAATCGCGGCCGCCCAGGGGATTCCGCACAAGTTCCTGGAGGGCATCCTCGGCGATCTGCGGCGCGCCGGGATCGTGGACAGCCGGCGCGGCGGGGGCGGCGGCTACCGGCTCGCCCGCGAGGCGTCGGCGATCACCGTGGCCGACGTCATCCGGGGCGTGGACGGCCCGATCGTCTCGGTCCGCGGCGAACGCCCGACGGGCCTCACCTACACCGGCACGGCCGAACCCCTGCTCCCCCTGTGGATCGCGCTGCGCGCGGGCGTCCGCCGCATCCTGGAGGGTGTGACGATCGGGGACCTGGCCGCGGGGGGCCTGCCGGACCCGGTCGGCGCCCTGGCGGCGGAACCGGCGGCGTGGGAGAACCCGTAGGGGAGAGGGCCTTGTGCCCCGAGCTTGTGCCCCGAGGGGGCGGTCATGATCCCTTCGCGCCCCGGCCCGTGCCCCTGGGGCGGACATACGGCCGCGGGGCCGGGGTGAGGCGTCCCCCGGTGATGAGGGAACCGGCCTGTTTCAAGCCGCGGACGCGGATGCTCACCTCGTAGCCGCCGATGTCCGGGATCGACGCGATCTGCCGGGTCAGGAAGCGGTAGAGGTCGTCGGTGTCCCGGCAGATGACGATGGCCATGATGTTGTCCGGCCCGCTGATGGCACCGGCGAAGGCGATCTGGTCGTGCCGGGCGATCTCCTCGCCGACCGCCTCCAGACGGTGCGGCGGGACGCGGAGCCAGAGCGTGGCGTGCAGCGGGTGCCCGAGCAGTTCGGAGAGCAGGTCCACCTCGTAGGAGAGGGTGCCGGACTCCTCCAGCGCCGCCAGCCGGCGCAGCAGGCGGCCCTTGCTCCAGCCCGTCTCGGCGGCCAGCCGGGCATGGGTGGCACGGCCGTCCTCGGCGAGCGCGGCGAGCAGCGGCCCGTCGTCGTCCGTGACTTCGTGGTACGGCCCGGACGGCGGCGCGGTACCGCCGGTCAGCAGGGCCTGCTGCTCGGCTGTCAGCCGGCCGCCGTAGCCGTTCCACTCGGCGGACAGCCCGGTGCCGAAGTCGTGCAGGATCATGTCGATGTGCAGGTTCAGCACGGCCGAGGTGCGGGGCAGCTCCTTCAGCAGGACGGTGTCCCCGGAGTCGCCCGCCGAGGAGCGCAGCAGGCAGATGATCTCCGAGCCGCCCGAGGCGAGCCGGACGAACGACACCTCGGGCCGGCGCACCAGCGCCTCGGCCAGCGCCCCCACCCGGTCGGGCCGGCAGGCGATCCGGGCGACCCACTCGACCTGCCCGTACGAGGCGGGCGCGACCCGTCCGTGGACGCGGACCACACCGCTGCGCACCAGCGCCTGGTAGCGACGGGCGACGGTCTGCTCCGACGCCCCCACGGCCTCCGCGATCCGGGCGAAAGGGGCGCGCGCCGAGCACTGCAGGGCTCGGATGATCTGTCGGTCCAGCGCGTCGGGCATGAGCCGATCGTCCCATGAACGGCGGCAGTGTGGAGGTTTTGGACCGGGCCAGGGGGCTGGTTTGGAGCACGGTCCGGCGGTCGCCGAGGGTGGTGGGCGTACCGAAGGAAAGGACGCGTGTTCCCATGCGTAAATGGCTGCCCCTCCTGGCGGTCTGTCTCGGCTCGTTCATGCTGTTGATCGACGTCACCATCGTGAATGTCGCCCTCCCCGACATGTCCCTCGCCCTGCACAGCACGTTCGCCTCGCTGCAATGGGTGATCGACGCCTACGCCCTGGCCCTCGCCGTGGTGCTGCTCGGCGTGGGAGCGCTCGCGGACCTGACCGGACACCGGCGCGTCTACCTGGGCGGCCTCGTGGCCTTCGCGCTCGCCTCCGCGGTGTGCGGCGCGGCGCCGAATCCGGGCACGCTGATCACGGCCCGTGCCGTGCAGGGCCTGGGCGGCGCCGCGATGTTCGCGACCGCCTTCCCGCTCCTGAACGCCTCCTACCAGGGGCGCGACCGGGGCACCGCCTACGGCGTGTGGGGCGCGGTCTCCGGCGCCGCCGCCGCGGTCGGCCCCGTCCTCGGCGGTCTGCTCACCGAGGCCGCCGGCTGGCGGTGGATCTTCTACGTCAACATCCCGATCAGCGTGGCCGCGGTCTGGCTCGCGGCCAAGGCGCTTACCGCGGACCGGCCCACGCCGGGGCGCCGGCCCGACTGGACGGGAACCGTCCTGTTCACGGTGGCCGCCTCGGCGCTCGTCCTGGCGGTGATCCGCGCGCAGGAGCACGGCTGGACCTCCGGGGCGGTCCTGGGCCTGTTCGCCCTCGCCGTCGTCGCCTTCCTCGTGTTCCTCGTCGTCCAGGCCCGCTCGCGGCACGCGATGCTCGACCTGTCCCTGTTCCGCAGCCGCTCGTTCACCGGGATCATGATCGCGTCGCTGACGGTGAACGTCGCGGCGTTCGCGATGCTCGCCTACACGTCGATCTGGCTCCAGTCCCTGCTCGGCCTGACCCCGCTGGAGGCGGGGCTGACCGGACTGCCGCTGTCCGTCGCCTCGTTCTGCACCTCGCTGGTCGTCGGCCGCTTCCTGCACGGCGTCCGTCCGCAGCTGCTGATAGGCGTGGGCATGGTGCTGATCGGTGCCGGGGCCCTGGCCGAGACCCTGCTGATCGGCGCGGGCTCCGACTGGACGGCACTGATCGTCGGCTACGCGGTGATCGGCGTCGGGGTCGGCGCCACGCTGCCCACGCTGGGCTCCTCGGCGACCGCGGCGGTGGGCTGGCAGCGCGCCGGGATGGCCGCGGGCGCGACCAACAGCGCACGCCAGCTGGGCCACGCCATCGGCATCGCCGTCCTCGGCAGTGTCTTCGCGTCCTCGTCGGCCGCGTGGCTCACCGACCACCAGGTCCGGGGCGCCGCCGCCCTCGGCCGGGCCCTCTCCGGGGGCGGCGCGGGCCACGTCCTGGCCGCGACCCCGGCCGCGGGCCGCGCGCAACTGGCCGACGCGTTGCACGGCGCCGCGGCGCACGCCCTGCGGGCCGGCTTCACCGTCGCCGGAGCAGTGGGCCTTCTCGCCGGAGTCCTGGCCCTGATCCTGATGCGCCCCCAGCGGGTCGCCCCGGCGGTGGAGGAACAGCAACCGGTCCCCGCCCACGCCTGACCGACCTTCCTCCAGGCGGCCGCCGGGACCGGAGTGTTCCGCGCGGAGGCGATCAGGGCGTCGGAGGCTTCCGATGCCTGCCGGTTCCGGGGCCGAGCTTCGGCGACGCCTCCGGAGCGGCGGCAGCCTCGGCGCGGGGAAACAGCATGAGCCTTGCTTCCGCGAGGTTCGCCGCGAAGCCGTGCGCCTCCCACAGATGGCCGTTCCACCGCTGGATCGCACGCGGCGCATCGGGGTTCAGATGCGATGCCCTCGGACCGTCGCCGGTCACGAGGGGTACGGCACGGAGCTGCCCGATCCTCGCGTCCCGACGCTCGGCCCACTGGGCGAGCGGTTCGTCGTCCATGCCCGGAGCGTAGTGGGTCAGACGATCCGGTGCTCCCAGCACAGGGAGGGGACCGCGGGACATCGACGTCTTGCCCCGCTCATGTCCGATGACCGAGTCTCGACTCTTGATCACCGGATCGCGGCGCTTTCGCGCACCGCATGACGAGAGGGACACGCGCATGAACGACGGCCGGATCTTCCGCGAGGCGTGGATCGACGGTGTGCACAAGCACTACCCCGGCGAGCCGAAGCCCGGCTACGTCACGCCGTGGGACGAGACGCCCGCGTGGGAGCGCGAAGCCGCAACCGCCGTGTACGGGCAGGTGCGTGACTTCATCTTGGTCAGCGGCGGACATGCGGCCCGGCTCACCCGCGAGCAGAAGGGCCGATTCGTCGCGATCTGCTGGACCGCCCAGATGTTCAGGCACTTCGAGGACCCGAAGCCCGGATACGTCGCCGACTGGTCCGACCTGCCCGCCTGGCAGCGGGAGACGGACGCGGACATCTTCGAACGCATCGAGGGGACCGTCTGATCTCGGGAGCGACGACGTCCCCGTCCGGCCGATCCGGGCGGGGACGCCTTGTTGCAGGTCATAGCGTCGCGTTGCCTGTTCCCGGCGGCGGCCTCTCGCCTGCGCGCTAACCGTGCGCGCCGGCGTAGGCGACGAACGCGGACCAGGTGGTGGGGGAGAGGGCGAGCTGGGGGCCCTGTTTGGTTTTGGAGTCGCGGATGTGGATGGTGGCGGGGGTGGTGGCGACTTCGATGCAGTTGTCGCCGGACGCGCTGCTGTAGCTGGACTTGCGCCAGGTGGTGGCGACCTCGACGCAGTCGTCCCCTGAACCGCTGCTGTAGCTCGACTTGTGCCAGACGAGGGCAACTTCGATGCAGTCGCCGTCGCCGCTGCTGCTGTACGTGCTCTTGAACCAGTTCATGGGTTCCCTCGCATCAGCTGTAACGGGCTAGCTCTGGGGTTCGGTCTCCGCGGCGTAAGAGACGAAGGCCGACCAAGTGGTGGGGGTGAGCGCGAGCTGGGGGCCCTGCTTGTTCTTGGAGTCGCGGATGTGGATGGTGGCGGGGGTGGTGGCGACTTCGACGCAGTCATCCCCTGAGCCGCTGCTGTAGCTCGACTTGTGCCATTTCAGGGCGACTTCGACGCAGTCGCCGTCGCCGCCGCTGCTGTAACTGCTCTTGAACCAGTTCATGGGTTCCCTCGCATCCGCTGCAACAGGCTCCGGGAGGTCTTCGGATTGAGAGCCTGTGAGCGCATCCTGGCATACCGCTGATGGAGGATGCTGATCTCCTTCGGTTCGGAGACGAGCAGCCCACCGCGCTGACCTTCGCAGTAGGCGAACCACTTGTGCTTCGGGGTCTCCAGCAGCTGAATGGGGCCATCGAGACCGGCGTGAGATTCCCGCACGGTCGGCATGATCTGGATCTCGACATTGCGAAGTTCACCGACCTCCAGCACGTGGTCGATGAGTTCCCGAGTGATGTCCACTCCGCCTGTGCGCCGCCGGAAGACGTGCTCCTCCAGGATGAAGTTGAACGCCGTGTTCGGCCGCTCCCACAGCAACTGCTGGCGCTTGGCGCGGGCGAGCCACTGCTCTTCGATCTGGCTGTCACTCAGCGGCGGAAGCTGCTCGGTGAACAACACCCGCGCATACCGCTCCGTCTGCAAGAGCCCCGGCACCATCCTGGACTCGTACGTGTAGAGCGTGATGGCCACTTGCTCCAGCATCGCCCAGCGGCGGAACCAGGAAGCCAGTCCAGGCTCGCGCTCAAGATGCTCGGCGGCTCGTCGGAAGGCGCCCGTGTTGCCGAGGGCCGCCTCCGCCGCCTCGATGAAGTCGGGGTCGGGCATACGCCTGCCCAACTCGATCGAGGCAATCGTGTGCTTGGAGTACCCCACGAGTTCCCCAAGTTCCTCCCGAGTGAGCCCGTGATACTCGCGGAGCGCTTGAAGCACCGCCCCGAACGTGCGCAGACTTACCGACGACTCCGGCTCACCGTCGCTTCCCGTAGCCATGCGACAGATCGTCACGCCCCGTCATGAGTACTGTCCAGCCCGTGACCGCGTACGCCCCCGCAGCGTACGCGCGTCACCTCTGGTGAACCCCCCTCCCCGCGCCCCACATTGGGCGCATGACAGCACTCCCGGTCATCACCCCCACGCTCGTCCAACGCCTCAGCTCGACCCCCCGCGGCGCACGCCTCGCGCGGCGGCTCGCCGTGGCGCAGTTGGACGCCTGGGGGTTCGCCTACGACAGTGAGACCACCGAGGCCGTCGCCCTCGTCGTCGCCGAACTCGCCGCGAACGCCGTCACCCACGGCCGCGTGCCGGGGCGGGACTTCGAGCTGCGGCTCGCCCGGAACGCGGACGGTATCCGGATCGAGGTGAGCGACACCCGGTCGGAGTGTCAGCCGCCCGGCCCCGGCAGCGTGCCCCCGCCCTCCCCGCTCGTCGAGTCCGGGCGCGGGCTGCTGCTCGTGGACGCGGTGGCGCGGCGCTGGGAGGTGGTGGACCGGGAGCCGCCGCCGGGCAAGACCGTGCGGGCCATCGTCGCCGTACCGGCGTCTTTCGAGAACGTTTTCGATCCCGCACCAAACATTCACAGCGGTGCCTAGGAACGTGACGCGCGTCGACCCTAGTCTTCCGGGCGTCATGGACTACTGCCTCCCGTGCCGACGGCACCTCAACGGCGCCCTGGTCTGTCCGGGGTGCGGAACACCGGCCGAACCGGCCGACCGGATACCCGGTCCGGCGCGGGTGGAGCCGGAGAACGGGGAGCCCGGACAGGGGTCGGGGGGAGAGCCCCCGGAGTCCGTAGGGGGCCGGGCGGAGCGGCGGAGTCGTAAGGCCGCCGCCCACCGCCGCAAGCGTCGCCGTACCGCCCTCCTCGCCGCCGGTTTCGCGCTCGCGGCCGGCGGCCTCGGCTTCGCCGAACTCGGCACCGACGCGCCGCTGCCCTTCACCGGCGGCGGTACGGCCACCGTCAAGGACACCTCGGCCGGCGACAGCTCCGGTCCTTCGGCTCGTACGACCGCTCCGCACCGGGTCAGCGACGTCTCGGCGACCTCCGGCCCGACGGCCTCCGCGAGCGGATCCCCGTCGGCGGGGGCCAGTGACTCCGCCTCCCCCTCCGCCACCAGCAGAACGGCGAAGGCGCCACCCCCCGCCACCACCGCCCCCGGCTCGCCCGTCACCGCCCCCACCACCCCGGCCACGACACCGCCGGCCGCCCCACCCCCCACCACCGCCCCCGCGACCTCCCCGCCGCCCCCGGCGCCGTCCCCGACCCGCACCTGTGACCGCTTCCTGTGGTGGTGCACCTGATCAAGCCCCGATCGGCGTCAGGCCCGCCGGAATTGCGCCTCTCCCATGCCATCGGCCGTTCGGGGCATCGATGACACCGAAGGGACGTCACGGCGGTTGAGTCGTTACAGGGACAGGTTCAGAAGGAGTGCGGATGACGCAGAACAACGCCGTGCACGGCACGGTCGCCGAGGGGTTCGAGGCGGTCAGGGAGGAATTCGCCGCGTTAGTCGCGGCCGAACGGGACGACTACGAGGGCCAGTTGTGCGCCTATGTGCGCGGGCGGTGCGTGGTGGACCTGTGGGCGGGCCCGAGCGGGACGGGCGAGGCGCTGTACGGCGTGTTCTCGGCCACCAAGGGCGCGGCCCACCTGGTCGCGGCGCTGCTGGTGCAGGACGGCACGCTGGAGCTGAACCGCAAAGTCACGTACTACTGGCCGGAGTTCGCGGCCGAGGGCAAGGGCGAGCTGACCCTCAGGGACCTGCTCGCGCACCGGGCCGGACTGGTCGGCACGGACGCCGGGTTCACCCGCGCCGAGCTGGCGGACGACCGTGCGATCGCCGAACACCTCGCCGACCAGCGGCCGTTCTGGCGACCGGGAGCCGCGTTCGGCTACCACGCGCTGGTCATCGGCGCGCTGACGGGTGAGGTGGTGCGCCGGGCCACCGGCCGGACGATCCAGGACCTGTACGAGGACCGGGTCCGCGTCCCCTACGGGCTGGACTTCCACCTGGGCCTGCCGGCCACCGCCGACCCCCGCTTCCGCGGTCCGCAGTCGCTGCTTCCCACCCCGGAACAGCGGGCGCTCATCGACGCCTCGCCGCGCGGCCCGCACACCCTGGAGGCGATCGCCTTCAACCGGCACGGCGCCGAACCGACCGTCCTGGAGCGGCTGTACGAGGATCCGCTGATCCGTGCCAAGGGCCCCGCCTCGGCGGGCGGGATCGCCTCGGCGCGGGGACTCGCGCGGATGTACGCGGCGATGATCGGGGAGGTTGACGGCAAGGCGCCGCTGCTGAAGGCGGACACGGTCGCGGAGTTCGGCCGGATCCATTCCGCCGGCTACGACCTGGTGACCCGCGACCACCGGTCCTTCGGCCTCGGCTTCCAGGCCACCGCCGACCTCTGGCACCCCGTCCTGGGCGCCGGCTCCGTGGGCCACAGCGGCGCCAACGGCACCCAGGCGTTCGCCGACCCGCACGCCGGCCTGGCGTACGGGTACACCCGGCGCCGCTTCACCTTCCCCTACGGGGCGGCGCCGGAGAACGACCGGCTGGTACGGGCGGTGCACCGGGCGGCGACGGCCTCCGGGTGACGGCCCTTCCGGGTGGGGACGCGCATCCCCACCCAGTGGCCGCAAACGCCGGGGGCTACGGCTTGACGACCATCTTCCCGGTGTTGTCGCCCCGCAGCAGCCCCAGGAACGCCTCCAGGGTGTTCTCGATGCCCTCCACCACGGTCTCCCGGTACTTCAGCCGCCCCGAGGCCACCCACGGCCCGACCTCCCGCACGAACTGCGGCTGGAGATCGCGGTGGTCGTTGACGAGGAAGCCCTCGATCCGGCCCCGCGTCTGGATCAGCCGCGCCAGGTTGCGCGGGCCGGGCGCGGGCTCGGTGTCGTTGTAGACCGAGATCATGCCGCAGACGGCGATCCGCCCGCCCTGTCGCAGCGAGCCGATCGCCGCCTCCAGGTGGTCCCCGCCGACGTTGTCGAAGTACACGTCGATCCCGTCGGGCGCGGCCTCGCGCAGCTGCTCCGACACCGGGCCGTTCTTGTAATTGAACGCCGCGTCGAAGCCGTACTCCTCCACCAGCAGCCGCACCTTCTCGTCCGAGCCGGCCGAGCCGATGACCCGCGAGGCGCCCTTGAGCTTCGCGATCTGCCCCACCTGGCTGCCCACGGCCCCCGCGGCGCCGGACACGAACACGATGTCGCCCTCCTTGAAGGAGGCGGTGCGCAGCAGGCCCGCGTACGCGGTCAGGCCGGTCATGCCGAGCACCCCGAGGTACGCCGACAGGGGCGCCGCGTCCGGGTCGACCTTCACGGCGTGCCCCGCGTCCAGCACGGCGTACTCGCGCCAGCCGAGGAAGTGCAGCACATGGTCGCCGGGGGCGATCCCCTCGGCGCGGGACTCGATCACCTCGCCGACCGCGCCGCCCTGCATGACCTTGCCCAGCTCGAACGGCTCGACGTACGACTTGGCGGCACTCATCCGGCCCCGCATGTACGGGTCCACGGAGAGGTACGTGTTCCGTACCAGGATCTGGCCCTCGCCCGGCGTCGGGACGGGCGTCTCCACGAGCGCGAAGTCCTCCGGCTTCGGCCAGCCGACGGGGCGGCTGAGCAGGTGCCATTCGCGGTTGGTGTTCGTCGTCATCGCGGTGGTGCCTTTCATTTATTTCACTACCTGAAACAATGGTTAGGCTGAATATTTCAGATTGTCAAGTAACCGGGTAGGCTATGGGGCATGGCACCACCGCATCCCCGCCGTCCGGACCAGCTGACCCTGGACGTCGTCGAACTGATCGCCGAGGTCGTGGCGCGCTACCACGCGGACTACGACGAGGCGGCGGCCGAGCACGCCCTGACCGGCGCGCAGGCCAAGCTCCTCAGTCTGCTGTCCCTCGGGCCGCTGCCCATGCGCAAGCTCGCGCAGAAGCTCAAGTGCGAGCCGTCCAACGTGACGGGGATCGTGGACCGCCTGGAGGCGCGGGGCCTCGCCGAGCGCCGCCCGGACCCCGCCGACCGCCGCGTCAAGATGGCGGCGGCCACGGAGGACGGGCTGCGGGTGGCCCGCGAGCTGCGCGAGGGGCTGCACTTCGCGCGCGAGCCGCTGGCGGGACTGTCGGCGGACGAGCGGGCGACGCTGCGGGATCTGCTGCGGCGCATGCTCGACGCGTAAGGTTTCCGCCATGCGTGATCTGGGGGCGGGATTCAAGTACCTGGTCGAGGGCCAGCGGTGGATGGCGCGGCACGGCCGGCAGTACGGCCTCGCCCTGCTGCCGGGCCTGATGGCGCTGGTCCTCTACCTCGCCGCGCTGATCGCGCTGGCGATATGGGGCGGCGACGCGGTGACCTGGGCCACGCCCTTCGCGGACCACTGGCCGAGCCCCTGGGGCACGCTGTTCCGGGGCTTCCTCACCGCGGTGCTGTTCGCGCTGGGACTGCTGCTGGCGGTGCTCACCTTCACCGCGGTGACGCTGATCATCGGGCAGCCGTTCTACGACACCCTCTCGGAGCGGGTCGACGCCTCCGAGTCGCCCGACGGTACGGCCCCCCGGTCCACGCTCCCCTTCTGGCGCGAGCTGTGGCTGTCGGCCCGCGACAGCCTCCGCGTCCTGCTCCGGGCGGCGGTGTGGGGCGTCCTGCTGTTCGCGCTGGGCCTGCTGCCGGTCGTCGGCCAGACGGTGATACCGGTGCTGGGCTTCTTCGTGACCGGCTTCTTCCTCGCGGAGGAGCTGACCTCCATCCCCTTGCAGCGCCGGGGCCTCGACCTGCGCGCCCGCCTCACCCTCCTGCGCTCCCGCCGCCTGCTGGTCTGGGGCTACGGCACCCCGCTCGGCCTCGCCTTCCTCGTCCCCTTCGTCGCCGTCTTCCTGATGCCGGGCGCGGTGGCCGGCGCGACGCTGCTGGCGCGGGACCTGCTGGACGAGGAGTCGGGCACGGCGGAATCCGTGCCCGCCTCCGACGCGCGGACCACGGACGGCTGACCGCGCCGGGGTTTCAGCCGGGCGTCGTACGGAAGCGGCGGCGGTATTCCGTCGGGGTGGTGTCCAGCCTGCGGCGGAAGGCCCGGACGAGGGTGTCGGGGGTGCCGAACCCGCAGTCGGCGGCGACGCGTTCGAGGGTGGCGTCGGTGGACTCCAGCTCGTTGCGGGCGCGTTCGACGCGCACCGACTCGATGTAGGCGTGCGGGGTCGTGCCCAGCTCGTTTTTGAAGATCCGGGTGAGCTGCCGGTCGCTGATGTGGGCGTACCCGGCGAGCCGGCCGACCGTGAGGGGCTCGGCGAGGTGGCGCAGGATGTAGTGGCGCAGGTCCTCGATCCGCCGGGTCGGGGACGGCTGCTCCAGCGGGACGCTGAACTGGCTCTGCCCGCCGGGCCGTTTCAGGTACATCACCAGGTGCCGGGCGACCCGCAGCGCGACCGCCTCGCCGAGGTCGTCCGCGATCAGCGCGAGGGACAGATCGAGGCAGGCGCTGATGCCGGCACCGGTCCACACCTCGCCCTGCCGGATGAAGATCGGGTCGGCGTCGACCCGGACGGCCGGGTGGTCGGCGGCGAGCTGCGGCGCGGTCGACCAGTGCGTGGTGGCCCGCTTGCCGTCGAGGAGCCCGGCGGCCGCGAGGATGTGCGCCCCGACACAGACCGAGGCGATGCGCCGGGCCCGCGGGGCGAGCGCCCGCACCCGCCGTACGACCACCGGGTCCACCGTCGGCCGCAGCCGGCCGCCGCCGTCGGCCTCGACCGCGCCCGGCACGATCACGGTGTCGATGCTCCGGGCCGCCAGCGCGTCGAAGGTGACATCGGGCAGCACCCGCACCCCGGCGGCCGTGACGACGGGGTCCGGGGTCTCGGCCGCGAGGACGACCTCGTACGCCGCGGCCTCCTCCGTCTCCCGCCGGGCGAGGTGGAAGACCTCCGGCGGCCCCGTGACATCGAGCAGGTCGACCTGGTCGAAGAGGACGATCACGATCAGCCGGTCGACGGTGTGCACGGACCCCCCTGGCGACGGAACGCGGCGATGTCTGCTTCCGCCGTGTCGGTTTCTGCATGCTAGACGTCATTGCCGACGTGCGGGGGAGAGCCATAGCGTCGAGGGCACGGGCCGCCGCACCGGCGCGCCCCCTCAACTCCCCACCCCATGAGGCGGTTTGCCATGCCCAGAACGACGCTGCGACAGCTCAACGGCTTCGACGAGACGCCGCCCAAACTCGCCGACGCCACGCTGGTCCTGATCGACTACCAGAACACCTACACCACCGGCGTGATGGAGCTGGACGGCTGGCGCCCCGCCCTCGACGCGGCGGCCCGGCTGCTGGAGCGCGCCCGCCGGGAAGGCACCCCGGTCATCCACGTCGTCAACGACGGCGGCGAGGGCACCCCCTACGACATCCGCGCCGAGATCGGGCGCATCCACCCGAGCGTCGCCCCGGCCGACGGCGAGTCCGTCGTCGTCAAGCAGGCGCCCGACGCCTTCCACGGCACCGGACTGGGCCGGCTGGTGGACGAGGCCGGCCGCGGTGACCTGGTCATCGCCGGCTTCATGACCCACATGTGCGTCGCCTTCACCGCGCAGGGCGCCTTCCTGCGCGGCAACCGCCCCACCGTGGTCGCCGACGCCTGCGCCACCCGCGCCCTGCCGGTCAACGGCGGGGAACTGGACGCCCCCGCGGTCCACCTCGGCGCCCTGGCCACCATCGCCGACCTGTACGGCGTCGTCGTACCCGCACCGGAGTCCCTGGCCTGACCGCTCCGGCGGACTCAGCGCGCGGAGAAGGCGTACACCGTCTCGGAGCGGTACACCTCGCCGGGGCGCAGCACCGTGGACGGGAAGGACGGGTGGTTCGGGGAGTCAGGGAAGTGCTGGGTCTCCAGGGCGATCCCGTCGCCGGGGGCGAAGGGCGCGGGGAGGTGGTCGCCGGTGTAGAGCTGGAGGCCGGGCTCGGTGGTGGCGACCGTGAGGGTGCGGCCGGAGGAGGGGTCGTGCAACTCGGCGACCTCCTCGGGGGCGGGCGTGACACCCTTGTCCAGCACGAAGTTGTGGTCGTACCCCGTGCCCACCTTGCGGGCCTCGCGGAAGTCGAAGCGCGAGCCGGTCACGTCCCGCAGCTCGCCCGTCGGGATCAGGTCCCCGGTGACCGGCGTCAACCGGGAGGCGGCCAGCCGCAGTTCGTGCCCGGCGGCCGAACCGGACCCGGCACCCGCGAGGTTGAAGTAGCCGTGGCTGGTGAGTGCGACCACCGTCGGCGCGTCCGTCCTCGCCTCGTACGCGATCCGCAGCGCGCCGGACGCGTCCAGGGTGTACGTCACCGCCACGTCGAGCCGGCCGGGGAAGCCCTCCTCGCCGTGCGGGCTCACCCGCGCCAGCCGCACCCCGTACTCGACCTCCGTCGCCTCCCACACCCGCTTGTCGAACCCGCGCGCACCCCCGTGCAGCAGATGCGGCCCCTCGTTCGGCTCCAGGGCGTACACCGCGTCGTCCAGCCGGAACCGCGCCCCCGCGAGCCGGTTGGCGTACCGCCCGACCAGCGCGCCCAGGTACGGCTCCGGGTGCGCGAGGTAGCCGTCGAGGCCGGGGAACCCGAGCACCACGTCCGCCGTCCGGCCCGCCCGGTCCGGCACCTCGACGGACCGCACGATCCCGCCGTACGTCAGGACCTCCGCCCGCGTGCCGCCCCGCTCCAGCGTCCAGCGGTGGACCTCGGTGCCGTCGGGAAGTGTGCCGAAGAGTTCGCTCATGCCAAAACCCTAGGTGACCGGCCCGGACCTCTGTAGCGTGCGGTCATGCGACCCGTCACCGTGTCGACCCAGGTTCCCTGCCCGCCCGCACAGGTCCACGACTTCCTCGATGTGCTGGCCCACCACGAGCGGTTCACCGACCACTACCTGACCGACTGGCGCTACAGCGGCCCGAGCCGCGGCTTCGGCGCCCGCGCCACCGTCACCGCCGCCCTGGGCGGCACCAGGACCGACGTCGGCATCGAGGTCATCAACTCCCGGCCGCCGCACCGCATCGTCGAGCACAACGTCAGCGCCGCCGGCCGCCGCCAGGCCCACGGCATATACACCATCGCCCCGCTCCCGGACGGCGGCAGCCGCGTCTCCTTCACCTACACCTGGCTGTGCGCCCCGCTGCCCGAACGCCTGCTGGCCCCCGTCGTCCGCGCCACGATGCGCCGCGCCAACCGGACGGCCATGCGCCGCCTGGCCGCCGAACTGGCCCGGTACCGGGAAGAGGGCGCTACGCCACCGGACGGGCGGCCGTGACCGTCCGGTACGCGATCGCCGCCAGCCGGGCCTGGCCGTCCTTGCTGGGGTGGAACCAGTCCCAGTGGCTGAGCTGGCCGGTGCCGAAGCGGTAGTCGTACACCGCGTCGCCGTCGAAGCGGCAGCGGCGGTCGGCGGCGCAGACCTCCTTCAGCACCTTGTTGTAGGCGACCACCCGCTCCTCCACCTGGTCGCGCCGGTGCTCGGCCGCCGCGCCCAGGTCGTCGGCGTCGCCCAGCATCGAGGGGCAGATGCCGAGCTTCCACACCTCCTTGCCCAGCGGATTGCCCCGGCCCTGCTCCCACAGCCGCTTCAGGTTCGGCACGCTCGCGACGTACACCTGGGTCCTGGGCGCGGTCGCGCGCAGGGTGCGCAGGGCCTCCTCGAAGTCCGCGCGGAAACCGGCGACCGAGGTCATCGCCCTCGTGGAGGAGCGGCAGGCGTCGTTCGCGCCCACCATCACCGTGACCAGTTCCGGGTCGCGACTCGCCGCGTCCGCCATCTGCTGCGAAAGATCCGCCATCCGGGCGCCCGTCATCGCGTAGTTCCAGCTGTGCGCGGCAGCGCCCCGCGCACCGAGCAGCCGTACCGCCAGACTGTCCACCTGGGCGTCGCTGCCCGTCGCCCAGGACACCTCGGGGCAGTCCGACAGCACGGTGCACGCGTCGAAGCCGCGGGTGATGGAGTCGCCGACCGCCGCGATCGAGGCCGGACTGCGGTTCCACAGCGGCGCCTTGGCGGCCCTGGCCCCGGTGCCCCGAGCCGCGGCCGAGCCCCCGGTGTCGCACCCGGCGACGCCCAGCACGGTGGCCGCCGCCACGGCCAGGGCGAGCCGCGCCCGGTGGCTTCGCTTCCGCATCCCTGGTGTTCTCCTCGCTCGAAGTGGGTGCTTTCCCCCATAACAACGTGCGAGGGTTCCCGGTGGCCGGGCCGCTGGAACGAACGGGGCCCGTACAAGCGTCCCACTGGGTGAATGGTGAAGGATTCCTGGCACCGGGACCGACGGTACGTCACTCTCCTTGCCCCGCCGCAAGGTAGCCTCGCCATCAGCGCGGCCGTCGTGCCACTGCCGCCAGCAAGCCAGCAAGATGTCCCGCTCTGCCCGGAGGTTCCGGTGACGACACGTGGAGTTCTGTACGTGCACTCCGCGCCGCGCGCGCTGTGCCCGCACGTCGAGTGGGCCATCGCGGGGGTGCTCGGCACGCGCGTCAACCTGGACTGGATCCGCCAGCCCGCGGCCCCCGGCACCTGGCGCTCGGAGTTCTCCTGGCAGGGCCGGCCCGGCACCGCCTCCAAGCTCGCCTCCGCGCTGCGCGGCTGGCACCTGCTGCGCTTCGAGGTCACCTCGGAGCCCTGCGCCACCGCCGAGGGCGAGCGCTACAGCTGCACCCCCGACCTGGGCATCTTCCACGCCGTCACCGGCATCCACGGCGACATCCTCATCCCCGAGGACCGGCTGCGCGCCGCCCTCACCCGCTCCCAGCGCGAGGAGACCGACCTGGAGGCCGAGATCGCCAAGCTGCTCGGCAAGCCGTGGGACGACGAACTGGAGCCGTTCCGCTACGCGGGCGAGGGCGCGCCGGTGCGGTGGCTGCATCAGGTGGTCTGAAACGCGCCCCGAAGGGGCGCGGGGAACTGCGCGACCAGCCACGACGGCGCCGCAGCCGGCAACGACGATGGCCCGGTCTCCACAGGAGACCGGGCCATCGGACTGTCGCAAGACTCACATCGTGCGGAACGCCAGCACCACGTTGTGCCCGCCGAACCCGAACGAGTCGTTCAGCGCGGCGATCCGGCCCTCCGGCAGCTGCCGCGCCTCGCCGATCACGATGTCCGCGTTGACCTCGGCGTCGAGGTCCTTCACGTTGATCGTCGGCGGTGCCGTGCGGTTCACCAGCGCCAGGATCGACGCGACGGTCTCGATGCCGCCGGCGCCGCCGAGCAGGTGACCGGTCATCGACTTCGTGGCGGAGATGGCCATGTGCTCGACATCGTCGCCGAACACCTTCCACAGCGCCTTGATCTCGGCGACGTCGCCCTGCGGGGTGGACGTGGCGTGCGCGTTGACGTGCACGACCTCGGCCGGCTTCAGATCCGTGTTGTCCAGCAGGTTCTGCAGCGCCTGCGCGATGCCGTTGCCCGAGGGCTCCGGCTGCGTGATGTGGTGGCTGTCGGCGGAGATGCCCTGGCCGACCGCCTCCACGTAGATCCGGGCGCCGCGGGCCTTCGCGTGCTCCTCGGACTCCAGGATGATCACACCGGCGCCCTCGCCGAGCACGAAGCCGTCGCGGCCCGCGTCGAAGGGCCGGGACGCGCCCGCCGGGTCGTCGTTGTTCTTGGACATCGCCATCATGTTGCCGAACGCGGCAATGGGCAGCGGGTGGATCGCGGCCTCGGTGCCACCGGCGATCACCACGTCCGCACGCCCGGTGCGGATCATCTCGACCGCGTACCCGATGGCCTCCGCGCCCGACGCGCAGGCCGACACGGGGGTGTGCACGCCGGCGCGCGCGCCCAGGTCGATACCGACGTTGGCCGCCGGGGAGTTGGGCATGAGCATCGGCACGGTGTGCGGGGAGACGCGGCGCACGCCCTTCTCCCGCAGCACGTCGTACTGGTCGAGGAGCGTGGTCACGCCGCCGATGCCGGAGGCGATGACCGCGCCGAGACGGTCGGGGTTGACGGAGGCGTCCTCGCCGGCCCTGGCGGTGAAGCCGGCGTCCTTCCACGCCTCGCGCGCGGCGATCAGCGCGAACTGCGCCGAGCGGTCGAGCTTGCGGGCCTGCGGCCGGGGAAGGATCTCACCCGGCTCGACGGCGATCCGGGCGGCGATGCGGACCGGCAGGTCCGCCGCCCAGTCTTCCTCCAGGAGGCGGGCACCGGGCGTGCCGGCGACCAGGGCCTCCCAGAACGAGGCTGCGTCGCCACCCAGCGGTGTGGTTGCGCCGATACCGGTGACGACCACGGTGCGATTGGTCGGGCTCACGGGAATTCTTTCTCCAACGGATGCGGGAATCTACGGCGCCACCGCCGGGTGGCGGGGCCTTGCAGCCCGGCGGCCTCGCGGCCTGCCGGACCAGAGGGCCTCAAGCGAAGGGCTCAGGCCTGGTGCTTGAGGATGTAGTCGGTCGCGTCGCCGACGGTCTTGAGGTTCTTGACGTCCTCGTCCGGGATCTTCACGTCGAAGCGCTCCTCGGCGGCGACGACGACCTCGACCATGGACAGCGAGTCGACGTCCAGGTCGTCGGTGAAGGACTTGTCCAGCTCGACGTCCTCGACCGGGATACCGGCGATCTCGTTCACGATTTCGGCGAGACCCTCGACGATCTCTTCCTTGGTGGCGGCCATGTCAGGCGCTCCTTCTTCGATAATCCAGACGGGTTGGTGGCATTTGTCCCCCCACCGGATCGCATGATCCGGCACGGAGTGCCTAGGGGAGGGTAACGACCGTGGCGGCGTAGACGAGACCCGCCCCGAATCCGATGACGAGCGCGGTGTCGCCGCTCTTGGCCTCCCCGGTCGCCAGAAGCCGCTCCATGGCGAGCGGGATCGAGGCGGCCGAGGTGTTGCCGGTGGTGCGGATGTCACGGGCGACCGTGACATGCTCCGGCAGCTTGAGGGTCTTCACCATCGAGTCGATGATCCGCACATTGGCCTGGTGCGGGATGAAGACGTCCAGGTCGTCCGAGGTGATCCCGGCCGCGTCCAGCGCCTGCTGGGCGACCTTCGCCATCTCGAACACGGCCCAGCGGAACACCGCCTGGCCCTCCTGCGTGATCGCGGGGAACTTGATGTTTCCCGCGCTGTCCAGCGGAAGCTCGTTGACATCGCCGGCGTGGAAGCGGTTCCACGGGATGGTCTGCTTGATGATCTCGGACTTGTCGCCCTCGGAGCCCCACACGGTCGGGCCGATGGCCGGCTCCTCGGAGGGGCCCACCACGACCGCGCCGGCGCCGTCGCCGAACAGGAAGGCCGTGGCCCGGTCCTCCAGGTCGGTCAGGTCGCTGAGCCGCTCCACGCCGATCACCACGACGTACTCGGCGGAACCCTCCACGACCATGCCCTTGGCCAGGGTCAGGCCGTAGCCGAAGCCCGCACAGCCGGCCGAGATGTCGAAGGCGGCCGCCTTGTCGGTGCCGAGCTGGTCGGCGATCGAGGTGGCGATGGCCGGGGTCTGGGCGAAGTGCGACACCGTCGAGACGACGACCGCGCCGACCTGCGAGGCGTCGATACCGGCGTCGGCGATCGCCTTGCCGGCCGCCTCGACCGACATCGCGGCCACCGTCTCCTCGGGGCCCGCCCAGTGCCGGGTCTCGATGCCGGAGCGGGAGCGGATCCACTCGTCGGAGGAGTCGATCTTCTCCAGGATCACCTCGTTGGGCACCACACGGGTCGGGCGGTAGCCGCCGACACCGAGGATGCGCGCGTACGGGGCGCCCTTGCTGGGCTTGATCTTCGCCATCTACGGCTCCTTAGGCGTCAGGCGTCAGGCGTCGACGTGCTCGGTGATGAGCGCACGGGCCGCGTCGAGGTCGTCGGGGGTCTTCAGGGCCAGCGTCTTGACGCCGGGCAGCGCCCGCTTGGCCAGTCCGGTGAGCGTGCCGCCGGGGCACACCTCGATGAGCGCGGTGACGCCCAGCTCCTTGAACGTCTCCATGCACAGGTCCCAGCGCACCGGGTTGGCCACCTGGCCGACCAGGCGCTCCAGCACCTCGGCGCCGGAGGCGACGGTCCGGCCGTCCTTGTTGGAGACGTAAGCGATCTCGGGGTCGGCGGGCGCGAGTTCGGCGGCGGCCTGTGCCAGCGCCTCGACCGCGGGAGCCATGTGCCGGGTGTGGAAGGCGCCGGCCACCTTCAGCGGGACGACCTTGCGCACGCCCTCGGGCTTGTCCTCGTTCAGCGCGGCCAGCTGCTCCAGCGTGCCCGCCGCGACGATCTGCCCCGCGCCGTTGACGTTCGCCGGCGTCAGGCCCAGCTTCTCCAGGTGCGCGACCGAGGTCTCCGGGTCGCCGCCGAGCAGCGCCGACATGCCGGTCTCGGTGATCGCGGCGGCCTCCGCCATGGCGAGGCCGCGGGTGCGGACCAGCTTCAGGGCCGCGGCGTCCGGCAGCACGCCCGCGAAGGCGGCCGCGGTGATCTCGCCGACGCTGTGCCCGGCCACCGCGCCCGGCGCGATCTCCGACATGGCACCGAGTGCCGAGGCGGACAGGATCCCGGCGGCGACCAGCAGCGGCTGGGCCACGGCGGTGTCCCGGATCGCGTCGGCGTCGGCCTGGGTCCCGTAGTGCACCAGGTCGAGGCCGATGGCGTCCGACCAGGCGGCGACACGGTCGGCGGCACCGGGGAGTTCGAGCCAGGGGGTCAGGAAGCCGGGCGTCTGGGCGCCCTGGCCGGGAGCGACGAGTACGAGCACTCTCACACTCTCTCTTGGGTACGGGCACGGCCGCCCGTGGGGACAGGGACGAAGAACATGAAGGGCTTTTGTTGACCTCCGACAAAACCCTATGCCTGGGGGTCACCGTCGGCCAGGCGCCCCAGGATCAGCGCGATCCGCAGCGTGAACGCGGATCGTACATCCGAAGGCGACCAGCCGGTGACGTCTGTCACACGTCGGAGCCGGTAGCGCACGGTGTTCGGGTGAACGAACAGCATCCGGGCCGCGCCCTCCAGGCTGCTCGCCTGCTCCAGGTAGACACTCAGGGTCTCCAGGAGCGCCGATCCGGCCTCCCCCAGCGGTCTGTAGATCTCCTCCACCAACTGCTCACGGGCGCTCGGATCGCCCGCGATCGCGCGCTCCGGCAGCAGATCGTCCGCCAGCACGGGCCGGGGCGCGTCCTGCCACGCCGTGCACGCCTTCAGCCCCGCCGCGGCGGCCTGCGCGGACCGGGTGGCGGCCAGCAGATCCGGTACGACGGGACCGGCGACCACGGGCCCTGCCGCGTACGGCCCGATCAGCGACTTCGCCACCGCGAGCGGATTGTTGCTGCCGCCCGCGATCACCACCAGCCGGTCCCCGAGGACGCCGGTGAGCACCTGGAGCTTGGCGTGCCGCGCGGCCCGCCGGATCGCCTCCACGGTCAGCTCGCTGTCCCCGTCCGGCGCGGTGCCGAGGACGACGCACACATGCTCCGGCGAGTTCCAGCCCAGCGCCGCGGCCCGGCTGACCGCGCCCTCGTCGGCCTCGCCGCTGAGCACGGCGTTGACCACCAGCGACTCCAGGCGCGCGTCCCAGGCACCGCGTGCCTCGGCGGCCTGGGCGTACACCTGGGCGGTGGCGAAGGCGATCTCCCGCGCGTACACCAGCAGCGCCTCGCGCAGCACCCGCTCGTCACCCGGCGCGGCCACCTCGTCGATGGCGCTCTCCATGACCTCGATGGTGGTGCGCACCATCTCCACGGTCTGCCGCAGCGTGATCGCCCGCGTCAGCTCGCGCGGCGCGGTCCCGAAGACGTCCGTGGAGATCGCCTGCGGGGTGTCCGGGTGCCGGAACCACTCGGTGAACGCCGCGATGCCCGCCTGGGCGACCAGCCCGATCCAGGACCGGTTCTCCGGGGGCATGGCCCGGTACCACGGCAGGGTCTCGTCCATCCGCGCGATGGCCTGGGCGGCGAGACTCCCGGAGGACTTCTCCAGCCGTTTCAGGGTCGCGGCGTGGGTATGGGCGGCGGATGCCGCGGGGTCACCAGGGTGGGATTCGGGTTCGGGCACGGGGACAAGGGTGCCTTATCCGGACGGGACCATGCGTCGGCGGGTCGGCGACCCGGCGCCCGCGCGCACCGGGCGCGGGGCTACGGTGGGCTCGTGATCGACGTACGGCGCGCCGCCGAGCGCTATCCGGGCGGGGACCCGGCGGCCGGGATCGAGACCCGCCACGCCTTCTCCTTCGGCCCGCACTACGACCCCGGAAATGTGCGCTTCGGCCCGCTGATCGCCTGCAACGAGGAACGGCTCGCGCCCGGCGCCGGATTCGGCGAACACCCGCACAGCCACACCGAGATCGTCACCTGGGTGATCGAGGGCGAGCTGACCCACCGCGACTCCGCTGGCCACGAGCGCACCGTGCGCCCCGGCGACGTCCAGCACCTCAGCGCGGCGGCGGGCGTCCGGCACGTCGAACGCAACGACGCCCAGGGCCCGTTGATCTTCCTCCAGATGTGGCTGGCGCCGCGGGAGCCGGGCGGCGAACCGTCGTACGACATCGTGCCGGGCATCGCCGACGCCACCCCCTACGCGGTCCCGGCGGCGGGCGCGATGCTGCATGTGCGCCGGCTGGGCGCGGGGGAGCGGACGGCCGTGCCCGACGCGCCGTACCTGTACGTCCATGTCGTGCGCGGCGGGGTGCGGCTGGACGGCGTGGAGCTGGGCGCGGGGGACGCGGCCCGGATCACCGGCGCGCGGGACCTGGCGGCGGTGGCGGTGGCCCCGGCCGAGCTGCTGGTGTGGGAGATGTCCGGCTGACGGCTCAGCCCTCGTCGTCGCTCGCGGGCTCCGCGTTGCGCCAGACGGTCAGGTCGACCGTGATGTAGTCGCTCGGGCTGTCGCGGCCGGCCCTGCCGCGGTAGGTGATCAGGCCGATGTGGCCGGAACGCGTGTACACGCAGACCTGCGAGCCCTTGCTGAGCTGCGAGAGGTGGACGCGCTCGGCGTACCGGGTGACCTTGCGGCAGGTGGCCAGCGAACCGTGCTCGGCGTTGTTGAGCAGGACGACCTTGTCGCTGTAGCTGCCGACGGCGGGGGAGTCGTCGTCGCTCTCGTCGTACTCGGCGTAGTAGAAGTCCGCGGTGTCCTCGTACCAGGGGGAATTGCCGTCCCCGGTGACCGGCTTCGGCGGCGAGTCGGCGAACCGTATCCAGTAGCCCTTGGGGATGTTGATGCCCTTGAAGCTGACCGGTTTCGGGTCGGGGCGGTGCTTGCCGGACGCGCTGGAGGAGGTGCGCGAGGAGCCGTCGTCCGAGGTGTCGCCGAGGTGGCTGAGCACCGAGACGCAGCCCGCGCCCCACAGCAGGGCGGCCGTGATGGCGGCGCCGATGGCGATCTTCCGCCCGACGCTCCGCTTCGGCTTGGGCGGCTGCCAGGCGTAGGGCTGGACGTACGGGGGGTACGGCCGCGGCGGCGCCGGGTGCTGGTACCGCGGGCCGTGGGGCGGCTGCGCCGGGGGCGGGACGGCCGGGCCCGTAGTCGCGGTGGGGGCGGCGTGGACCGGCGTCCCCTGGGCGGGGCCCGGCGGCAGCGGTGCCGGTGTGGGGGCGTCGAGCCGGGTCACGGGCGCGGTGGGCGGCACGGTGGCCGGTGCGGCCGTCGGGGCCGCCGCGAGCGCGGCCGAGGCGGAGGCCCGCTGGGTGATCTGCGCGGTGAGCGCCTTCGGCAGCCAGGAACCGGACTGCCGCAGCGGCGCCGGCGACGCCTCCTGGCAGAGCGCGACCACTTCGGCGGGGGTCGGCCGTGCGGCCGGGTCCTTCGCCAGACACCGTGCCACGAAGGCCAGTTCGGCGGGCAGCCCGGCGAGGTCCGGCTCCTCGTGCACGATCCGGTACAGCACCGCGTGCGAGGGACCGTCGCCGTACGCGCCCTGGCCGCGCGCCGCGAACACCGCGACCTGGCCGAGCGCGAACACGTCCGAGGCGGGCGTGACGGGCCGCCCGGCCGCCTGCTCCGGCGACATGAAGGCCGGGGTGCCGACCGCGACGCCGGTACCGGTCAGCGCGGTGGCGTCGGCGGCGCGGGCGATGCCGAAGTCGATCACGCGGGGGCCGTCCGCGGCCAGCAGCACATTGGACGGCTTCAGATCCCGGTGCACGATGCCCGCGCCATGGATCACCGACAGCGCCTCGGCCGTCCCCGCGAGCAGCAGCAGGATTGACGGCAGCGGCAGCGGGCCGTGCTCGGCGACCGCCGAGGCCAGCGCGGGCCCGGCGACATAGGCGGTGGCCAGCCAGGGCCGGGCGCCCTCGGTGTCGTAGTCGATGACCGGCGCGGTGTACAGGCCCTGCACCCGCTGCGCCGCCCGCACCTCCTGCCGGAACCGGCGCCGGAACTCCGCGTCCTCGCTCAGCTCCGGCCGGACCGTCTTCAGCGCGATCGGATGCCCGCCCGGCGTGTACGACAGGTACACCGTGCCCATGCCGCCCGAACCGAGCCGGGCGGCGAGCCGGTAGCCCGCCACCGTCCGAGGATCACCGCTGTCCAACGGCCGAAGCCCGCCGCCGGTCCCAAGCCCGCTCATCACTTTCCCCCGATGCCCACTGCACGTCCGCCGCCGGTGAAACTCCTGGCGCACGGGGGAGGTTATCGGACCGCCGGTCAGCGCGTGCCGCGCGTCTCGGCCAGCACCGCGTCGGTGAGGACCGGCCACGCCTCGACGGCCCAGGGGCCGAAGGCGCGGTCGGCCAGGGCGGTGCAGGCGAGGCCCGCGTCCGGGTCGATCCACAGGAAGGTGCCGGCCTGCCCGAAGTGGCCGAAGGTGCGCGGCGAGGAGGAACTGCCGGTCCAGTGCGGCGACTTGCCGTCGCGGATCTCGAAGCCGAGGCCCCAGTCGTTCGGGTTCTGGTGGCCGTAGCCCGGCAACACGCCCTTGGTGCCGGGGAATTGGACGGTCATCGCCTCCGCGACCGTACGCGGGTCCAGCAGCCGGGGCGCCTGCACCTCGGCCGCGAACCGCAGCAGGTCCGCCACCGTCGAGACGCCGTCCTTCGCCGGGGAGCCGGCGAGCGAGGTGGACGTCATCCCCAGCGGCTCCAGCACCGCCTGCCGCGCGTAGTCCGCGAACGGGATGTCCGTCGCCTTGGCGATGTGGTCGCCGAGCTGCTCGAACCCGGCGTTGGAGTACAGCCGCCGCTCTCCGGGCGGCGCCATCACCCGGTGCTCGTCGAAGGCGAGCCCCGAGGTGTGCGCCAGCAGCTGCCGCACCGTCGCGCCGGGCGGCCCGGCCGGCTCGTCCAGCTCGATCGCCCCCTCCTCGTACGCCACCAGCGCCGCGTAGGCGGCCAGCGGCTTGGTGACCGAGGCGAGGGGGAAGCGGTGGGCGAGGGGACCATGCGTCCCGAGCACGGTCCCGTCGGCTCGTACGACACCCGCGGCCGCGGTGGGCACGGGCCAGTTCTCGATCGACGCCAGGCTGTTCAACGACATGCCGCCGAGCCTATGCGGCTCACAGCACGAGCCGCATCGACGGGTCGGGATCGCGGGTGAAGCCCAGCGACTCGTACAGCGGCCGGGCGTCCGGCGAGGCGGTGAGCAGGACATGACCGGCGCCCCGCTCCCGGAACCAGGCCAGCAGCTCGTCCATGCACGCCCGCGCGTAGCCCCGGCGCCGGGCGTCCGGGTCGGTGGCCACGCTGAACACGCAGCCGACCCGGCCCCGCGGATCGAGGGGGGTGCCGACGCGGTAGTCCACGGTGCCCGCCGCCAGCGCGGCCAGCGCGCCCGGCCGGTCCGGGGACTCGACGACGAACGCCGCGAAGTCACCGCCGTCGCCGTCGCCGCCTGCCAGCCGCTCGCGCAGCAGCGGCAGGGACTCGGCCTGCCAGCCCGTCTGTCCGGTGAAGCCCGGCCGGTCCAGCGAGTCGATCAGGACCTGACGCAGGCGCAGTACTTCGGCGGCATCCTCGGGCGCGGCCCGGCGTGCGAGACTCATGCCGCGCAGGCTATCCACCGGCCCGGCGCCCGGTCCCGCGGATTTCTTACCGGCTCGGCTTGCTTGGAGCGCACTCCAACGTCATAGCGTTGAGGCATGACGGTGATGCAGACCACGCCTGCGACGCTTGAGGACTCCCACCCCGCCGACATCTGCTCCGCCCGGCCCCCGCGCCACCCGCGCCCGGACGGCCAGGACCGCTACACGATCAGCGAGGTCGTCGCCTGCACCGGCCTGACCGCGCACACGCTGCGCTGGTACGAACGGATCGGCCTGATGCCGCACGTCGACCGCTCGCACACCGGTCAGCGCCGCTACACCAACCGCGACCTGGACTGGCTGGACCTGGTGACCAAGCTGCGGCTGACCGGCATGCCGGTGGCGGACATGGTGAGGTACGCGGAGCTGGTGCGCGAGGGGGCCGGGACCTACCGGGAGCGGCAGGAACTGCTGGAGCAGACCCGCCGGGACGTGCTCGGCCGGATCGCGGAGCTGCGGGACACGCTCGCCGTGCTCGACCGCAAGATCAACTTTTACGCCGACGAGGGGAACAAGCGATGACCGACACCAGGATTCCGACGGCCCGCCTGGGAGCACAGGGACCCGAGGTCGGTGTGCAGGGACTCGGCTGCATGGGCATGAGCTTCGCCTACGGTCCCACCGACGCCGGCCAGGCGCGCGCCGCCCTGGACCGCGCCCTGGAGCTGGGGGTGACCCTCTACGACACCGCCGACGCGTACGGCGCCGGCGAGAACGAGCGGTTCCTCGCCCCGTTCTTCCGGGCCCACCGCGACCAGGTGGTGATCGCCACCAAGTTCGCCCTGTCCATCCCGGAGGACGACCCGACCAAGCGGATCATCCGCAACGACCCCCCGTACATCCGCGCGGCCGTCGAGGCCAGCCTCCAGCGGCTCGGCGTGGACGTGATCGACCTCTACTACATGCACCGCCGCGATGTGAACGTGCCCATCGAGGAGAGCGTCGGCACGATGGCGGAGCTGGTGCGCGAGGGCAAGGTCAAGCACCTGGGCCTCAGCGAGGTCACCGCCGAGGAGCTGCGCGCCGCGCACGCCGTGCACCCGATCGCGGCCGTGCAGTCGGAGTGGTCCCTGTTCAGCCGGGACATCGAGGCGCATGTCGTGCCCGCCGCGCGGGAGCTGGGCGTCGCCCTGGTGCCGTACTCGCCGCTCGGCCGGGGCTTCCTCACGGGCGCGTTCGCCGACGCGGCCAAGGACCTGTCGGCCGACGACTTCCGCCGCCAGCAGCCCCGCTTCACCGGTGACAACGCCGCCGCCAACGCGGCCCTCCTGGAGCCGCTGCGCGCCATCGCCGCCGCCCATGACGCCACCCCGGCGCAGATCGCCCTGGCCTGGGTGCAGCAGCGCGCCGCGGTCGACTCCCTCCCGGTGATCCCCATTCCGGGCACCCGCAAGGCGAGCCGGGTGGAGGAGAACGTGGCCGCGACCCGCATCACCCTGACCGAGGACGAATTCGACCGGCTGGAGCCGATCGCGGGCAAGGTGGCGGGCGACCGGTACGCGGACATGACGTTCACGTCGGCGGGCCGGGAGGCGTAGGGCGGCCCCGGAGGGGCGCGGGGAATAGCGCGATGACCACATCGCAACCGCGCCCCGACCTCGCCGGAACCCCGCCGGACCCGGCGGACGCCTCAGAGTTCGGCCAGCAACTCGGCCTTCTTGCCGGCGAATTCCTCGTCGGTCACCAGCCCGGCCTGGTGCAGCTCCCCGAGATGCCTGATCCGCTCGGCGATGTCCGCGGGGTCGCGGCGGCACTGCGACACCGCGGGCACCGGCCGGCGCGCGCGGACGGCCGCGAGCACCGCCGCGGCGAACGGCAGCGACTCGTGCACCGGGCCGTAGCCCAGCCCGAACACCACCGCCGCGGGGTCCTGGTCGGGTTCCGGCACCGGCTCCGTGCCCGCGGCGCGCAGCCGCAGGAACCCCTCCAGGGCCTCCGGCGAGCGCCACTCCACCCCGCTGAGGTCGGCGACCGCGTAACTCTGGTCGCCGGCCTTCCACTTGGCCGTGGACGCGCCCGTCCAGGACCAGCGGAACTGCACGGACGTCCCGTCGAACGCCGCCTTCCCGTCGTACGCCTTGAACTGGAGCGGCGCCGCGGGCGCGGCCACCAGATACCGGTCGGCCGGCCCCGACTCCGTCAGCCGCGCCGCCAGTTCCCCGGCGCAGGACGCCGCCCGGGCCTCCCGCTCGGCCGGCACGACCAGCCGGTACGGGTCGGAACCCTCCTTCAGCTGCCCGTCCGCCGCGTCCATGAGTGGATCCGCGCCCGCTCGGGGCACCAGCCGCAGGACGAGGGTGCCGCGCTTGCCCGGCGCGAGCGTGACCTCTTCCAGCGCGGACAGCGGAATCCGCCGCTCTCCGAGCGCCTGGAACAATTTCGGTGCTCGAATCCCCCGTTCGTAGCGGATGAGCACGGAGTCGGACTCGAACTCCCAGACGGCATGAAAACCCGCCAGTACGTCACCCATGCGGCTCATCGTATGCGGCCCGTCCCCCTCCGTCGCCACCTTCGCGGACCGCACTTCCTGCTGTCTCTACGCGCGTTGGGCCGTCGTGGCGGCGGGCAGACCGGAGCGGCACCCGTCACTTCCGTCGGCGCACGTCACCGCGGAGTACGCGCCGGTGCCGATGTCGGCGAGGTTGCGCAGGCTGTCCGTACCCGGTGTGAAGTACCCGGCGTGGCCCTGCGCGTCCCGCGCGGACAGCACCCGTGCGCCGAAGCCGGCGGCGACCGGATCGGCGCCGTGCCCGAGCCCGCCCAGCTCCAGGTACGGCACGTCCTGGATCCAGTCGGTGGCGTCCCGCATGGCCCACACCCGCGCGGTGGTGCCCAGGTCGGCGGCCTTGGAGGTGCGCATGCCGGGGCTGGCGGCCACCGCTATGTCGGCGACCCGTGCGGGCATGTCGTGCGCGGCGACCCCGCACAGCACGGAGCCGTAGCTGTGGCAGAACAGCGACACCGGGGAGCGGCCGGGCAGGGCCCGCAGCAGCGCGTTCAGCCGCAGGGAGCCCTCCGCCGCGCGCGCCCCGGTGGCCGCGTCCACGCCGAGGCCGTCGGGGGCGGTGTAGTCGGCCCAGGCGATCACGGCCGTACGCGTCTTCGGGGCCGCGGTGCGCTCCGCCGCGTACAGCGCCTTGGCCATGCCGACCGGGGCGGTGTAGGGGCGGTTGGTCTTCTGGAAGGTGAGCAGATCGGTGTCCACGCCGGGGACGACGACCGAGATCCGCTGCGCCGTGGTCAGGTTCCCGAACACCTCGGCGATGCGGCCGGTGCCCGCCGGGTCGAAGGACAGGATCTGGCGGCCGGGGGTCAGCAGCGACTCGTAGCGGTGCATACGGCGGCCCGCGTCCTGCTGGCCGGCCGTGTTGAGCCGGTTGTCGTGCATCCGTTCGCGCTCGACGTCGCGCTGCTGCTCCAGGGCGATGTGGTTCGCCTGGTAGCGCAGGGCGACCGGCGCGCCGTTCATGTTGCCCACCGCGAGTGGATAGCGGTGGGCGAGGCGGGCGCGGTCCTGTGCGGAGAGCGAGACGAAGAAGCGGGTGAGCCGCGCGGGGCCGGCCTCGGGATCCGGCAGCCGCTGTCCGTGCAGGGTGCCGTGCGTCCACTTGTCGAGCGACGCCTGGAGCGCGCCCGACTCGCGGTGGGTGTGCAGAGCGGTCCAGCCGGTGGTGGCGAGCATCACGAACACGACGGCCAGCGCCAGCATCGCGCGCCAGACGTTGAGTTGCGGGGAGGAGGGGTCGAAGGAAGTCACTGGGAGGACACACTAGGAGAACGAGACGGTCTCGCGGTAACCCAGTGACCGGGATCACGTTTCGGCGGAGATCGAACACGCGGAGAACGATCTTTTCGGCCTGTCCCGGTCGATCCGCCGAACACCCCATCCGCGGTCCCCCGGACGCACTTCGGTCGATCTTCCCGACGTGGTGCCAACGGCCTCAGCTGGTGCGCCAGTTCCCCTGGAGGGCCGAACTCACCTGATCGAGGTAGGCGGCGGTAAGTGATCTGACGGCCTCCAGGCTGAAGTCCCGGCCCAGGCACCACTGTCGTTCCGTGACCCGAATCACCCCGCTGAACACCGCCACCGCGAGCCGCGGCCGGGGGTCCGTGTCCACGTCCACACCCTCCCGCTCGGCCAGCAGCCGGGCGAGCGACTCCTCGACGGCGGTCGAGCGGCGCAGATGGGCGGCGAGCAGCGCGGGCGTCGACTCGATCGTCCGGTACATGCGCAGATACAGCTCCATCGGCACGGTGGACTCGACGGTCTCCCGGATCGGCTCCCCGTCCTGGAGGACGGCCTGCCGCAGCGCCTCCATCGGCGCCTCGTGCGGCGGCCGGGCGCGCAGCGCGGACAGGAAGAGGGCCTCCGTCATCTCCTGCACCGCGAAGGCCGCGTCCTCCTTGCCCGCGAAATAGCGGAAGAAGGTGCGCTGCGAGACCTCGCAGGCCGCGGCGATCTCGTCCACCGTCGTGCGCTCGTACCCCTGGGTGGTGAACAGTTCGAGAGCGGCCCGCAGCAGCGACTCCCGAGTACGCCGCTTCTTGCGTTCGCGCAGCGTCTCCATGGCCTCTCCACGGCCCCTTTCCGGACGTCCGGCCTGATCGGAGCGGATCGGCCGTGGACCGACAGTCTGCCCTGTCAGTCACCGACTTATGAAATTGTTTGTCAACTGTCAGTGGCTGTCACTAGTCTCGAACGCATGACTGGTCAGACCACCATCGACGCGACGGGGCCGGGCGACGGAGCCCCGTCGGCCCCGGCGGAGCGGGCCGCGCCCACCGGGATGCGCGGCCACCCGTGGCTCACCCTGATCACCGTGGCCGTAGGGGTCATGATGGTGGCCCTGGACGGCACCATCGTGGCCATCGCCAACCCGGCCATCCGCGACCATCTGCACGCGACCTTCGCCGATGTGCAGTGGATCACCAACGCCTACTTCCTCGCCCTCGCGGTCACCCTGATCACCGCGGGCAAGCTCGGTGACCGCTTCGGGCACCGGCAGACCTTCCTCATCGGCGTGACCGGCTTCGCCGCCGCCTCCGGCGCGATCGGGCTGTCCCACAGCATCGCCGCGGTCATCACCTTCCGCGTCTTCCAGGGCCTGTTCGGCGCGCTGCTGATGCCGGCCGCGCTCGGCCTGCTGCGGGCCACGTTCCCGGCCGAGAAGCTCAACATGGCCATCGGCATCTGGGGCATGGTGATCGGCGCGTCCACCGCGGGCGGCCCGATCCTCGGCGGCGTGCTCGTGCAGCACGTCAACTGGCAGTCGGTGTTCTTCATCAATGTGCCGGTCGGCGCGATCGCCCTGGTCCTCGGCCTGCTGATCCTGCTCGACCACCGCGCGCACAACGCCCCGCGCTCCTTCGACGTGCTCGGCATCGCCCTGCTGTCCGGCGCGATGTTCTGCCTGGTCTGGGCCCTCATCAAGGCGCCGGGCTGGGGCTGGGGCGACGGCAGGACCTGGGGCTTCATCGCCGCCTCGGTCCTCCTCTTCGCGTTCTTCGCGTTCTGGGAGACCAAGGTCGCCGAACCGCTCGTCCCGCTCGGCCTGTTCCGCTCCGTGCCGCTGTCGGCCGGTGTGGTCCTGATGGTCCTGATGGCCATCGCCTTCATGGGCGGCCTGTTCTTCGTGACCTTCTACCTCCAGAACGTGCACGGGATGTCCCCGGTCAACGCGGGCCTGCACCTGCTGCCGCTCACCGGCATGATGATCGTCGCCTCGCCGCTCGCCGGCGCCGCGATCACCAAGCTCGGCCCGCGCATCCCGCTGGCCGGCGGCATGGCCGCGACCGCGATCGCCATGTACGGCATGTCCACGCTCAAGGCCGGTACCGGCAGCGGCGTGATGTCGATCTGGTTCGCCCTCCTCGGCCTCGGACTCGCGCCGGTCATGGTCGGCGCGACCGAGGTCATCGTGGGCAACGCGCCCATGGAGCTGTCCGGTGTCGCCGGTGGTCTCCAGCAGGCCGCCATGCAGATCGGCGGCAGCCTCGGTACGGCGGTGCTCGGCGCGGTGATGGCGTCCAAGGTCGACAGCGCGCTGCCGGGCAACTGGTCCCACGCGGGGCTGCCGCCGCTGACGCCGGCCCAGCTGGACCAGGCGTCGGAGGCGGTGCAGGCCGGTGTGGCGCCGGTGCAGAAGGGAATACCGGCGCCGGTCGCCGCCAAGATCATTTCCGTGGCGCACGACACGTTCATCTCCGGGATGAGCCTCGCGTGCCTGGTGGCCGCGGGCGTCGCCGTGGTCGCGGTCCTGGTCGCCCTGCTCACCAAGCGCGGGGACAACGCGGAGGCGGGGGCGGGCGTGGGTCATATCTGACCCGCGGTCGCCCGGCCGGGTGATGTGCGGGGCGTTCGCTGGCGTGGCGCGGCCGGGGCGGGACAGAGTTTCCACCGGCAGCCGGGTTTGCAGACGCGCACGGCAGGAGGGGGGCGGTGCGCGTCTGTGAACCGCCGAGGGGGCCGCCGGTGAGGGTGCAGGTTGTGTGCCGGCTGCGGATGCGCCGTGGCTGGTCGCGCAGTTCCCCGCGCCCCTTCAGGGCGCAGGCGGCACCCGGCCGGCGCCGGTACGCGACCCGACGCCCGGCCCGCCGCAGCCGACCCGCGCCCCCTACGGCACCGTCACGCGTCGCCCCCGGCAACACCCGGATGCGCTGCGGACACGTCCAGCACCCGATACCGGTCGATCGCCTGCTTCAGCACCGAGCGATCCACCCGCCCCGCCCGCGCCAGCTCCGTGAGCACCGCCACCACGATCGACTGCGCGTCGATGTGGAAGAAGCGCCGCGCCGCCCCCCGCGTGTCCGCGAAGCCGAACCCGTCGGCGCCGAGCGACTGGTAGGGACCGGGCACCCAGCGCGCGATCTGGTCCGGCACCGACCGCATCCAGTCCGACACGGCCACGAACGGCCCCTCCGAGCCGCTCAGCTTGCGCGTCACGTACGGCACCAGCTGCTCCTCCTCCGGGTGCAGCAGGTTGTGCTGCTCGCAGGCCACCGCCTCCCGCCGCAGCTCGTTCCAGGACGTCGCGGACCACACCGAGGCCCGTACGTTCCAGTCCTCCGCGAGGATCCGCTGCGCCTCGAGCGCCCACGGCACCGCGACACCGGACGCCATGATCTGCGCCGGAACCGCCCCGCCGGGACTGTCGGACAGCTTGTGGATGCCCTTGACGATGCCCTCGACGTCCACTCCGGCCGGCTCCGCGGGGTGCTGGATGGGCTCGTTGTAGACGGTGAGGTAGTAGAAGACGTCCTCGCCGTGCGGGTGCTCCGCCGAGCTGCCGTACATCCGCCGCAGCCCGTCCTGGACGATGTGCGCGATCTCGTAGGCGTACGCCGGGTCGTACGCGACGCACGCCGGGTTCGTGGAGGCCAGCAACTGCGAGTGCCCGTCGGCGTGTTGCAGACCCTCGCCGGTGAGCGTCGTACGACCCGCCGTCGCGCCCAGGACGAACCCGCGCGCCAGCTGGTCGGCCATCTGCCAGAACTGGTCGCCGGTGCGCTGGAACCCGAACATCGAGTAGAAGACGTACACCGGGATCAGCGGTTCGCCGTGCGTCGCGTACGCGGACCCCGCCGCGATCAGCGAGGCCGTGCACCCCGCCTCGGAGATGCCGTCGTGCAGCATCTGGCCCGTCGGCGACTCCTTGTAGGCGAGGAGCAGTTCACGGTCCACCGACTCGTACTGCTGCCCCAGCGGGTTGTAGATCTTCGCGCTCGGGAAGAAGGAGTCCATGCCGAAGGTGCGGTACTCGTCCGGCGCGATCAGTACGAAGCGCCGCCCGATCTCCTTGTCCCGCATGAGGTCCTTGAGCAGCCGCACAAAGGCCATCGTGGTCGCGATGGACTGCTGACCGGTGCCCTTCTTCACGGTCGCGTACGCCTTGTCGTCCGGCAGTGCGAGCGGCTTGGAGCGCACGACGCGCGTGGGGACGTACCCGCCGAGGCCCTTGCGGCGGTCGTGCATGTACTGGATCTCCTCCGAGTTCCGCCCCGGATGGTAGTACGGCGGCAGGCCGGACTCCAGCTCCCGGTCGGAGATCGGCAGGTGCAGCCGGTCCCGGAAGCGCTTCAGGTCGTCGACCGTCAGCTTCTTCATCTGGTGCGTGGCGTTGCGGCCCTCGAAGTTCGGGCCCAGCGTCCAGCCCTTGATCGTCTTGGCCAGGATGACCGTCGGCTGGCCCTTGTGCTCCTTGGCCGCCTTGAACGCCGCGAAGATCTTGCGGTGGTCGTGGCCGCCGCGCCCCAGGTGCAGGATCTGGTCGTCGGTCAGGTTCTCGACCATCGCCCGCAGCCGGTGGTCGTCGCCGAAGAAGTGCTGCCGGATGTACGCGCCGGACTCGGTGGCGTACGTCTGGAACTGCCCGTCCGGTGTCATGTTCATCTTGTTGACCAGGACGCCGTCCCGGTCCTGCGCCAGCAGCGGGTCCCAGGAGCGGTCCCAGATCAGCTTGATCACATTCCACCCGGCGCCCCGGAAGACCGACTCCAGCTCCTGGATGACCTTGCCGTTGCCGCGCACCGGGCCGTCCAGGCGCTGGAGGTTGCAGTTGACCACGAAGGTCAGGTTGTCCAGGCCCTCGCGGGCCGCGAGGGTGAGCTGGCCGAGCGACTCCGGCTCGTCCATCTCGCCGTCGCCCAGGAACGCCCACACATGCGACGCGGAGGTGTCCGCGATGCCGCGCGCCTCCATGTAGCGGTTCATCCGCGCCTGGTAGATCGCGCCCAGCGGGCCGAGGCCCATGGAGACCGTCGGGAACTCCCAGAAGTCCGGCATGGAGCGCGGATGCGGGTAGCTGGACAGTCCGTTCGGGTACGCCGACTTCTCCTGGCGGAAGCCGTCCAGCTGGTTCTCGGTGAGCCGGTCCAGCAGGTAGGCGCGGGCGTAGATGCCGGGGGAGGCGTGGCCCTGGAAGAAGACCTGGTCGCCGCCGTCGCCCTCGTCCTTGCCGCGGAAGAAGTGGTTGAAGCCGACGTCGTAGAGGGACGCCGAGGAGGCGAAGGTGGCGATGTGGCCGCCCACGCCGATGCCGGGCCGCTGGGCGCGCGAGACCATCACGGCCGCGTTCCAGCGGGTCGCGTTCAGGATCCTGCGCTCGATCTCCTCGTTGCCCGGGAAGAACGGCTCGCTCTTGGTCGGGATCGTGTTGACGTAGTCCGTGCTGCGCATCTCGGGCACGGCCACGCGCTTCTCACGGGCCCGCTCGATCAGCCGCAGCATGAGATAGCGGGCCCGCTCCCGGCCGCGCTCGTCCACGACGGCGTCGAGGGAGTCGAGCCACTCCTGGGTCTCTTCGGGATCGAAGTCAGGAACCTGACTCGGAAGGCCGCCAATGATGATCGGGGTGCGATCGGATCCGGAAGCCACGCTGTTCCTTACCTGTCGGAGGGGCGGTTGTCGCTGCTCGTGCCCTACTGCTCGTCGGCACTGCCGCTCATGCCTACTGCCAGTGCCCGCGCCGTTCCCCATCGTGTACCGCGGGGGGACGTCCGTCATCTCCACCGTCGCCACCCCGCGTACCGCCGGAGCACACCGCCGGTCAAAACGCAACGATACGCCCGAGGTGTGACGCGCTTGGCAAAGTTGTTCGACGGTTCCGGCGGCGGGGGATTCCGCTGAGGGCAAACCGGGCACATGCGGGTGATGTGGGTGGCGCGGAATCGAGATACGGTGCCAGGAGTTGCCACGACACGGCCGGTATCGTCACCGTTTCGGCGGTCAGGACGGCCGGGTACTTGCGCTATCCGCCCCGCCCGTGTGGACTACGGCCAATGCTTCGCGCACGCGCGTGGCTGAGATATTCACCAGACATGATCAGGAGGCAACCCGTGAGCGCGACCGCGGACCACGCGGAGGAGCGGACGAACCCTGCCGCCAGGCTGGGGTTCCAGCCCGGACAGGTGGTCCAGGAGATCGGCTACGACGAGGACGTCGACCAGGAACTCCGCCAGGCCATCGAGGACGCCATCGAGGGCGACCTGATGGACGAGGAATACGACGACGTGGCCGACGCCGTCGTGCTCTGGTTCCGTGACGACGACGGCGACCTGACAGATGCGCTGGTGGATGCCACCACGTACATCGAAGAGGGCGGCGCGATCCTGCTCCTCACGCCGAAGACCGGCCGTTCGGGATACGTCGAGCCGAGCGACATCTCGGAAGCCGCGACGACGGCCGGCCTGACCGCCGCCAAGAGCGTCAGCGTCGGCAAGGACTGGAGCGGCAGCCGGCTGGCCACGCCGAAGGCGGCCAAGTCGAAGCGGTGACCGCGACCGGACGGGCCGGATCTCGCCCCGGCCCGTCCGGAACCCAGGTGATCGCTGCGTAGGGTGGACCCGAGCGTTTGCTGTGCTCTCACCCGAACAGCCCACCGAAGGGAAGCACCACATGGCGATCCAGGTCGGCGACAAGGCACCCGACTTCGAGCTCAAGGACAACCACGGCCGCACCGTGCGGCTCGCCGATTTCCGCGGCGAGAAGAACGTGGTCCTGCTCTTCTACCCCTTCGCCTTCACCGGCGTGTGCACCGGCGAGCTGTGCGAGCTGCGCGACAACCTGCCGAAGTTCGCCGACCGCGACACGCAGCTGCTCGCCGTCTCGAACGACTCCATCCACACCCTGCGGGTCTTCGCCGAGCAGGAGGGCCTGGAATACCCGCTGCTCAGCGACTTCTGGCCGCATGGCAACGTCTCGCGCGAGTACGGCGTCTTCGACGAGGACAAGGGCTGCGCGGTGCGGGGCACCTTCATCATCGACAAGGAAGGCGTCGTGCGCTGGACCGTGGTGAACGGGCTGCCGGACGCGCGTGACCTGAACGAGTACGTGAAGGCGCTCGACACCCTCTAGTCGGCCGGTCGGCCGAACCTGGGAACCTTCGGGTCCAGGGTCTGCGGGGGGCGGGAACTCGTCACTAGGATCGGCTCGTTGATCCCATATCCGAAGCACGACGGGGCTCCCCGCCCCTCGACACCACATGGAGGACTCGTGGGAGTCAGCCTCAGCAAGGGCGGCAACGTCTCGCTGACCAAGGAGGCCCCGGGCCTGACCGCCGTCATCGTCGGACTCGGCTGGGACGTGCGCACCACGACCGGTACGGACTTCGACCTCGACGCGAGCGCGCTGCTGCTGAACACCTCCGGCAAGGTCATCAGCGACCAGCACTTCGTCTTCTTCAACAACCTCAAGAGCCCCGACGGCTCCGTGGAGCACACCGGCGACAACATCACCGGTGAGGGCGAGGGCGACGACGAGCAGATCAAGATCAACCTCGCCGCCGTCCCCGCCGACGTCGACAAGATCGTGTTCCCGGTGTCGATCTACGACGCGGAGAACCGCCAGCAGTCCTTCGGCCAGGTGCGCAACGCGTTCATCCGCGTCGTCAACCAGGCCGGCGAGACCGAGATCGCCCGCTACGACCTCAGCGAGGACGCCTCCACCGAGACCGCCATGGTCTTCGGTGAGCTGTACCGCAACGGCGCGGAGTGGAAGTTCCGCGCCATCGGCCAGGGCTACGCGTCCGGGCTGCGCGGCATCGCCCAGGACTTCGGCGTCAACGTCTGACGTCCACGGCTGGCACACCGTCCGGCGCCGCGCCGTTTACGGCCGGCGCCGGACGCGCAGGAAACAGGAAGCACCGTCAGGGGAGGACCAGCAAACATGGGCGTGACGCTCGCCAAGGGGGGCAATGTCTCCCTCTCCAAGGCCGCACCGAACCTCACCAACGTCATGATCGGGCTCGGCTGGGACGCGCGCTCCACCACCGGCGCCCCCTTCGACCTGGACGCGAGCGCGCTGCTGTGCGGCGCCAACAACCGGGTGATGGGCGACGAGTGGTTCGTCTTCTACAACCAGCTCAAGAGCCCGGACGGCTCGGTCGAGCACACCGGGGACAACCTCACGGGTGAGGGCGAGGGCGACGACGAGTCGATCCTGGTGGACCTCGCCAAGGTGCCGCCGCAGTGCGAGAAGATCATCTTCCCGGTCTCCATCCATATGGCCGACGAGCGCGGCCAGACCTTCGGACAGGTCTCCAACGCGTTCATCCGCGTGGTCAACCAGTCCGACGGCCAGGAGCTCGCGCGCTACGACCTCAGCGAGGACGCCTCCACCGAAACCGCCATGATCTTCGGCGAGCTGTACCGCTACCAGGGCGAATGGAAGTTCCGGGCGGTCGGTCAGGGGTACGCGTCGGGGCTGCGCGGCATCGCTCTAGACTTTGGGGTCAACGTTTCGTAAAGCCGTGCTCGGCGCGGGGGAGACCCTCAGGGGAGGCGCCCCCACAACACGATGGGGTAACCAGTGCTACTGAAAACCTTCGGCTGGTCGTTCGCGGTCACCGCGATCGGCTTGGTGGCCGCCGTCTTCTACGGGGGGTGGCAGGCCTTCGGGGTCGTGGCGATCCTCGCCGTCCTGGAGATCTCGCTGTCCTTCGACAACGCGGTGGTCAACGCCGGAATCCTGAAGAAGATGAACGCCTTCTGGCAGAAGATCTTCCTCACGGTCGGCGTCCTCATCGCCGTCTTCGGCATGCGGCTGGTCTTCCCCGTCGTCATCGTGGCCATCACCGCCAAGCTCAACCCGGTCGACGCGGTGCACCTCGCCTTCGCCGACAAGGACCGTTACCAGCAGCTGGTCACCGACGCCCACCCGGCGATCGCGGCCTTCGGCGGCATGTTCCTGCTGATGATCTTCCTGGACTTCATCTTCGAGGACCGGGACATCAAGTGGCTCCAGTGGATCGAGCGGCCGCTCGCCAAGCTCGGCAAGGTCGACATGCTGTCGGTCTGCATCGCCCTGATCGTCCTGCTGATCACCTCCTTCACCTTCGCCACCCACGCCCACCAGCACGGCGGCGCGCACGTCGACAAGGCGCAGACGGTCCTGATCTCCGGCATCGCCGGCCTGATCACGTACATGATCGTCGGCGGTCTCTCCGGGTTCTTCGAGGACCGCCTCGAAGAAGAGGAGGAGCGCGAGCACGAGGCGGAGGAAGAGGCCGCCCGCTCGGGCAAGCAGAAGTCGGCCGTGCTGCTGGCCGGCCAGGCCGCGTTCTTCATGTTCCTCTACCTGGAGGTCCTGGACGCGTCCTTCTCCTTCGACGGCGTGATCGGCGCCTTCGCCATCACCAACGACATCGTGATGATGGCCCTCGGCCTCGGCATCGGCGCGATGTACGTCCGTTCGCTCACCGTCTACCTGGTCCGCCAGGGCACCCTCGACGACTACGTCTACCTGGAGCACGGCGCCCACTACGCGATCGGCGCCCTGGCCATCATCCTCATGGTCACCATCCAGCACGAGATCAACGAGGTGATCACCGGCCTCGTCGGCGTCGTCCTGATCGCCCTGTCCTTCTGGTCCTCCGTACGGCGCAACCGGGCCCTCGCGGCGGCCGAGGGCGGCAGCGGGGAGAAGGCCGAGGTCCCCTCCGGGGTGTGACACCCTGATCCATGAGGAACGCTCTGTTCGGGGCGGCGGGCACGGCCGGCCGCCCCGGACGCATGAGGGACGACGACCTGGGGGCGGGACATGGGCTTCTTCGACGGACTGCTGGGCGCTCGCGCGGTCGACTTCGACTCCGGCAACGCGACCAACGCCATCGAGCTCACCAAGCGGCGGCAGTCGGCGTCCCTCACCAAACAGGGCGCGGCCACCGGCCATCTGCGCGTCAACCTCACCTGGCGGATGCGCACCTCCGACTTCGACGCCCAGCGCCCCAGCCTGCTGCGGCACCCCCTCAAGGCCCTGAAGCCGCCGGAGATCCAGGGCCACGGCCAGAGCATGGTCGACGTCGACCTCGACCTGGGCTGCCTGTACGAACTGACCGACGGCACCAAGGGCGTCGTACAGCCGCTGGGCGACTACCTGGGCGACATCAACGCGGCGCCGTACATCAAGATCAGCGGTGACGACCGGTTCGGCTCGGGCTCCGGCGAGACGATGTACATCAACCTCGACCACCGCGAGTCCATCAAACGGATCCTGGTCTTCGTCTACATCTACGACCAGACCCCGGCGTTCGACCGCACGCACGCCATCGTCACCCTCTACCCCAGCAGCGGCCCCCGCCTGGAGATCAGCCTGGACGAACGCCACCCCCAGGCCCGCTCCTGCGCCGTCCTGCTGATCGAGAACGTCAAGGGCGAGCTGATGGTCCGCCGCGAGGTCAAATTCGTCTACGGCTTCCAGGCCGAACTGGACCGGCTGTACGGGTGGGGGCTCCAGTGGGGCCGGGGTTACAAGACGAAGGTCTAGGGCCGGGGCGTGCCCCGTCAGGGGCGCGGGGAACTGCGCGAGCAACCACGATGTGGCCGCAGCCGCCGTACGACCGTGGGTCCCGAGCCATGAGGCGATCTCACCGCCCGATGAACTGCGGGCCCTGCGGCGGCAGCCGGAAGTTCGGGTCCGGGGCGAACGGCGCGGGCGCGGGCCGTGGATAGCCGTACGCCGGGGCCGAGGCCGGCGGGGGGAAGGCGTATCCCGGCTGAGGCGGCACCGCCGACGTCGGCTGCTCCGGGGGCAGCGGCTGGGAGGCCGTCACGCCCTCGTCCGGCGCCGGCTGCTCCGGCTCCTCCGACTCGTCCACCGAGATGCCGAAATCCGTCGCGAGGCCCTTGAGGCCGTTGGAGTAGCCCTCGCCCAGCGCCCGGAACTTCCAGCCCTCCCCGCGGCGGTACAGCTCGCCGCAGATCATCGCCGTCTCCGCACCGGTCTCCGGCTTGATCTCGAACACCGCCCACGGCTCGCCGTCGGCGACGGCCGCGTCGTACAGCGTGATGCTCAGATTCGGCACCTGGTCGAAGGTGACCCCGTCCGCGGACGCCACCAGCAGGATCCGTCCGATCTCCGGCTCGACCCCCGCCAGCTCCGACTGGATCGTGTCGGTCAGCCCCTCGGCGACCCGCTTCTTGCCCAGCCGCCACACCTTCCCCGACGGATGCCGGGGCTGGTTGTAGAACACGAAGTCCTCGTCCGAGCGCACACGGCCGTCCGGGCCCAGCAGCAGCGCCGAGGCGTCCACGTCCGGGACCGACGTGCCCGGTGTCCAGCGCAGCACGGCGCGCACCGTGGTGGCCTCCAGCGGGACGTTCGACCCTTTCAGCATCGCGTGCGTCATGCCCGTCATCCTGCCCTCTCGGCCCTGGCCACGACAATGCGGGGGGTGCCGGCGGCCGACACAGTGGAGTTACCGGAAATTCACGCCAGGAGGGAACCCCGGACAGGTCGCCCTACGTACTATTACCGGCCACCCTTTACCGAATCCTCAATCACTGGGCCGCATCTCCTGGGGGAGTCCTATGCGTCATTTCGGGCACATCGCCCCCGAGGCCCGGCAGCGCCTCTTCCACCGGGAGCCCTGCGCGTTCACCGCCGGCTCCCCGGCCGGACTGCTCGCCGCCGCCCTCGGCGCCACGCTGTACAGCCCGGCCACCCGGCCGCGGCTCGCCGACGACGTCCTCAAACAGGCGGGCAACGGCGTGGTCTCCATGGTGCTGTGCCTGGAGGACTCCATAGGCGACGCGGACGTCGCGGCCGGCGAGGAGAACCTGGTCCGCCAGTTCGCCGACCTCGACTCCCGGCCGGGCGCACAGCCCCCGCTGCTGTTCATCCGGGTGCGCACCCCCGAGCAGATCCCCGACCTGGTCCGCCGCCTCGGCCCGTCCGTGCGGCTGCTGTCCGGATTCGTGCTGCCCAAATTCACCGGGGAGCGCGGACTGCCCTTCCTGGAGGCCCTGACCGCCGCCGAGGCCGACGCCGGGCACCGGCTGTTCGCCATGCCGGTCCTGGAATCCCCGGAGCTGCTCTACCGCGAGTCGCGCGTGGAGACCCTGGAGGGCATCTTCCGCGCCGTCGACAAGTACCGCGACCGCGTCCTCGCGCTGCGCCTCGGCGTCACCGACTTCTGCTCCTCCTACGGCCTGCGCCGCGCCCCCGACATGACCGCGTACGACGTCCAGGTCGTCGCGTCCGTCATCGCCGACGTGGTGAACATGCTGGGCCGCGCCGACGGCACCGGGTTCACCGTCACCGGGCCCGTGTGGGAGTACTTCCGCCTCTCCGAGCGCATGTTCAAGCCCCAGCTGCGGCAGAGCCCCTTCCTGGAGGTGCAGGCCGCCGGGCTGCGCGCGAAGCTGCTGGAGCACGCCATGGACGGGCTGCTGCGGGAGATCTCCCTGGACCAGGCCAACGGCCTGCTCGGCAAGACCTGCATCCACCCCTCCCACGTCCTGCCCGTGCACGCGCTGTCCGTGGTCAGCCACGAGGAATACAGCGACGCCCAGGACATCCTGCGGCCGGAACGCGGCGGCGGGGGCGTCCTCAGGTCCGCCTACACGAACAAGATGAACGAGGTGAAACCCCACCGCGCCTGGGCCGAGCGCATCCTGCTGCGCGCCGAGGTGTTCGGCGTCGCGCGCGAAGACGTCAACTTCGTGGAACTGCTCGCCGCCGGAATACCCGACTGACCACCTCTGTCCGGGGAAACACAGCAAGGAACGCATGAACAACGCAGTGAACGACGGCATCTGGTCCGGCAGCTGGGTCGCCGACCGGCTCGGAGTCAAACTGGAGGGCGCCGACGGCCGAAGCGGCGCGGACCTGCGGGCCATGCTGGGCCTCGCCCTGCGCCGCAACCCCAAGCGGGCCCATCTGCTGGTCTCCCACGTGCTCGGCAAGCACGTCCCGCAGACGCCTTCGGTGGTGTACGGCCACGGGGTGCGGCTCGGCCGCCGGGTGCACGCGCTGCTGGGCCCGGCCGAGGCGGCCCGCGCGGTCGTCCTCGGGTACGCGGAGACCGCGACGGGACTCGGGCACGCGGTGGCCGACGGGCTCGGCACGGCGCCGTACCTGCACTCCACCCGGCGGCCGGTCGCCGGGGTGGCCCCCGCGGGCGGGTTCGAGGAGTCGCACTCCCATGCCACCTCGCATCTGCTGCTGCCGTCGGATCCGGGACTGCTGGCCGGGGACGGGCCGCTGGTGCTGGTGGACGACGAGTTCTCCACCGGGAACACGGTGCTGAACACGATCCGCGATCTGCACGCCCGGTATCCGCGGCGGCGGTACGTGGTGGTCGCGCTGGTGGACATGCGCTCGGCGCGGGACGTCCGGCGGCTGGAAGGGTTCGCGAAGGAGCTCGGGGCGCGGGTGGATCTCGTGTCCGCCGCGTCCGGGGTGGTGACGCTGCCCGCGGACGTGCTGGAGAAGGGGCAGGCGCTGGTCGCGCGGTACGAGAGCGGGGGCGGCCCGGACGTGCCCGCCCGCGCGGCCAAGCCGCGGAAGGTACCGACCAGCGCCCCCGCAAGGGTGGACCTGGACTGGCCGGCCGGCCTCCCCGACGGGGGCCGGCACGGGTTCACCCCCGCCCACCGGGCCCGCCTCGAAGCCGCCCTCCCCGCGATGGCCGGCCGAATATCCGGCGCCCTCCCCGCCGGCGCCGGGAAGATCCTGGTCCTCGGCTTCGAGGAGCTGATGTACGCCCCCCTCCGGCTCGCCGGTGAGCTGGAGCGGGTGCTGGACGGCGAGGTGCGGTTCTCCACCACCACACGGTCGCCGGTGCTCGCGGTGGACGATCCGGGGTACGCGATCCGCAGCCGTATCGTCTTCCCCGCGCACGACGAGCCGGCCGACGGGCCCGGAGAGCGCTACGCCTACAACGTGGCCGGCGGCGGTTTCGACGCCGTCGTCGCCGTGGTCGACTCGGCCGGCGACACCCCCGCGCTGCACGCCCCGGACGGCCTGCTCGCGCGGCTCGCCGAGCAGGTGCCGCACGTACTGCTCGCCGTCGTCCCCTCCTTCGTCCCCGAGCCCCTGGGCGCTCCCGAAAGGCCGGCCATGCTGCCCGAGCCCCTCCGCGGCCCCGCATTCTCCTCGTACCCGCCCGACGAGGTCGGCTGGCTGCTCCAGGACCTCTCCGACGTCACCCTGGAGGCGCCGACCGAGGAGCGCGAGGAGGCCGTCCAGAGCGGCGGGGCGCACTACGCCGAGTCGCTGCCCGTGGAGTACCAGCCCAGCGCGCGGTACCAGGAGCTGTTCCACGCGGCCCTCGCCACCTCGGCCGCCCGGATCGCCCGCGCCGTCGGCGTGGTCACCGACACGGTCCTCACCGAGCGGTCGCCGCGCCCCGTGCTGGTGTCGCTGGCCCGCGCCGGCACCCCGGTCGGCGTGCTGATGCGCCGCTGGGCGCGGTTCCGGCACGGCCTCGAACTGCCGCACTACGCCGTGTCGATCGTGCGCGGCCGGGGCATCGACGCCAACGCGCTGCGCTGGCTCGCCACCCACCACGACCCGCGCGACGTGGTGTTCGTGGACGGCTGGACCGGCAAGGGCGCCATCACCCGCGAACTCGCCCAGGCCGTCGAGGAGTTCGAGCGGAAGGAAGGCATCGGCGGGTTCGACCCTCAGATCGCCGTCCTCGCCGACCCCGGCTCCTGCGTGCGCACCTACGGCACCCGCGAGGACTTCCTCATCCCCTCCGCCTGCCTCAACTCAACCGTCTCCGGCCTGATCTCCCGCACGGTGCTGCGCGCCGACCTGGTCGGTCCCGACGACTTCCACGGCGCGAAGTTCTACCGCGAACTCGCCGCCGACGACCTCTCGGTGGCCTTCCTCGACGCCGTCGAGGCACGCTTCGCCGAGGTCGCCGACAGCGTGGCGGAGGAGGTCAAGGAACTGCTGGCCGAGGACCGCACCCCGACCTGGGCGGGCTGGCGGGCCGTCGAGCGGATCAGCGAGGAGTACGGCATCCACGACGTGAACCTCGTCAAGCCGGGCGTCGGCGAGACCACGCGGGTGCTGCTGCGCCGGGTGCCCTGGAAGATCCTCGCCCACAAGGACGCGGGCGCCGACCTGGACCACGTCCGGCTGCTCGCACAGCAGCGCGGGGTGCCGGTCGAGGAGGTGGACGAACTGCCGTACAGCTGCGTCGGGCTGATCCACCCCCGGTACACGCGCGGGGCGACCGGCGCCGACGGAAAGGCGGTGAACGTCTGATGCCGGTGCTGGTGGCGAGCGACCTCGACCGCACGCTGATCTACTCCTCGGCGGCCCTCGCGCTGACCATGCCGGACGCCCGCGCGCCCCGGCTGCTGTGCGTGGAGGTGCACGAGAGCAGACCGCTGTCGTACATGACCGAGACGGCGGCGCGGTTGCTGACCGACCTCGGGGACGCGGCCGTGTTCGTACCGACCACGACCCGGACCCGCAAGCAGTACCAGCGCATCAACCTGCCGGGACCGCCGCCCGCGTTCGCGATCTGCGCCAACGGCGGCCAGCTGCTGGTCGACGGCGTCACCGACCACGACTGGCACGCCCTGGTGCTGGCCCGGCTCGCCGACGAGTGCGCGCCGCTGGCCGAGGTCCAGGAGCAGCTGACGCGCACCGCCGACCCGGTGTGGCTGCGCAAGCAGCGGGTCGCCGAGGACCTGTTCGCCTACCTCGTGGTCGAGCGCGAGCTGCTGCCCAGGGAGTGGGTGAAGGAACTGGCGGCCTGGGCGGAGGGCCGCGGCTGGACGGTCTCGCTCCAGGGCCGCAAGCTCTACGCCGTCCCCAAGCCGCTCACCAAGAGCGCCGCCGTCCGGGAGGTGGCCCGCCGCACGGGCGCGGAGCTGACCCTGGCCGCCGGCGACTCCCTGCTCGACGCCGATCTGCTGCTGGCCGCGGACCGGGGCTGGCGCCCCGGTCACGGCGAACTGGCCGAGACGGGCTGGCTGGCCCCGGGGATCAGCGCGCTGCCCGAGCGCGGGGTCCTGGCGGGGGAGCGGATCCTGCGGGAGTTCTTGCGGGGGGTCAGGCGGTAGCGCCCCGGCGGCTACCCGCAGCAACCCCCGCCGCAGCACCCTCCGCCACCGGACGCCGGAGCCGGTGAGCCGCCGCTGCCGCCCACCGCCACCGCGGACAGCAGCTTCACCGTGTCCGTGTGCCCGGCCGGGCACGTCGCCGGCGCCGAGGACTCCGACATCGGCCGACTCAGTTCGAATGTGTCGCCGCAGCTCCGGCAGCGGTACTCATAGCGAGGCATGAGCACAGCGTAACGGCGGAGGCGCAGAAGCGCGGCCTCAATGTTTTATGAGTGTTTGGATACAGCAGGTACTCGTGCGGAGGAATCGAAAACTTCGCTGATAACTTGTGAACGGCCGTTGCGAGGACGCTCAGCTCACCGCGCGAGCAAGAGCGAGTGCGGAGGGGAGACGCATGGTGACCGATGCGTCGCAAGGGGAGGGCCGATCCGGCCGGGGAGAGCAGCCGCTCGACGCCGACCAGACCCTCCATCTGAGAGTGGACGCTCTCAGAGCCGACGAGACGATGCAGCTGCGCGTGCCCGCGCCGCCCGAGCCGTCACCCGGCGGCGGGCGGGCCGAGCGCAGGCGCAGCGCGCGCCCCTCCGCGCGGGAGCGCGCCGGCAGCGTGACGGCCCGAATACTGGGCCCGCTCGCGCCACTGACGAGCCGGCTCGCCCCGTACCTGCGCCCGCTCGCGCCCTACGCGCGCCGCCTCAAGCCCGCCTACCCCCGCCCCGGCCGCACCGGCTGGCGGCGCTGGATGCCCTCCTGGCGGCAGTGGCTCGGCGGCACCCTCGCCTCCTTCGGCCTGCTCAGCGTCTTCCTGGTGACCGCGTACGCGCTCACCGACATACCGAGCGACCTGAACTCGTACGCCACCCAGCAGGACAACGTCTACTTCTGGTCCGACGGCACCCCGATGGCCCGTACCGGATGGGTGCAGCGGCAGGCGATGCCCCTGAAGGACATTCCCCCGGACGTCCGCTGGGCGGTGCTCGCGGCGGAGAACGAGACCTTCTACTCCGACCCCGGAATTTCCGTGAAGGGCATCAGCCGGGCCCTGTTCCGCACCGTGGGCGAGGGCGACACCCAGGGCGGCTCCACTATTACCCAGCAGTACGTGAAGAACGTCTATCTGAACCAGAACCAGACGGTCAGCCGTAAGTTCACCGAGGCGATGATCTCGCTCAAGCTCGATAACAAGATGAGCAAGGACAAGATCCTTGAGGGCTATCTCAACACCAGCTGGTTCGGCCGCGGCACCTACGGCATCCAGCGCGCCTCCCAGGCCTACTACGGCAAGGACGTCAGCAAGCTCAACGTGTCCGAGGCGGCCATGCTCGCCGGACTCCTCAAGGGCGCGGGCCTGTACGACCCCACCCTGAGCAAGGCCAACCACCAGCGGGCCGTGGCGCGCTGGTCCTGGATCCTCGACCGCATGGTCAAGATCCACAAGCTGACGCCGGCCCAGCGCGCCCAGTACAAGACGTTTCCCGAGCCGCTGAAGTCCAACCCGCTCTACAACACCGGCGAGCAGAGCGACTACCTGGTGGAGCTGGCCTCCCAGTACGCCAAGAAGGCCGCGCACCTGACCGACCAGCAGTTCGACCTCGGCGGCTACCAGATCTACACCACCTTCGACCGCAAGCGGGAGAAGGCGCTCACCGACGCCGTCACCAAGGCCCGCAAGCAGGCCAGGCGGGACGACCCCGACACCGCGAAGGACGGCCACTACGGGGCCGCCTCCGTCTCCACCGACGGCCGGATCCTCGCCGTCTACGGCGGCCCCGACCACCGCACCCAGGGCTACAACGAGTCCAACGCGACCACCGTCCCGGCCGGCACCGCCTTCCTGCCCTTCGTCTACGCCGCCGGGCTCGAACACGGCGTCCACAAGACCCGCGGCGGACCCGCCACCCCGGTCACCCCCGGCACCGTCTACGACGGCGACGACGCCGTCCCCGTCACCACCCCCGAGGGCCCCTACTGGGACCGCAGCGGCAAGAAGGTCGCCGCGCACAACGACGGCAACATGTCGTACGGCCGGATCACCCTGCGCGAGGCCCTCGCCAAATCGGTGAACACCCCGTTCATGCAGCTCGGCATGGACACCGGCCTCGGCGAGGTCCGCCAGACCGCCCAGGCCTCCGGGCTGCTGTCCGCCAGCATCGGCCCCCAGGTGCCCGCCCTCTCGCTCGGCAGCTCCACGCCCAGCGCCATCCGGATGGCCAGCGGATACGCCACCTTCGCCGCCGACGGCACCCACACGGAGCCGTACTCGGTGCGCCGTATCACCCGCAACGGCGCCCCCGTCGCCCTGGCCACCCCGCGCCCCACCCGCGCGGTCGGCGCCCGGGTCGCCGAGGACGTCGAGCAGGCGCTCACCGACTCCTTCCGCGCCGCCCACCCGGACGTCACCACCCCGGACGTGGCGGGCAAGGCCGGCACCGCCGACCAGGGCACCACCGACGAAGGCGCCGCGGGCCAGAACACCGCAGCCTGGTACGCCGGGACGGCCGGCTCCGTGTCCACGGCGGTCGTCGTCTACCGCATGGACCTGGCCAAGTCCCTGGAACCGCTGCCCCTGAAGGGCCTCGCGGGCGCCACGCCGGACACCGTGCCCTACGCCCTCTGGTCGGCCGCCATGGGCCTGGACTGAGCGCCCCGGCCCCGAAAATCCCTCGCCCACACGGAGATTGAGCCGCGCATGTCTCGCAAGAAGCCACAGACGGGCCGGGGCCGGCGTCGCGCCCCCGGCCGCCGCCGCGTCCCCGCCGCCACCCGCCCGCAGATCTTCACCCTCGCCGCCTTCCTCGTCGTGGCCTCGCTGGTGGCCGGCTACCTCGCGCTGAGCCGCCCCGACGACACCACGCCCACCGCCGCCTCCGGCAAGGGCGGCCGGAGCGCCGCCCCCAAGCCCTCCGCGTCCGCCAAGTGGGACGGCAAGACCCACGTCCTCGGCGACGGCTCCACCTCCTACACCGGTCCGCAGAAGGGCACGCTGAAGCCCGTACCGCTCAAGCCCGGTGAGAAGCCGCCCCAGTTCGTCGTCTTCTCCTGGGACGGCGCCCTGGAGGGCGACGACCATCTCTTCTCGCACTACCGGGAGATGGCCAAGGAGTACAACGCCCACATGACCTTCTTCCTCACCGGCATCTACCTGCTGCCCAAGAGCAAGAAGGACCTCTACCACGGCCCGATGCACCAGCCCGGCGACGCCGCCATCGACTACCCGACCGACGAACACATCCGCACCACCCTGGAACAGCTCCGCCTCGCCTACGAGCAGGGCAACGACATCGGCACCCACTTCAACGGCCACTTCTGCGGTGCCAAGGGCGGCGGCGACTGGAGCGTCCAGCAGTGGAAGAGCGAGATCGACCAGTTCTACTCCTTCGTGGAGAACTGGAAGACCAACACCGGCTACACCGACATCCCGCCGCTGCCCTTCGACTTCAAGCAGGAGGTCACCGGCGGCCGCGCGCCCTGCCTGGAGGGCCAGCCCAACCTGCTGAAGGCCATCAAGAGTTACGGCTGGCGCTACGACGCCAGCTCACCGGGCGACTTCCAGATATGGCCCGCCAAGAAGAACGGCGTCTGGGACTTCCCGCTCCAGATGCTCCCGTACGAGAACGGCAAGTTCCAGGGCCTGTCGATGGACTTCAACTTCCTCTACAACCAGTCCAACGGCGAGACCGACGGCGACCCGGCCAAGTACCCGCAGTGGCAGCAGGAGACGGTCGACTCCTACATGGCCGGCTTCAACCGCGTCTACTACGGCAGCCGCGCACCGCTGTTCATCGGCAACCACTTCGAGCACTGGAACGGCAGCATCTACATGAAGGCCATCGACCAGATCATCCCGAAGATCTGCACCAAAAAGGGCGTCAAGTGCGTGTCCTTCAAGGAGCTCGCCGACTGGATGGACGTCCAGAAGCCCTCGACGCTGGCCGCCCTGCGCAGCCTCGACCCCGCCCAGTCCCCGGACTGGTCCACCGTCGTCAAATGACGTAAACGCAGGCCAGGTTCCACTTGTGCAACCCCCTTCACACACGCCCCGGAAGCCATGCGAAGATGCCCCATCCCGGTAGGTGTACCGGCATAGAGGGGAACATCATTGAAGTCGAGAAGACTCAGCCGTAAGGGGCGTCGCACCACCATCGTCGGGGCCTCCGCCGCCGCCGTCGTCGCCGGTGTGGCGCTCATACCCAACTGGAGCGCGGGCGCGGCGGTCACCAACGACCCGACCGTGGACGCCGCCACCAAGGCGACCTTCCAGAAGCTCGCCGACGCGGTCTTCACCGACCGCACCCAGGCCCTGGTGGACGGCTCCACCAGCGGCCGCACCCAGCACACCAAGGGCTTCCACGGCTCCGTCCGCCTCTCCGGCGGCCAGAGCCGCGAGCAGTCCTCTGCCCTCGGCCAGCTGCGCGCCCGCAAGGACCGCCTCGCCAAGCTGGGCGAGAAGTACAGCGCCGGCAAGACCTCGGTGACGCTCGACGCCACCGAGGTGCACGGCCACAGCGCCAAGGTCGCCGTCACCGAGACCACGTCGCTGACCTACAAGCCCGGCACCACCCCGGCCAAGGGCCCCAAGACCACCGGCTTCCAGGCCCACCACGAGCTGACCTTCCAGGCCGGCCGGGACGGCGACTGGCAGCTCACGGGCATCAAGGACACCGACGACGGCTACCTCGCCGTCAACCAGGTCGCCACGCCCGCCGCGCCCAAGGACGACAAGCCCGCCGCCTCGTCCGACGACGGCCCGCCCACCGCGCCCCGCGCGGCCACCAGCTACCCGGCGCCGGCGAACCCCAAGAAGCTCACCGGGGGTGCGTACGACTACAAGGCGATGGTCGCCTACGCGCAGAAGTACTGGAACCACTACAACACCGCGTACCCGAACTACAACAACGAGGGCGCCGGCGGCGACTGCACCAACTTCGTCAGCCAGGTGCTGAAGGCGGGCGGCTGGAAGCACGTCCCCGGCTACACCGACGACTACACCAAGTGGTTCGGCACCGCCGACATCCAGTCCGACTCCTTCGTCGGCGTCAACGAGTTCTCCTGGTTCGCGCTGTCCTCCAAGCGCGTCACCCCGCTCGCCAACGTGTACCAGGCGGACATCGGTGACGTGATCCAGATGGACTTCAACCGGGACGGGTCCAAGGACCACTCCATGGTCGTCACCTACCGGGACAGCTCCGGCGTCCCCTACGTGACGTACCACTCCACCAACACCTACAACAGGTCGGTGGCCAGCCTCGTCGCGTCCTACCCGACGGCGTACTACTACGCCTACAGGACCTGACCCCGCCGGTCCTGCCGCCCCGGTCCTTCCCGCATCTCACGCGTACCGTGCGCGTCCCGCGCCCCGCGCGTCCCCTGCGGGGAGGCATCGGGGTGGCGGGCCCGCCAGTACGGATTGTCGTGCGGCAGGGCGTGACCGACCCGCCCGTACATCCCGAAGGTCATCAGCAGCAGCCCCACCACGAAGCTGAACAGCACGTTCTGGATCCGGAACGCCAGGAAGTTGTTCGGGGTGTCCAGCAGGGCCAGGAACAGGAACCCGTTCAGCAGGAACAGGATGCCCAGCACCATGTTCAGGGTGGACGCGACGTTCCCCCCGATCACCATGCCGACCAGCAGCAGCGCGCCGATGCAGATCGACAGCACGCTCAGGGTGCCGTTCGTGTTCAGCCCGGCGACGGTCGCGCCGCCGATGTCGAAGAACCCGATGTGGTTGATCAGGCCCAGGATCCCGAAGACGACGAGGAACGCGCCGATCAGCCCCGCGCCGATCCGGTACACCAGGTTCAGCCGGTGATCGGTCGGCAGATGCTGATCGAACCGGATCCGCTGCTTTTCCTGCGTGTGCGCTGCGTGTGCGGCCATCTCGGCCTCCCTCGGGCGCTGGCGGCGGCCGTCCATCCAGAACGTGGTTTAAATAAATATCCGCCCGAACCGGGTCACCCGGCAACATAAGGGCCCACCGGCGACCGCCCTCAGTGCGCGGCGCCCCCGCGATCCTCCCGGATCCGCGCCACCACCTGCGCCACCGACTGCCGCACCGCCTCCGTCTCCGTCAGGAAGTGCCAGTAGTCCGGATGCGGGCCGCCCTGGAGACCCGCGACCGCCCGCTCCAGCCGGGCCACCGCCTCGTCCAGCGGCCGGGCATGGCGCGGATCCGGCGCCGCCCGCCCCGCCATCGCCAGCCGCTGCGCGTCCCGGATCGCGAACCGGGTCCGCTCGGTCTCCGCCTGCGGATCCTTCTGCACGGCGTTCAGCCTGGCCAGCCGGTCGCCGGCCGCCGAGACCGCGTCATCGGTCGCGTTCAGCAGCGCCCGCACCGTCGACAGCAGCGAGGTGGCGTCCGCCCAGCGCTGCGCGTCCCGCGCGGCCCGCGCCTCGTCCAGCTTCCGCTCGGCCTGCCGTACGTTCTCCACCGCCTGCGCCGGCACCTGCTGGAGGTCCTGCCAGCACGCCGCGGCGAACCGCCGCCGCAGCTCGCTGAGGACCGGGTCCACCTGCCCGGCGCGCGTGGTCAGCGCCTGCGCGCGGGTGCGCAGCGAGACCAGCCGGTGATCGATCTCGGCCGCCTTGCCGGGCAGCGCCTCGGCCTGCGCCCGGATCGCCCCGGCCTCCCGCTGCACCCGCTCGGCGCGGTCCAGCGTCTGCTGCACGCCGTGCCGGCCCGCGCCCTCGTTCAGCCTGGTCAGCTCGGGCGCCAGCGCGGCCAGCCGCCCGGCGAGGTCATCGGCGCGCAGCCCCTGCTCGCGGACTCCGTCCAGCGCGTTGCTCGCGGCCAGCAGCGCCTGGCGGGCCCGCTCCACGGCGGGCGCGACGCGGGCGAGCAGGGTCTCGGCCGAGCCCAGCAGCGGACCGAGCGAGCTGCCGAACCGGTCCAGCTCCTGCTTGACCCGCACCAGTTCGTCGTGCGCCGCCGTCAGCTCGGTGCGCGCCCGCGCCGCCGCGCCGGCGTCCAGGTCGGCGCGGTCCAGGTCATGGGCGTCGACCGCCTGGATGTACCGCCGGCTGACCTCGTCGATCCGCCGGCCCAGCCCCTCGAAGTCGGCGGCGGCGCGGCGGGCGGCGGGGGAGTCGTCCACGGCCGTGATGGTCTCGATCGAGATGCGCAGGTCCCGCTGGGCGGTGTCCAGTTCGTAGAACGCGGCCGCCGCGGCGTCCTTCGCCTCCTGCGCCTGTGCCCGCTGACTCTCCGCCCGCCCGCCGAACCAGCGCCGGGTGCCACCGCCCGCGAACGCGGCGGGCAGCGCCAGCGCGACGAGCACCGGCAGGCTCATCAGGGCGAGGGCGTCACACAGACCCGCGCCCGCCTTGTGCCGGGTCCGCGGGCCGGACGACGGCGGGTACGACTGTGTCACTGGCGTGCCCGGTCTCGCCGTCACATCCCTCTCCCGTGCTGTGATCCGCCCTGGGGTGCCATTCTCCCACCCCGTACAGACGAACACACGGGCCCGTCAGTTCACCGTGTGCACGGTGGCCTTCCCCCTCGCTCGGGTTTGCCGTGCACCGGCTCGGGCAAGGTAGGCTGTCGACTCGACCTGGGCACCCGTCCGGGACTCGGGTGCGTAGCTCAGTGGTAGAGCGCCTGCCTTACAAGCAGGATGTCGGCGGTTCGAAACCGTCCGCGCCCACCGAGGAGGAGCCCCCGGCCGCATATGGCCGGGGGCTCCTTGGGTTGGTGCGCCGGTGTGCGGTGCGGGGGAGGGCACGGTCGGCGGGGCGTGGGACGGGTTCAGCGGGTGACCGGGGTGGTGCCGGTCGCCGCGAGGGACAGGTCCCACAGCCGTGCCGCCGCGCCGGGGTCGATGGCGTAGGCGCGGACGCCGCCGTCGTCCATGGCCGTGTCGGGGGCGGAGACGGGCGCGATGCCGCAGCCCTCCAGGCAGAGCCCGCCGCGGTCCGTCAGGAGCGGGGAGGTGGCGGCCCACAGGCCGGTGGCGGCGCCTTGGGAGGGCGTCTTGAAGCCGGCGCCGATCACGTTGCCGTGCTCGTCCACCCAGCCGCGTTCGATCTGTTCCCGGAGCGTCATTTCCCGCTGGAGGCTGGTGATGATCCTGCCCGGATGGAGGGCGAACGCCCGGACGCCGTCGTCGCGCCCGAGGGCGTCGAACCCCACGGCCAACAGGGCGTTGGCGGTCTTCGGCCGGCGTGCACGCGCTGCGCTGCTACGAGCGGGAGGGGCTGCTGGTCGGACCGGTCCAGCGCACCGCGGGCGGCCGGCGGCGATACACCACCGCCGAGGTCGACTGGCTGCTGATCTGCGTCCGGCTGCGCGCGTCCGGCATGCCGCTGGCCGACCTCAGACGGTTCGCCGAGCTGGTACGGCACGGTCCGGGCAACGAGGTGGAGCGGCTGTGGCTCCTCGGCGCGGATCGGCGGCGCGTCGAGGCGCAGATCCAGGTGCTGGAGGAGTGCCGCTCGGCCATCGCCTGGAAGGCCGGCGTCTACGCGGAACACCTTGCCCGCGGCGAGGCCGGCGGGCTCTGGGACCCGGCGGTCTGGGACAAGGACGGCCATGGTCGTGTCCCGTCCGCCCGCCGGTGCCGCCGCCGGCGTCCGGCCCGTGACGGCCCGTGACGGCTAGGAATCTGTGGGGTCCCCGGATGCCTGTTCCTCGTGGACGTGCTTCAGCCGGCTGCGTGCCTGCACGCGCTGTTCGGCCGCGACCTCAGCCCAGAAGCGGTGGGTGCTGACGAACACCGCGAGTTCGTGTTCGCGGCGGCGGAGCTTCTCCACCTCGGCCTGTTCGTCGGCCGTCCAGCCCGGCGACGCGGGGCGTTCCACCTTGCGCCAGCCGTTGTCGTCGCTGAAGCCGTCGGCCGGCTCGACCGACCAGGGCAGCCGCCTGAGCAGGGCCGACAGCTCGGCCCTGACCTGGTGCAGCTCCTCCTGGCCGGCGAGGAGGTCACTGGGGAATTCATAGGTCGTAGCCACACGGCAATGCTACGCCTGTTCGATTTACGGGTGCGAGATCGATCGTCGGGTTCATCCGAACGGGTGTTCATGGGCGGGAGAGGCGGCCCCGGAGTCCGGGGTCGTGAGGATGATCAGCTGCTGGGTCGCCCTGGTCATCGCCACATAGCGGTCCACCGCACCCGCCACGCCCTCCCCGAAGCGCTCCGGGTCGACCAGCACGACCAGGTCGAACTCCAGGCCCTTCGACAGGGCGGGGGACAGGGAGCGGACGCGCGGGCCGGCCGGGCGGAAGGCCGGGGCGCCGATGACGCAGGCGGTGCCCTCCGGATGAGCGGCGAGCCAGTCGTCGAGGACCGCGGTCAGACCTGCCGCCGCGCCCCGGCGCACCGGCAGTCCGTTGCCGCGGATCGAGACCGGCACATTGGCGTCCGGCAGCGCGGCCCGTACGACCGGCTCCGCCTCCGCCATGATCTCCTTCGGCGTACGGTAGTTGACGGTCAGCGCGGCCAACTCGACCCGCCCGAAGCCGACTCGGGCGAGCCGCTCCTGCCAGGACTCGGTGAACCCGTGCCGTGCCTGGGCGCGGTCGCCGACGATGGTGAAGCTGCGCGACGGGCACCGCGAGAGCAGCATCTGCCATTCCGCGTCGGTGAGTTCCTGCGCCTCGTCCACCACGATGTGCGCGAACGGACCGGCGAGCGCGTCCGGTTCGGCGGTGGGCAGCACCGTCTCGTCGATCAGGGCGTCCCGCAGGTCCTGCCCGTGCAGCATCGTCACCGCGCCCTCGCCGTCGTGGTCGGCCGCGAGCATGTTGTCGATGACGCCGGCCATGCGCGCGTGTTCGGCGGCCACCGCCGCCTTGCGCCGGCGCTCGCGCACCGCCGCCTCCGGGTCACCGAGCCGCTGCCGGGCCGCGTCCAGGAACGGCAGGTCGGACACCGTCCACGCCTGCGCGTCCGCGCGCCGCAGCAGTCGTACCTCCTCGGGGGTGAGCCACGGGGCGCACAGCCGCAGATACGCCGGTACCGACCACAGGTCGCCGACCAGGTCGGCCGCCTCCAGCAGGGGCCAGGAGCGGTCGAAGGCGGTGCGCAGCTCCCGGTCGCCCGCCAGCGACCTGCGCAGGAGTTCGGCGGGGGCGCCGCCCTCGTGCTGGTCGGCCAGGATGGTGAGGAGTTCGTCCCAGACCTGTGCGCGGGCCTCGTTGTGCGGGGTGCCGGGCTCGGCCGAGTCGAACGCCGACTCCCAGTCCGCGGCGGTCAGTTCGAGGTCGCCCCAGGGGGTGGTGACCGTCAGCGGCTCGGTGGGCGGCTCCTCGTAGAACCGTACGGCCCGCTCGATCGCCCCCACCAGCCGCGCGGACGACTTCAGCCGGGCCACCTCCGGGTCTAGCTCGGCGCGCGCGGTCGCGCCCTCGGCGACGAGGTCCCGCAGCACGCAGGTCTGCACGCCCTCCTCGCCGAGGCTCGGCAGCACGTCGGAGACGTACGCCAGGTACGGCCGGTGCGGGCCGACGAACAGCACCCCGCCGCGCCGGTGGCCGAGGCGCGGGTCGGAGTAGAGGAGGAAGGCGGAGCGGTGCAGGGCGACGACCGTCTTGCCGGTGCCGGGGCCGCCGTCCACGACGAGGGCGCCGCGCGAGCCGGCCCGGATGATGGCGTCCTGGTCGGCCTGGATGGTGCCGAGCACATCGCGCATCCGCGGTGAACGGGTGCCGCCCAAGCTCGCGATGAACGCCGACTGGTCGTCCAGCGCGGCATGTCCCTCCAGCGCGTCCGGGGCGAACACCTCGTCCCAGTAGTCGCGGATACGGCCGTCCGCCCAGCGGTACCTGCGGCGGCTCGCCAGGCCCATCGGATTGCCGTGGGTGGCGCCGAAGAAGGGCTCGGCGGCCGGGGAACGCCAGTCCAGCAGCAGCCGGCGGCCGGTGTGGTCGGTCAGGCCGAGCCGCCCGACGTAGACCGGCTCGCCGGGGTTGTCGGCGCTCACCATCCGGCCGAGGCACAGGTCGAGGCCGAAGCGGCGCAGGGCGCGCAGGCGGGCGGTCAGCCGGTGCACCTCGGCGTCCCGGTCCAGCGCCTGCCGGCCCAGGCCGCCGGGGGCCCGGCGCTCCTCGTCCAGTCGGCCGGAGACGTCGGCGATCGTCCGCTCCAGGCACCGCGCGATCGCCGCGAAGTGGTCGTCGTCGGTGGCGATCAGCTCGGGAGCGGCCTTGGCGGAGAGGCGGTCGGGGAGATCGAAGGCGCTGGTGGCGGTGGGCACGGGGAGGCTCCGGTTCGAGGGGGAGAGGGAGGGGCGGAGGGGAGGCGAGGGAGGGCGTTGTCTTGCAGGTGGCGGTGGCGGTCGGCTCCCCGTTTCGGTGGCTTTGGGGTCGGACGCGTGATTCTGCGGCATCAGGGGGGCCTTGCCGCAAGGCCCCCCATGCGCTATACGTTGAGAGTGGCGAGGAGTCCGGTGACGTCCTTGCCTTTCCTTTTGCCTCCTGCGGCATTCCCGGCCTCCCGCGCTCCTCTCGCCCCCCTCTCGCCGCCCCCGTTCCGGCGCGAGACTGAAGGCATGTGCCGGAGTATCAAGACGCTGCGTCCGCCCGTGCTGCCCGGTGCGGCCACGGAGGACGACATCCACGCCGCCGCGCTTCAGTACGTGCGCAAGGTCTCGGGCTTTCGCGCCCCCGCCGCCCACAACCGCGAGGTCTTCGACGCCGCCGTGGCCGCCGTGGCCCGTGCCACGGCCGAACTGCTCGGTGGCCTGGAGGTGCGCGGGCACGGGCCGCGCGCTGCCACGGAAGCGGAGGAACGCCCGTGACCACGCGTCTCCAGGGCTAGTTTCGGTCATATTTTCGGGCGCCCGCGCGGAGACGCATACGACCCTACATGCTGTCGGGTCAGGGGCAGGGCTCCCATCAGAAGCGGAACGTTGGCCAGAACTTGAACTTGCAAGCAATGGTTAGGGACACCTAACCTGTACCCCTCATTCGGTACCGCCGCCCCCACCGGCCCGCCCGTCCCCGGCGTGCCGCCCGACACCGAGAGGGTCAACTCCCCATGCCTTCCGCTCGCTTCAACTCCGCGCAGCCCTATGTCCTCGGGCTGTTCCGCATCGTCGTCGGCCTGCTGTTCACCGCGCACGGCGCCGCCTCGCTGTTCGGCGTCTTCGGCGGCGCCATGGGCACCCACGGCGGCACCCTCGCCACCGGCACCTGGCCCGGCTGGTACGCGGCCGTGATCCAGCTGGTCGCCGGCGCCCTGGTGCTCATCGGCCTCGGCACCCGCGGCGCCGCGCTGATCGCCTCCGGCTCGATGGCCTTCGCGTACTTCGACATCCACCAGCAGCACGCCCTGCTGCCCATCCAGAACGGCGGTGAGCCCGCGGTCATGTTCTGCTGGGCCTTCCTCCTGCTGGTCTTCACCGGCTCCGGCGCCTTCGGCCTCGACCGGATCTTCGCCCGGCGCGCGGCGGCGCAGGGCGAGCGCGTCCCGGAGCAGGCCCCGATAGCCGCCTGACGGGCAACCCCGCGCCCCTGCGGCGGCGCCCCCGCGGCGCCCCTCCCCGGCCGGTCCGGGGAGGGGTGCCGTCCCGTTCGACCGGTCCTGTAGCCCCCCGCGCACCTCCTGTCACACCCCCGGCGTACGCTGTACGGCTGACATCGGGGGAAGTAACAGGAGAAAACGTGTTCGAGAGTGTGGGGTCGCTGGCGGCCGGACCCTGGATCTATGCCGTGGTGTCCCTGTCCGTGCTGCTCGACGTGTTCCTGCCGGTGCTGCCGAGCGGTGTGCTCGTCATCACGGCGGGCACGGCGGCGGCCGCCGGCTCGGGCGCGGCGACGGCGGCGACCGGCCGGGTCCCGCACGGGGTGCCGGATCTGCTGGCCCTGGTCCTCCTGGCGGCGGCGGCCTCGCTCCTCGGTGATCTGGTGGCCTACCGGCTGGCCTGGCGCGGCGGGGCGCGCCTCGACCGCGCGATAGCCCGTTCCCGGCGGCTGACCACCGCGCAGGAACGTCTCGGCGGCGCCCTCGCGCGCGGTGGCGGCGCGCTCGTCGTCCTCGCACGCTTCGCGCCCGCCGGGCGCTCGGTCGTCTCCTTCTGCGCCGGCGCCGCCCACCGCAGGGCCCGCGACTTCCTCCCCTGGTCCGCCCTCGCCGGTCTGTCCTGGGCCGCCTACAGCGTGGCCCTCGGCTACTTCGGCGCCCGCTGGCTCGGCGCCACCTGGCTGGCGACCGGCGTCTCCCTGGCCGCGCTGTTCGGGGCGGGCGCGGCGGCGGGGTTCCTGATGCGCAGGCAGCCGGTGTCCTGAGGCGGGGCGCGGCGGCCGGTGTCCCGAGGCCGGGCCGCGGGGATGACCGTAGTGGCCGTACGGCCGGGGCGCGATGCCGTAGTGGCCGTACGGCCGTACCACGATGCCGTAGCGGCCGTGCGGCCGTGCGGCGAAGGCCCGGCCGGAGTCGACCGGCCGGGCCCCCTGTGCGGTGCGCCGGGTCAGCAGCCCGCGAGGTCGTTCTGGAGCGCGGTCTTCTCCGCCGGGTCGACGGACAGGTTGTAGTAGTACTTCACCTGCACCCAGGCGCGGACGTACGTGCAGTCGTACGCGGTGCGCGACGGAATCCAGGTGGCCGGGTCCTGGTCGCCCTTGGACTGGTTGACGTTATCGGTGACGGCGAGGAGCTGGGGGCGGGTGACGTCGTTGGCGAACGCCTGCCGCTGGGCCGTGGTCCACTTGCTCGCGCCGGAGTCCCATGCCTCGGCCAGCGGCACGAGGTGGTCGATGTCCACGTCGGAGGCGGAGGTCCAGGTCGCGCCGTCGTACGGCGAGTACCAGCTGCCGCTGGTGGCGGTGCAGGCGGAGTTGGTGACGACGTTCGTGCCGTCCCGCTTGAGGATCCACTCACGGGTGTTGCAGGTGCCCTCGATGGTGATCCACGTCGGGAACTTGTCGCGGCTGTAGCCGGTGCGGTCCTCGGCGGCGACGGTGAGCTGGGAGAGGTAGCTGCGGGCGGTGGACGCGGCGACGGGCGTCGGCAGGGCCGCGGAGGCGGTGGGGGAGTTGAACAGCGCGGCGGTGGCGACCATGCCGGTGAGGCCGGCGAGTATGCTCAGGCGTCGACGCGCGTAGAACTTGGGCATTGCTGAACTCCCTTGTGGGGGTGGGGTGTTGGGCCACGGGTCAGGGAATGCTCGCGGTGGGGTGTGGCCGGTGGGTGAGCGCCCGGTAAGAAGTTAGTGACGTGCGCATGCCAAAACAAGGTTCAAGGGTGGACTTTGCCGTCCCGTATCATGGGGGGCGCAGAAGGGGAGTAGCTCCTCGCCGGACCGTCGACATACTGCTCAGCGAGCCTGAGCCGGCGCCCGGAGGCGGACCCTCGGTCCGCCCAGCGAGACCTTCGGCAAGCAGTGCACGCCCGCGCGACCAGGCGCGGGCGCCGAGTGTGCTGCCGTGCCGAGGTGTCGTCGCAAGGGCGGAGCGCACTCTCGGCGGGGTGGCCCCGACCGATTGAGGACCCTTGATCAGCATCACCGTGACGGCGCTCGTCTTCGGCGTCGTCTTCCTCGCCGAACTGCCGGACAAGACCGCGCTCGCCGGCCTCGTCCTCGGCACCCGGTACCGCGCCGGCTATGTCTTCGCGGGGGTCGCAGCGGCCTTCCTGGTGCATGTCGTGCTCGCGGTGGCCGCGGGCAGCGTGCTCACCCTGCTGCCCCAGCGGCCCGTGCACGCCATCACCGGTCTCCTCTTCCTCGGCGGCGCCGCCATGCTGCTGTTCGGCAAGGGCGAGGAGGAAGAGGAGATCAAGAAGCCCGCCGACCAGTCCTTCTGGCGGGTCGCGGGGACGGGCTTCATGCTCATCCTGGTCGCCGAGTTCGGCGATCTCACCCAGATCATGACCGCCAACCTCGCCGCCCGCTACGACGACCCGGTCTCCGTCGGCCTCGGCGCGGTGCTCGGTCTGTGGGCCGTCGCCGGTCTCGGCATCGTGGGCGGGAAGGCCCTGATGAAGAAGGTTCCGCTGCGGCTGATCACGCGGATCGCGGCGCTGCTGATGCTGGGCCTCGGCGTCTGGAGCCTGTACGAGGCGGTCGCGGGCTGAGCCCGGTGCCCACGCTCCGGGCTGAACGCCGGGTGAATCATCGCGGGGGGGGGTGGTGGCGGGAACGCCACCGGGTTTTGTACCGTAGAAAAACAAAGTGGCTCCCGCCCGTTTTCCCTGACCGGCGGGCGGGGCCGCCTTGTCCCTCCCCGCCGCTTCGTGCGGAGCCTCTCGTTCCTGGAGCCACTGCCGATGACGGCCACCCCCGCCCCCGCCCCCACCGTCCTCGATGCCGGCGCCCTGCTGCTCGACATGGACGGCACCCTCGTCGACTCGGATGCCGTGGTCGAGCGCGTCTGGCGGCGCTGGGCGGGGCGGCACGGGCTGGACGGCGACGCGGTGATGAAGGTCGTCCACGGCCGCCAGGGCCACGCCACGATGGCCGCGCTGCTGCCCCAGCGACCCATGGAGCAGAATCTCGCCGAGAACGCGCGGATGCTCGCCGAGGAGACCGCCGACATGGACGGCGTGGTCGAGATCGCCGGTGCCTCCGCCTTCCTCGCCGCGCTGCGTGACCTGCCGCACGCCCTGGTGACCTCGGCGGACGTCGGCCTGTCCACCGCGCGGATGAACGCCGCCGGGCTGCCGCTGCCCGCGGTCCGCGTCACCGCCGAGTCGGTCGGCGCGAGCAAGCCGGACCCCGAGGGCTTCCTCAAGGGCGCGGCCGGGCTGGGCGTCGCCCCGGCCGAGTGCGTGGTCTTCGAGGACTCCGGCGCGGGCATCGCGGCGGGCCGGGCCGCGGGAATGACCGTGGTGGGGGTCGGGCCCCGCGCGGCCGCCCACGGCCCCGATGTCGTCGTGCCCGATCTGACGCGGGTGCGGGTGGCGGCCCTGCCGGGCGGCGGGATCCGGCTGCACATCGGCTGACGGCCGGGTGGGTCGCGCCTGCCGGTCCTACGGCTCGGAGGTCTCCGCCTCCAGGCTCGCCCGCGTGCGCGGCCCGTACACCCCCAGGGGGTCGCCCTGGATGCCGCGGGCCAGCTGATAGGTGCTGACGGCGTTCTCCACGGGGCGTGTGTAGCGGCCGTCCAGGTCACCGTCGTACAGGTTCAACTGCCCAAGCCGGTCCTCCAGTTCGGCGACCTGTGGGCCGGAGTCCCCGCGTTCCAGGACGGCCGCGCCCGCCGGGGTGCCCGGTGCGGAGGCGGTGGGGGAGGGCGTCCGGGACGGCGTCCGGCTCGGGGTCGGTGCCGGCGGCGGCGCGGACGACCGGGGCGGGCCGGCCGGGGGGCTCGGCGGGGGCGGGGGGAGTGAGCGCGCCGCCGAGCGGGACGGCGCGGAGGTGTCGTGCGCCGAGGGGGTGGTGGTGGCCGGCGGCGGCACGTCCGGGACGCTCTGCCTGACCTCCGGGGCCGCGTCGTCGCGGGACGGCGTGTGGTACGAGAACAGCGCGAGCCCGGCCGCCGCGAGGACGGCGACGCCCGCGCCCGCGGCGGCGGCCACCGCGGTACGGCGGAACCGTCGCCGCGGGCCCGGCTCCTCGTCAGTGCCGACGGCGAGTGCGCCAGGGCCCTCCGGTGCGCGGGGTGCCTCGGGTGTGCCGGGCGCCTCGGGTGTGCCGGGCGCTTCTCCGAGGGGCCGTACGCCGGTCCCGGCCACCGGACGCGGCGGCACCGTGGTCCCGACGGGCGGGGGCTCAAGGGGCGGGGGCTCCGCGCCACCCCCGGTATCCACCGGCTCCACCGGTCCCGTCGGGCCCACCGGATCTGTCGGTCCCGCCGGGCCTGTCGGTCTCGCCGGGCCTGTTGGCCCCGTCGGGCCTGTCGGTCCCACCGGGCCTGTTGGCCCCGTCGGGCCTGTCGGTCTCGCCGGGCCTGTCGGTCCCGCCGGATCTGTCGGTCCCGCCGGGCCTGTCGGTCCCGCCGGCGCCGCCGGTCCCACCCCCTTCACCGGCCCTGTCGGCCCCACCGGCCCTGTCGGTCTCACCGCATCTGCCGGTCCCGCCGGATCTGTCGGTCCCATCAGCCCTGTCGGTCCCATCGGGCCCGTCGGCTCCACCGGCCCCGTCGGTCCCGCCCCCTCCATCGGCCGCACGTCCACATACGGCCGTATCCGCAGCGGGTCGAAGTCCTCCGCCGCTGCCGCCTGTGCCGTACGGGTCCGGCGCAGTGCCTCGGCCGTGCGCGCGGCGCAGTCGCAGGACGGGCCACCCGCCGCGTCCCTCGGTGTGCCGCACTCCGGGCAGACCGTGCCCCTCTCCCCGGTCACGTTCGTCCCCTCCCCTGGACCCCCCCCGAAGCCACACAGGGTATGCCCATCACCTCCACATCCGCAGGACTCGACAGGCCATAAACGGTGACTCCGCCCAGGATGGAAGAGGCGCATCCCAGCCCCGAGCCACCGGGAGGTCTCCATGGCCCTGGACACGCACGGTGCGGCGAAGGACGTGAACGGGGAGGAACACGTGGCGCGCGGCGTGTTCGTCTCGATCGGGGCGCTGCTCCTCGGGCTGCTGCTCGCCGCGCTCGACCAGACCATCGTGTCGACCGCGCTGCCGACCATCGTCAGCGACCTCGGCGGCCTCGAACACCTCTCCTGGGTGGTCACCGCCTATCTGCTGGCCTCGACCGCCGCGACCCCGCTGTGGGGCAAGCTCGGCGACCAGTACGGGCGCAAGAAGCTGTTCCAGACCGCCATCGTGATCTTCCTGGTCGGCTCGGCGCTGTGCGGCATGGCGCGGAACATGCCCCAGCTGATCGGCTTCCGGGCGCTCCAGGGCCTGGGCGGCGGCGGGCTGATGGTGCTGTCGATGGCGATCGTCGGCGACATCGTGCCGCCCCGCGACCGGGGCCGCTACCAGGGCCTGTTCGGCGCCGTGTTCGGCGCGACCAGTGTGCTCGGACCGCTGCTGGGCGGCCTGTTCACCGAGCATCTGAGCTGGCGCTGGGTGTTCTACGTCAACCTGCCCATCGGCGTCGTGGCGCTCGCCGTGATCGCCGCCGCCCTGCACATCCCGGTCCGCAGCGCCCGCCACGTCATCGACTACCTCGGCACCCTCCTGATCGCCTCCGTCGCCACCTGCCTGGTCCTGGTGGCCTCCCTCGGCGGCACCACCTGGGCCTGGGGCTCCCCGCAGATCGTCGCGCTCGCGGTGGCCGGGGTGCTGCTCGCGGTCGCGTTCGTGGCCGTGGAGCGCCGGGCCGCCGAACCGGTGCTCCCGCTCGGGCTGTTCGGCATCCGCACCTTCACCCTCGCCGCCGTCATCAGCTTCATCGTCGGCTTCGCCATGTTCGGCGCGATGACCTACCTGCCGACCTTCCTCCAGGTCGTGCACGGCGTCTCCCCGACCATGTCCGGGGTGTACATGCTGCCGATGGTCTTCGGGCTGCTGCTGTCCTCCACCGTCTCCGGGCAGATCGTCAGCCGCACCGGCCGCTGGAAGGTCTTCCCGGTCGCCGGCACCGCCGTCACCGCCATCGGCCTGCTCCTGCTGCACCGCCTGGACCAGACCAGCTCCACCGCCGAGATGAGCACCTACTTCTTCGTCTTCGGCCTCGGCCTCGGCCTGGTCATGCAGGTCCTGGTGCTGATCGTGCAGAACGCCGTCTCGTACGAGGACCTGGGCGTCGCCACCTCCGGGGCCACCTTCTTCCGCTCCATCGGGGCCTCCTTCGGCGTCGCGATCTTCGGCACGGTCTTCGCCAGCCGCCTCGCCGACAAGCTCGCCGCCGCCTTCGCGGGCGTCCAGCTGCCGCCCGGCGTCAGCGCGGACACCCTCAAGGCCGACCCGCGCGGCATCGCGGGCCTGCCGCCCGCCCTGCGCCCCGCCGCGCTGGGCGCCTACGCCTCGTCCATCACCGACGTCTTCCTCTACGCCGCCCCCGTCGCCCTCCTCGGCTTCCTGCTGGCCTGGCTGCTGAAGGAGGACCCGCTGCGCGGCTCGGTCACCGCGCCGGACGTCTCCGAGACCCTTCCGCCCAACCCGGTCCAGCGCTCCTCCTACGAGGAGGTGTGCCGCGCCCTGTCGGTGCTCGGCACCCGCGAGGGGCGCCGCGAGATCTACCGGGACATCACCGAGCGGGCCGGGTACGACCTGCTGCCCGCGGCCAGTTGGCTGCTGCTGCGCATCCGCCGCAACGGCTCCGTGGAACCGGGCGTGCTGGCCGAGCGCAGCCCCGTCCCGCTGGAGGCCGTCCTCGACGCGGCCCGCCAGGTGGAGGAGCGGCGGCTGGCCGAACGCCGGGGCCTGGACCTGTACTTGACCGCCACCGGACGGGAGGCCGCGGAACGGCTCGCCGTGGCCCGCGAGGAATCGCTCGCCGAACTGCTCGGCGACTGGTGGCAGCCGGGCCGCTCGTCCGACCTGGTGAAACTGGTGCGGGAACTGTCCTCGGAACTGTGCGGCGCCGAACGCGAACGCCCGCACACCGCCTCCGCCCACCCGCACAACGCGCCTGCGCCGAGGATCAGTTGACGAGTTCCTTGCGGAACCAGTGCTCGGCGTACGGGCTGGAGTTGTGCGGTTCGGTCTCGGTGTAGCCGAGGCGGGCGTACAGGGCGCGGGCCTCGACGAGGTCGCCGCGGGTGTCGAGGACGATCCGGCGGGCGCCGAGCGCGCGGGCCGCGTCCTCGGCGGCGGCCACCAGGAGTGCCGCCCCGCCCTTGCCGCGCAGGCCCTCCGCCACGAACACGCGGGTCAGCTCGGCGGTTTGGGGATCGAGGAGCCGGGCGCCCGCGCTGCCGGCCGGTGTCCCGTCGTACCACCCCACCAGCAACCGCCCGTCCGGCGGCGCGAGTTCGGCGCCCGTGGCGGCCGCGATCTCCCGCTCCAGCTCCGCCGGGTCGGTGCGGTGGCCCTCGTACAGCAGGTACCAGCGGTCGCTGACCTCCGTGTAGTACGCCCGCCACAGCGCGGTGGCGACGGGGGAGCCGGGCGCCTCGGCGGTGATCGTCCATGTCGTCATGCGGGTCATTGTGCGGCGCGGGAGCGGACCGGTCCGAACGGTTTTCCGGGCCCGGACCCCCGGTGTGCGTCGGGTGCCGTTTGTGGGTGGGCTTCCGGGAGACCCGGCAGGGGGACCGGTCGGCCGGGCCGGTCCGCGATCCGAGCGGAAGGCAACCATGTCCACAGGCTTGATCATCTTGTTGGTCGTGATCGTGGCGCTCGTGGTCGTCGCCGCGCTGGTCACGATACTGATCGGTCATCGCAGCGGCGCCGGACCCGGTCTGAAGCGGCGGTTCGGCCCCGAGTACGACCGGGCCGTGGCCGCCCACGACGGGGACACGCGGGCCGCGGAACGCGAGCTGAACGAGCGCGTCGAACGCCACGGCGATCTGCGCGAGCGGCCCCTCGCCCCGGAGGAGCGGGAGCGGTACGCGGCCCGCTGGACGAGCGTCCAGGAACACTTCGTGGAGTCCCCGCGGCAGGCGGTGGCCGAGGCCGACCGGCTGCTCGGGGAGGTCGCCCACGTACGCGGCTACCCCGACGGCGGACGGTACGAGGAGCAGCTGGCCGCGCTGTCCGTGCACCACGCCGAGCACATCGACGGCTACCGCCGGGTCCACCGGATGGCACGGGCCGGGACCGGTGCCGCGCCGGGCGCCGGAACCGAGGAGATGCGCTCGGCCCTGGTCGGGGCGCACGAGCTGTTCGACGACCTGACCGGCGCCGGCAGCGGCGCATCGGCGTCCGGCCGGCACCGCGCGGCCTGACCGGGGCCGCCCATCCGCGAGCGAAGAAGGGACGAACACCATGCCGGACAGGAGAAACGGCCCTGGCGACGAGCGGTACCCCACCAGCCGCTACGCCCGCCCGCCGGACGAGGAGTGGGTGCCGGAGGCCGAGCAGCGGGAGGAACACGGCACGGAGGGGCTGCGGCCCGGTACCGAGGGAATGGGCACGCCGGGCCGCGATCCGGGCACACTCGGCCGCGAGCCGGGGCGTGGGCCGGGGATGCCGGCCGGGCGCGGGCCGGGGATGCCGACCGGGCCTGAGATGGGGACGCCGGCCGGGCAGGAACCGGGGGCGGCCGGGCGTGACCGGTCCATGACGGCGCGCGGGGAGGGCGACCTGGGGACGTCCGCGCCCGCCCCGGACATGGCGCGGATGCCGGACGACGGGCTCGGCGCGCCCTCGCCCGGAGACGTCAGCGCGCGCGAGGCGGCCACCACCGAGGGCAGTGCGCCGGACGCCTGGCCGACGGCGACGTCGACGGGCACCGGGACGGGAGCCGGTATGGATGCGCGGTCCGCGGGCGGGGACGCGGGGCCGGGAGCCGCCGCCCCGCTGCTGCCGCGCGAGGAGACCGGGCGCTGGGAGGAGCGGATGCGGCAGGTCGCGGCCGGGTTCGTGGACCGGCCCAGGGCGGCCGTGGAGGAGGCCGACCGGGCGCTGGAGGAGATCGCCGCGCGGTTCGGCGAGGCCGTGACCCGGCGCCGCCGCAGCCTGCGCATGTCCTGGGAGGACAGCGAGGACCGGGGCGCGGCGAACGAGACCGACACCGAACAACTGCGGCTGGCCCTGCGCGACTACCGCGACCTGGCGGAACGCCTGCTGCACGGCTAGGGCTTTTCTTTCGGATCAGGTCGGCTTGGCCGACGGGGCCCTGGAACCGACCCGCGACCCCGACAAGATCCGAAAGAGAGGCCCGAGGGCCCCGGCCACGGCCCCGGCCCTCGGGTCAGGGGTCGGGTTGTCCGAGCCGCCGCCATTCGCGGACGACGTCCTCCACGTCGTACGGCTTCTTGCCCAGTGGGGGGCCCGGCGGCGGTTTGAACATCATGTCGCGGATCTTGACGTTGACGTCCTCGACGATCTTCCGGGCCATCCGTTCCGAGGGCGCCGCGTACGCCGCCGTCAGCGCGTCCTCGGCCTCCTTGCGCAGGGCCAGCGCGGGCGGCAGCACCGCGAGGCCCTCGCGCGCCATCTTCCGCTTGACCCACCACAGTTCGTCATAGCCGGACTCGACCTCCGCGGGCAGCGGCTCGCCCACGCCCGGCAGCCGCTCGAACTCGCCGCGCGCCTGGGCGTCCTGGATCTGCTTGTCGACCCGGGACTCGAACGGGACGCCGGGTGGCTTTCGCTCGGTCATGACCTCATTGTGCCGGACGGGGCCCGGCCGGGCGTCTTATCATGCGGCGGTGGCGCGCAGGGCAACCGCCCGTCGCGCGACGAGGTTTCAGGGGGAACGCAGGTGCTCGAACTCACCATGGCCGCCGTCTCCGCGGCCGATGCGGGGGCCACGGCCGGCATGACGATGGCACAGGCGCCGAGCGCGCCCGGCGCGGTGCTGCGGGTCGGCCGGGACGCCGCCGGGTGCCGGCTGGTCACCCCCGAGGACTGGCTGTTCGTCTCCCGCGCGCACCTGGAGTTCCGCTGCGGAGCCGACGGCACCTGGGAGCTGACCTGGCTGCGCGGCTCCCAGCCCGAACCGGCGTCGGAGGTGCGGCTGACGGCGGGGGGAAGCGCCCGGCCCCTGACCCCCGGCGCCACCGTGCCGCTGCCGCGCGGGGGCTCCGGCGAGATCGTCGTCCAGGACCGCGGCGGGCCGCGCAGCGTGCACGTCGGCTTCTACCACGAGGTCTGAGCGCCGGGGTCAGCCCAGCACGCGGGCGAGCGCGAAGCCGTCGTAGCCCTTGCTGCCGACCGTCTGGATGGCCGTGCCGCTGAGCCTCGGGTGGGAGGAGATCAGCTCGATGGCCGTACGGGTGCCGATGATCTCCGGGTCGGTGGTGTCCGGGTCGGCGACGCGGCCCTCGCGCACCACGTTGTCCAGGATGATCAGGCTGCCCGTACGGGTCAGGCGCAGCGCCCACTCCACGTAGTGCGGGTTGTTGGCCTTGTCCGCGTCGATGAAGACCAGGTCGAAGGGGGCCGGGTTCTCGTCGGCCAGTTTCGGCAGCGACTCCAGGGCCGGGCCCACCCGCACCTCGGCGATCCGGTCCAGGCCGGCGCGCGCGATGTTGCGGGTGGCCACCTCGGCGTGCCGGGCGCTGTACTCCAGGGTGACCAGCCTGCCGTCCTCGGGCAGCGCGCGGGCCAGCCAGATGGTGCTGTAGCCGCCGAGCGTGCCGATCTCCAGGATGGTGCGCGCGCCCTGCACCTGGGCGAGCAGCTGGAGCAGCTTGCCCTGGGCCGCGGTGACCCCGATGGGCGGCAGCCCGGCGGCGTCGTTCTCCCGCAGGGCCGCCCGCAGCGCCTCGTCGTCGGGCGAGAGGGTGCTGATGAAGTAGTCGTCGACGTCGTCCCAGAGCTGCTGCCCGCTCATGTGCCTGCTGCCTTTCCCGAGTGCCTGCCGAGGCCGCCGGCCCGCTGCCGTCTTCCGATCATCTCAGTTGCCGCGCGAGGACGGGGAGAGGATCGGCCAGGAGTCCGGGCAGGGATCAGGCCAGGGGCGGCGGAGCGGAGACGGGCGGCGGGGGCGGCACGGGACGCCGTGCGTGTCGTACGGCCATGACGGCGCCGGCCGCGGCCGCGAGGAGCGCGGCGAGGACGCCGGCCGTGAGCAGCCAGGCGGGGACGCCGGCGACGCGGTCCAGCTCGTCGTCGTAGCTCACCTGCTGGACGGGGGTGTCGGTGGCGGCCCGGCGCAGTTCGTGGTCGCCGGTGATGCGGGCGGGTTGCGGGAACCGCTGGGTGAGCGCGGTCAGGTACGGCGTGCCGCGGGCGAGGGTGCCGAGGGCGCCGCCGGGGGCGGTGAGGCGGCCGGCGTAGACCGTGCGCGGGGGCGGCCCGCCGATCGCGGTGGCCGGTTCCATGCGGTGCGCGGCGAGGACGTAGAGGCCGAGCGACTGGGGGGTGGTGGCCAGCCGGGACAGGCGCATCGGGTAGACGGCGCGGTCGGCGGCGAAGGTGAGGTGCAGCGGGTCCAGGGCGCCGCGCAGGGCCGTGCCCGCGGTGTCGGGGGCGAGGCGGACGGCGACGTACTCCCAGTGTTCGGCCACGTACGGCGTCAGGGCCGTCTTCAGCCGGGCGGGGAGCGGGAAGCCGTTCGCGCGCAGCCAGGTGGCCAGGGCGGCCGGGTCGGTGGCGGTCAGCCGCGCCACGTCGAAGGGGCCGAGGCGCTGGCGGCCGACGACGCCCACGGCGGACTGCGCGGGGGCCGGGGCGGCCGCGGCGCCGTCCGTGTGCTCGTCGAAGGGCCAGTCGCCGTCGCGCGGCCAGAAGTGGTGCCGGGTGCGGTGCACCGGGGCGATGGCCCGCGCCAGCTGGTCGAAGACGGCGGGGTCGCCGAGGCGGACGGTGGCGCGGTGCGGGACGGGCATGATCCAGGCGGCGTCGCGGGCGTCGCCGGTGACGGTCAGGCGCATCACGATCTGCTCCTGGCGGCCGTCCCAGCGCAGGACGGACTGCTCGTCCGACACGGCGAGCTGCTGGGCGGGACCGACGACCATGGCACCGCAGCCGCAGGCCCAGGCGGGGGAGATCAGCCAGGTGAGCTGGATGCCGAGGAGAGTGAGTACGACCGAGAGTATGCGTGCGGCCCGGATCCTGCGCATGTCCCCGTCCCCCGTCGTGCCGATACCAGGGCTACAGACGAGGGGGGTGGGGTTCCGGTTCCCAAGGGGGACGCGGCGCCCCGGAGAGGCACGGGGAACTGCGCGACCGGCCACGACGGATCCGCACCCGGCAATCCACCCGCACCCTTACGGCGAAACCCGCCCCTTACGGCGGACCCTCGTCGCCCCTACGGCGAACCCCGCACCCCCCCCGGCGAACCCCCTGCCGCGCTTACCGGCTCTCCACCGCCGGCGCAGAACCCGGCAGCGGGCGGCCCGCCGACTCCGACATCCGCCACACCGCGAACCCGCCGACGACCGCCGCGGCCATCATGTAATACGCGGGCATCATCATGTTCCCCGTCGCCCCGATCAGCGCCGTCACCACCAGCGGCGTCGTCCCGCCGAACAGCGACACGGACACGTTGAACCCGATGGACAGCGACCCGTACCGCACCCGCGTCGGGAACAGCGCGGGCAGCGCCGCCGGCATGGCCGCCGTGAAGCAGACCAGCAGCAGACCCAGCGCGCCCATGCCCAGCGCCACCGCGAGCAGGCTGCCCTGGCGGATCAGCAGCAGCGCGGGGACGGACAGGAACAGGAAGCCCGCACACCCCGCCGCGATCACCGGCCGGCGCCCGACCCGGTCGGTCAGCGCCCCGGCGAACGGCTGGACGATCATCATCAGCGCCATCACGCCGAGCACCACGAGCAGCCCGTGCGTCTCGTCGTACTTCAGCTCACTGGTGAGGTAGCTCGGCATGTACGACAGCAGCATGTAGTCGGTGACGTTGAAGACCAGCACCAGGCCCATGCACAGCAGCAGCGCCTTCCACTGGCCCGCCACCATCTCCCGCAGCGGCGCCTTCGGCCGGGACGCCTCCGCCTTCTCGACCTCCGCCGCGAACGCCGGGGTCTCCTCCAGGCGCATCCGCAGGTACAGGCCGATGAGACCCATCGGACCGGCGATCAGGAACGGGATGCGCCAGCCCCAGGAGAGCAGGTCGGCCGAGGACAGCAGCGCCGTCATCAGCGTCACCAGACCCGCGCCGCCGATGTAGCCCGCGAGCGTGCCGAACTCCAGCCAGCTGCCGAAGAAGCCGCGCTTCTTGTCGGGGGCGTACTCGGCGATGAAGGTCGAGGCACCGGCGTACTCGCCGCCGGTGGAGAAGCCCTGCACCAGCCGCGCCGCGAGCAGCAGCAGCGGCGCGCCCACGCCGATCGAGGCGTACGACGGGATCAGACCGATCGCGAACGTGCCCGCCGCCATCATGATCATGGTGACCGCGAGGACCTTCTGCCGGCCCACCCGGTCGCCCAGCGGGCCGAAGACCATGCCGCCGAGCGGGCGCACCAGGAACGCCGCCGCGAAGGCGCCGAACGTCGACAGCAGCTGGGCCGTCGGGTTGCCGGACGGGAAGAAGACCTTGCCGAGGGTGACCGCGATGTAGCTGTAGACACCGAAGTCGAACCATTCCATCGCGTTGCCGAGCGCGGCCGCCTTCACGGCGCGCTTGACGAGCGCGGGATCGGTGACGGTGACGTCGCGGGCGGCCGAGGGCGCGGCCCCGCGGGCCTTCGTCTGGGGGGTGACGGCTGTGACGGTCGCCAAAACGGGGCTCGCCTGCCTTTCGACGGGGACAGAGACGCGGCCCCGGCGGCACCGGCGTGAACACCGGACGTGCGAAGGGCCGAAAATCGACCATAGGCACTGATTGCGCCCTTACGTGGCGTACGCGGATGCGTGCACAGGGCAGCTAAAGGGCGCGTCAACAGGCAACTCCGTCCGCTCGCGACCCGCCGGCCCGCGCCCCCGCTGTGACCCTTCTCGCGCCCCCGCGGCGCAACGGGGGCCCCGCGTGCCGTCGTCATCGGGACAAAAGGGGAGCGGGCGCCAGGTGAACCAGGGGTTGCCTGTTTCCGCTTCCGGGGGGTCTGCGAGCCTCGTAGGGTTGCGTAGGGATGACCCGGCGTGAACGACGCACAGCCGGGACGGAAACGGGGCGGGAGGCCGACGAGGCGTGGCGAACGTGGAACACGGCGCAGGACCGGGGGACGGCTTCGGTCCGGCGGATGCCGGGGGGCGGCTGCGCGCGGCGCGGTTCGCGCTGTGGGCGGTGGCCGCCCTCCTCGCCGTCCGGCAGCTGACCGCCGTCCTCACCACCCCGAGCGGCAAACGCCTGACCGACCTGGAGACCTGGGTCGGCCCGCACGGCGTCCTGCACGTCAAGGGCTCCCTCTACGACTCCACGCAGTTCACCGGCACCCCCCTCGCCGGGCTCGTGCTCAAGCCGCTCACCCGCGCCGCGGAGGCCGCCCTCGGCTGGAGCTGGACCTTCGCCAGCCTGCTGCTGGTGGTCGCGCTCGGCGTGGTCGCCGCCCGCGCGCTGCCCCAGCCGGTGAGCCGGCGCACCTCCCTGCTGGCCACGCCGGTCGCGATCAGCCTGCTCATGCTGTCGCTGCCGGTGCGCAACGCGCTCTGGCTCGGCCAGACCAGCGTCATCCCGGTCCTGCTGGTGCTGCTCGGCTGCTTCACCGTACGGGGGCAGCGGGCGAGCGGGCTGTGCCTGGGCCTCGCCGCGGCCCTCCAGCCCACCGTGCTGCTGTTCGTGCCGCTGCTGTGGTGCACCGGCCGCCGCCGGGCCGCCCGCACCGGCGCCGGCACCTTCGCCGGGCTGACCGCGCTCGCCTGGGCCGCGCTGCCGCACGACTCGGCCACCTACTGGCTGCGCCACCCGGCCGGCGTGGGCCTCGGCGGCAAGGCCGACGCCCTCGGCAACCAGTCCCTGCACGGCGCCCTGCTCCGCCTCGGCCTCAGCGGCCCGCTGGAGATCACCCTCTTCCTGCTGCTCGGCGCGGCCGTCTCCGTGCTCGCGCTGCGCCGCGCGGTCCGCTACGCGCACGACGGGCAGCTGCTGCTCGCCGTGGCGATCACCGGCTGCGCCGCGGTGGCCGTCTCGCCCACCACCTGGCAGCACCAGCTGCTGTGGCTGCTGCTCGCGGTGGTCGGCCGGGTCGGCCGCCGGGCCTCGGACCGCACCGTGTGGCCGGTCGCGGTGGTGCTGGTGACGACCCTGCCGGCGAAGATGATGCTGCCGAACACCCCGGCGCTGTACGCCCTGCGCGACGACCTGGTGCTGGTCGCGGCGCTGGCCGCCGCCGTCGCCGTACCGTTCCTGTCCCGGACCTCGCCGTACTACCGGGAGCCCGTCCCCACCGAGTACGCCCCCGCGGTCCCCGCCCGCTTCCGGCGCATCCCGCTGCTGCCCTTCCTGCGCCGGGTCCTCACCCGCCCCAACCTCCTGCTGGAGCTGCTGCTGATCCGGGTCGTGTACGCCGCGTACGCGCAGGTCCGGCTGGCCGCGGGCGCGAGCGGGGACGACCGGGGGCGGGCGGTCGCCGAGCACCACGGGCGGATCGTGGTGCACATCGAGCGGTTCCTGCACATAGACATCGAGCACTGGCTCAACCACACGGTCGCCGGGATCGGCTGGCTGCGGGGCTTCTTCGACTTCTACTACGAGTCCTTCCACTTCGTGCTGCCGCTCACGGTCCTCGCGGTGCTGTACTGGCGCCGCCCCGTCGACTACCGCTGGGCCCGCACCTCCCTGGGCTTCGCCACCTTCCTCGCCCTGATCGGCTTCTGGCTGTTCCCGCTGGCCCCGCCGCGCCTGATGCCGGGCCTCGGCTTCATCGACACCGTGCACGGCGCGCAGGACCTCGCCCACCCGGACTACGGCGCGATGACGGCCCTCACCAACCAGTACGCGGCGATGCCGTCCCTGCACTTCGGCTGGTCCCTGTGGTGCGGCGTGGTCATCGCCGTCCTCGCCCCCAAGTGGTGGATGAAGGCCCTCGGCCTGCTCCACCCCTTCTTCACCGTCTGCGCCATCCTCGCCACCGCCAACCACTGGGTGCTCGACGCGGCCGGCGGCGCCGTGGTGGTCACCGCGGGCTTCGCCCTGTCGTACGTGGTCCAGGGGCCGCGGGCGGCGAGGAGTACGGCCCGCGCGGAGGCCGGGCTGATGGAACCGGTGCCGGTGAAATAGCGGGCGCGTCGGCCGGGCGCCGTCACTCCTCGCCGGAGGCGGACACCGCGAGCGCCGCCGAGCCGACGGCCGCGATCAGCAGCGGGAGGCCCAGGCCGTGGTGAAGCACCAGCCACGCGCCGAGGAACGCGCCGCCGAGCATCGCGACCACCGAGGCGGTACGGCGCGGGGAGCGGTGCCCGGTGCCGTCGCCGAGGCGGGAGTCGGCGGCCAGGCCGGTCAGGGTCATCGTCAGCACCGTGGTCGTCAGATCGGGGACCCCGAGCTTGCGGACCGTCGCGTTGCGCACGCCCATCGCGAAGGCGGTCAGCGCGATGAGGGCGTAGACCGTGCCGGTGCGGCCCGGCCAGACGAGGGCGACCGCCGCCGACAGCCCCACCAGGAGCGCCTCGGCCGCCAGCGTCAGCCGCGCCCAGCGGCGCCGGGACCCGCCTCCGTAGCGGGCCGCCACCCGGCCGCCCACCACCGCGCCGATCAGGAAGCAGCACAGCGAGGTCGCCGTGCGCGGCACCGAGAACCCGGCCGCCCCGGCCGCCGCGAAGCCCAGCACCACCACGTTGCCGGTCATGTTCGCGGTGAAGACCCGGCCCAGGCCGAGATAGCTGACGGCGTCGATCAGACCGCTCACCACGGTCAGCGCGATCAGCACGAGCACCAGCCGCAGCCCGCGCGCCTCCGGGTCCGGCGCGGGGGCCGCCGCGGGTCCGGGGGCGGGCGGCGCCGGGGGTGTCGGTGGTGTCGTCACGGTTCCTCCGGTTCGCCGGGCGGACAGGGCCGGGGACCACTTCACCACGGGCTGGCCGGCAATGCCCGGACATGCGGAAAGCACCCTCGCCGAGCGGGGCGGCGGGGGTGCTTTCCGGTGTCCTGGCTGCGGCGCGGGCCGGCTCAGTACCAGTGGTTGGCCTGCCAGAAGGCCCAGGCCTTGGCGGGGCTGCCGTAGCGGGAGTTCATGTAGTCCAGGCCCCACTTGATCTGGGTGGCCGGGTTGGTCTTCCAGTCGGCACCCGCGGAGGCCATCTTCGAACCCGGCAGCGCCTGGACCAGGCCGTAGGCGCCGGAGGAGGCGTTGGTGGCGGTCGGGTTCCAGCCGCTCTCGCGCTGGACGATCTGGCTGAACGCGTTGAACTGCGCGGCGTCCGGGATCATCTTGTGCGCGATCGCCTGCGCCGAGGAGGCCGAGGCCGGGGCGGCGGCCTGGGCGGGCGCCGCGGACAGCGCCATGCCGGCGGTGGCGGCGGCCACGGCGGCGACGGTGAGGGCCTTCTTCGGGGAAGCGATGCGACGGATGACGGAGACGGACACGGAGCACCTCTTGCGTCGGGGACGGGGGGAGCCGGCGTGAGCCTCGGGGGCTCGTGGTGCCTGGCGACGCCGACCAGATAAGCAGCCCGGAAATCCGTCCGCAATCACCCCTTTTACTAGTTGTGGCCGGATGGGGAGAGAATGGGCGTTCTGTGGCGCAGCTCTCAAACCGCAGGTCAGAGTCGGTGCGGAGCGGAACGTATCGGACAAAAGCCGCTACGGTCCCGCTTCGTAGGTGAGCTGCGTCATGTGGGCTGCTTCACCGGCCCGCTCACCGCGTGGGTACGGCCCCTCACGCACCGGGGCCGTCGAAGGTGACCGGCGTCTCGAACGCGGCCCGCCGGGTGGCCCGGCGCAGCGCGCGCAGCACCGCCGGGCCGAGCGCGCAGGTCAGCACCACCGTGCACAGGGCCCGGCCCAGGTCCCAGCCCAGGGAGGTGGCCAGGCAGTAGGCGACGAACCGGGCCAGGTTGGCGGCGACCGAGGCGCCCGGATGGAAGGAGATGCCCGAGGCGGTGGCGCCCATGAAGGGCCAGCCGGCCAGGTTCATCACCGTGCCGTAGGCGAGGGAGGCGAAGAAGCCGTACCCGGCCAGGAGCAGCAGCTCGGCCCGGCCGCGCAGCCGCACCGGGCCCGGCAGCAGGCCCGCGCCCATCGCGAACCAGCCCATCGACAGCATCTGGAACGGCAGCCAGGGGCCGACACCGCCGGTCAGCAGCGCGGAGGCGAACATCGTCACCGAGCCCAGCGCGAAGCCGAAGCCGGGGCCGAGGACCCGGCCGCTGAGCACCAGCAGGAAGAACATCGGCTCGATCCCGGCGGTGCCCGCGCCGATCGGGCGCAGCGCGGCACCGGTGGCGGCGAGCACGCCCAGCATCGCCACCGCCTTCGGGCCGAGGTCCGACTCCGAGATGGTGGCCGCGACCACCGCGACGAGCAGGATCAGCAGGCCCGCGAACAGCCAGGGGGCGTCCTGGGCGTGGGCGCTGAGCTGGGAGGCGGGCGGCGCGAGGAAGGGCCAGCCGAAGGCGACCACGCCGACGGCGGTGACGAGGGCGAGCGCGGCGACGGAGCGGGGGCCGAGGCGGACGGCGCGGACGCGGGGGGCGACGGGCGCGGCAGTGGTGGGCGCGGGGGCGGTGGCGGGTGCGGGCGGGGGCTGGGTCATCCCAGGGCCTCCCGGACCTGGGAGACGGTCAGCCATCGCTGGGGGGCGAGGATCTTGGTCACCTGCGGGGCGAAGGAGGGCGAGGACACGACGATCTCCGCCGTCGGGCCGTCCGCGATCACCTCTCCCTCGGCCAGCAGCACCACCCGGTGGGCGATCTCCGCGGCCAGCTCCACGTCGTGCGTGGCCAGGACGATCGCGTGCCCCTCGGCGGCGAGTTCGCGCAGCGCGGTGACCAGGCGGCCCTTCGCGGCGTAGTCCAGGCCGCGGGTCGGCTCGTCCAGCAGGAGCAGGGGCGGGCGGGCGGCCAGGACCACGGCCAGCGCGAGGGCGAGGCACTGGCCCTCGGAGAGGTCGCGGGGGTGGGTGTCGTCGGCGATGCCCGGCAGGAGCCGGTCCAGGAGGGTGCGGCAGGTGCCGGGGAGCGCGTCGGCGTCCTGGTCGGCGGCGGTGCACTCCGCCGCCACGGTGTCGGCGTAGAGGAGGTCCCGCGGTTCCTGGGGGACCAGGCCGACGTGGCGGATCAGGTCGCGGGGCGGGGTGCGGTGGGGGGTACGGCCGCCGACGGTCACCGTGCCGGCGGTGGGTTCGAGGAGGCCGACGAAGGTGTTGAGGAGGGTGGATTTGCCGGCGCCGTTGCGGCCCATCAGGGCGATGGTCTCGCCGGGGGTGACGGTGATGTCGATGTCGCGGAGGGCGGTGCGGGTGGCGCGGCGGACGGTGAGGCCGTGGGCGGTGGCGGCGGGGGTGGCGTGGGTTTCGGTGGTGGTCTTGGTACGGCGTCGGAAGAGGCGCCCGTTGGTGCTGGTGGCCGGGGGCGGGGTCGCCTGCCGGTGCTCGCGGGGGGCCGTCGCGCCCACCCTCCCCGTCGCTCCAGCTGCACCATTGCCCGCGCTGAGGGCGAGGCGTTCCCGCAGGTCGCCGGCCTTGCGGCGGGCGTCGCGCACGGTCAGGGGCAGCGGGGACCAGCCGGCCAGGCGGCCCAGGGCGACGACCGGGGGGTGGACCGGGGAGACGGACATGATGTCCGCGGGGGTGCCGGTGACGGGGGGTGCGCCGGGGGTGGGCAGGAGGACGACACGGTCGGCGTAGTGGATGACGCGTTCCAGGCGGTGTTCGGCCATGAGGACGGTCGTGCCGAGGTCGTGCACGAGGCGCTGGAGGACCGCGAGGACCTCCTCCGCCGCGGCGGGGTCCAGCGCGGAGGTCGGTTCGTCGAGGACGAGGACCTGCGGGTGCGGGGTGAGCACCGAGCCGATGGCGACGCGCTGGCGCTGGCCGCCGGAGAGGGTCGCGATGGGCCGGTCCCGCAGCCCGGCGAGGCCCAGCAGGTCGAGGGTCTCCTCGACGCGGCGGCGCATCACCTCGGGCGCGAGGCCCAGCGACTCCATGCCGTAGGCGAGTTCGTCCTCGACGGTGTCGGTGACGAAGTGCGCGAGCGGGTCCTGGCCCACCGTGCCGACGACATCGGCGAGTTCGCGGGGCTTGTGGGTGCGGGTGTCCCGGCCGGCCACGGTCACCCGGCCGCTCAGGGTGCCGCCGGTGAAGTGCGGGACGAGGCCGCTGACCGCGCCGAGCACGGTGGACTTGCCGACCCCGGACGGGCCGACGAGCAGCACCAGTTCGCCCTCCGGCACCTCGAAGTCGACGTCGCGGACGGTGGGTTCGGCGGCACCGTCGTACGTGACGCCGACCTGCTCGAAGCGGATCACGAGTGCTCCCTCGGGACGACGAAGGCGGGCAGCAGGGCGAGGAGGACCGAGGCGGCCGGCCACAGGGGCAGGGCGGGGGCGGTCAGCGGGACCACGCCGGGGTGCAGGGCCTCGGGGGCGCGGGCCGAGGCGAGGGTCAGCAGCGCGGCCACGGCGACGCCGGAACCGGTGACCAGCCAGGCGCGGGCGCCCCAGGGGTCGGGACGGTACCGGGTGCGCGGCGAGCGGCGGCCGCCCAGGCGCAGTCCGGCGAGGGCGGCGACGACCCCGGCGAGCAGCAGCGGGGCGCCGTAGCCGCCGCCCTCGGCGGTGAGCAGCCCGTACGTGCCCGCGCAGACGCCGAGCAGACCGCCGAGGGTGAGGGCGGCGGTCGTACGGCGCACCCGTGCGGGGACGTCGGCGGTGCGGCCGTACCCGCGGGCCTCCATGGCGGCGGCGAGGGCGACGGAGCGTTCCAACGCGCCCTCCAGGACCGGGAGTCCGACCTGGAGCAGGCCCCGCACGCCCCGGTCCGGGCGGCCGCGCAGCCGGCGGGCGGCGCGCAGCCGCTGGACGTCGGCGATCAGGTGCGGCGCGAAGGTGAGGGCGACGACGACGGCGACGCCGGTCTCGTACAGGGCGCCGGGCAGGGACTTCAGCAGGCGGGACGGGCTGGCGAGGGCGTTCGCGGCGCCGACGCAGATCAGCAGGGTGGCCAGCTTCAGCCCGTCGTACGCCGCGAAGACCAGCGCCTCCGCGGTGACCTCGCCGCCGAGCCGGATGCCCTGCGCCCAGTGCGGGAGGGGGATCTCCGGGAGGGTGAGCAGCACATGGGTGCCGGGGATCGGGGAGCCGAGGGCCACCGCGAAGACCAGGCGGATGAGCAGCACGGCGAACGCGAGCTTGGCGAACGCGGAGTAGGAACGGGCCCAGGGGGCGGGGGAGCGGTGCGTCGCCACGACGTACGCCGACGCGGCGATGAGCAGGGCGAGGAGCAGCGGATTGGTGGTACGGGTCGCCGCCGTCCCCAGCGCTATCGCCCAGAGCCACCAGGCACCGGGATGCACGGTCGCGCGCCGCCGCTGTCCGGGGGCCGGGTCGCTGACCGGCGCTCGCCGGGTGGGCGCGGCGAGGGAAGCCCCGTAAGGGGCGCGGGGAACCGCGCGACCAGCCACGGACGGCCCGCGGCCGGGTACGGCGGACGGGGCGGAACGGTCCCCGCCCCGGACACCCTCCCGCCCACGAGAAACCACGCGATCCGCCCCCACCGGCCCCTCCGACGGAGTCATACGCGGCGCCGGCGGAACTGCCACACCGCCGCCCCCGCCAGGAGGACGACGACACCGGCACCGATCGGCAGCCCCAGCGACGGGCCACTGGACGAACCACTGGACGAAGAGGAAGAGGCGGGCTTCCCGGCGGCGGCCGAACCGGCGGAGCCGACCTGCTCACCGCACCCCTTCCGCGGATACCCGGCGATCGCGCACAGCAGGGCATTCGTGTCGTACCGCAGCGGCTTCGCCACCGCGGCCAGGGCCTGAGCCGCGGAGGCCGAGGGCGCGACCCGTGCGCACGCGGTGCGGCGGGCCGGCGGGGTCTCGCCGTCCGGCGCGTCCGCCGGGACGCCGAAGTCGATGACCAGCGCCACCCGCTTCGTGCCCGGCTTCGCCGCCGTCCCCGCACAGATCGTGCCGAAGTCCGCCGTACCGCGCGGCTTGCTCGCGTCGCCCGAGTCCGCGCTCACGGAGAAGCGGAACCCCTCCACGGCGCCGTCCTCGGGCCGGGCGAGCGAGGGGCCCTGGGTGGCGTACGTCCAGTGGTCGCCGGAGCGTTCCCAGAACGACCAGTAGCGGTACCCCGTGGCCGCCGCCTGTCCCGCGCCCGCGCCGAGCAGCAGGGCGAGCGCGGCCAGCAGCACCGGCACGGCACGGCGGACGGCCCTCACGGCTGCCGCTTCTTGCGGGTGCTGAGCAGGAACCCGATGCCGATGCCCGCGACGAGGCAGATACCGACGCTCCACCAGACCCCGGCGTGCGAGGTGCCGTCGGACGCCTTGGCCGGCTTCTCGGCCGCGCCCTGCATCGTCGGCGCCGGGCCGAGGGCGTCAAGGGCGGTCACGAGGCTGGTGCCGCCGAAGTCGCCGGGCTGGGCGCCGACCGCGTGCGCGGCCAGGATGAGCTGGGCGTACGCCGCCGGCCCGGTCTGCGCCGCCCAGGGACCGGCGTGCTTCTCCAGGTAGGCGTACGCCTTCTTCGCCGCCGCGGTGCGCCCGTCCGCGGCGAGGGCGACGACGGTGTCGGCGGTGTTGCCGTAGTCCGGCTGGTCGGTGGCGCCGGGCAGTACGGACATGAGGTGGCCGGTCTTGGCGACCGCGGCGGCGAGGTACGCGCCGCCGTTGTCGGCGACCTGGGCCGGGGTGGGGTGGCCGGCCTTGGCGCAGCCGTCCGCGGCGGGGGCCTTGCCGGCCTCGGCCACGAAGCCCTTGCCGAGCGCGGCGGTCACCCCGGCCGCGGTGGCGTCGGCGTTGGCGGCCAGCTTGCCCTTCTTGTCCGGCTGGTAGGCCAGCGCGCCGCCGCCGTCCTGGTCGCAGGGGATGGACCAGGAGGCCAGCGCGTCGTACGGGGACTTGCCGGACTTCTGCACGGCCGCCGGGTCGGCGCCGGTCGCGGTCAGCGCGCCGACGACGACGGAGGTGGAGTTGGCGTCGCTGGGGCTGCCGGGGTTGTAGCCCCAGCCGCCGTCCTTGTTCTGCACGGACTTGAGCCAGTCGACGGCCTTGGTGACGGCGGCGTCGTGGCCGCCGGTCGCGTGCAGCGCCTGCACCGCGGCGGCCGTGCTGTTGGTGTCCACCACGGTCTTGGCGTCGCACGCCTTGGCGGGGGCGGCGCGGAACGCGGCGAAGGAGCCGTTCGCGCACTGCTGACCGGTGAGCCAGTCGACGGCGGCGGTGGCCGGCCGGTAGCCGAGGGTGCGCTGGGCGACGAGAGTGAGCGACTGGCGCCACACACCGTCGTAAGTGGGGTCCGACGTGCCGTAGAGACCGGCGGGGACCGATGCCTTGGGGGAAGGGGACGGGCCGGCGGCCACGGCGGGTGCGGCGGCTGCCAGCACGCCTATGGCGGCGAGAGCCGCGGCGGTGCGGCGGACGTTCATGATCGGCGGGTGCCTCTCCCTGCGGGGAGCCGGGCAGCGCACGGGAGGCCCCGAGCGGCTCGGCTCCGTATACCTCGACGGTGCCGTGCGCGGCGAGCGGCCGACGCACACGAGCCGGTCACGTCCGCTGCGGGGCATTCCGGCTCACCGGCCTGGGGGCCGGTTCACGGATCGGGGTCTCCCCGCTTCGAGCGAAGTCGAGAAGTGGGGAAGGGTCAGCGCCGGAATTGCACCGGCTTCCCCCCGTACGGGCGTGATGACGACCCCGCCACTTTACCGGCAGCCCCACCGGCGCCGGGGAGGGCCCGTGAGCACACCGTGACGGTGATTAGGGTCACGGCCATGACAACACCGGGAAAGCTCCTCGGCTCGGGCCGCACGGCCGACGTCTACGAGATCGACACCGCGTGGGTGCTGCGCCGCGACCGCGAGGGCTTCGGGGACGCGGCGGCCGAGGCGGCCGTGATGACGTACGTACGACGGCACGGCTATCCGGCGCCCCGCGTCCGCCCCACCGGCTCGCGCACCGAGCTGGTCCTGGAGCGGCTGTCCGGCCCGACCCTGCTCGCCGCCCTCCTCGACGGCCGGGTGGGCGCGGCCGAGGCGGGCGCGCTGCTCGCCGGGCTGCTGCGGCGGCTGCACGCCCTGCCCGGCCGGGACGCGGCGGACCCCGGTGCGCGGGTGCTGCACCTGGACCTGCACCCCGACAATGTGATGCTCACCCCGGACGGGCCCCGCGTCATCGACTGGTCCAACGCCGAGGACGGCCGCCCGGACCTGGACTGGGGCATGTCCGCGGTGATCCTCGCCCAGGTCGCCGTCGGCCCCACCGGCCTCGCCGGACCGGCCCGCGCGCTGCTCGCCGCCCTGCTCGCCGACCCCTCCCGGCTCACCGGGGACGGGCTCGCCGAGGCGCTGCGGCGCCGGGCGGGGAACCCGACGATGAGCACGCGGGAGACGGAATCGCTGGTCGAGGCGGGGGAGTTGGTGCGCAGCGTGGCACAACTGGCCTGAGCGCTCTTTCGGGTTGGCTGAAAGTACCGGTGGCCCGCGGGGGCGTGCAGTGGCGGTTTCGGCCAGGGGGCGGGGCGGGCGGTGTCCCGTTGGCGAGGTACATCGCATTTGTGCCGACCGGGCCGTGCGGGTGAAGCTGGCCCGAGCGGCGCGGAGTTGGCATATTGCGGTCAGACGTGACCGCTTGCAGCCTCCGGGGGAATGGTGCGAACAACCAGGAAGATGCGCCGGTTCGCCAACGAGCTGATCGACCCCCTGCGCGTGCCGATTCCCGCCGACCCCGGCGATCTGCTGGACGCCCTGGTGGAGTCCGCGATCCGCTGGCGCGGTCGCCCCATCGTCGTCCACCAGGCGAACTTCCCGCCGGGGACCGCCGCGACCGGACTGTGGATCGAGCGCGGCGGCCGCGACGACATCGTCATCGAGGCCGACGCCCCGCCCTGGATGAAGCTCGTGATCCTGGGCCACGAGCTGTGGCACATGGCCGACGACGACCCCGCCCACCGCGCCGCGCACACCGGGGGCGCCCCCGCGCCCGCCGGCGCCGGCGCGGCGGTGGCGACCGCCGCCCGCACCCGCTTCCTGGAGGCCGCGGAGCAGCGCGCGGACCTGTTCGGCATGCTGATCGGCGACCGGCTGCGGCCCTGGCTGAAAGCGTCCCCCGACTCCGTGTACGCAGCACACACCTCCGGCCACGACGACCTCGCCGGACGCATCGGCGCGGCCCTCAACTACCGCGGTGCCAGGCGGTGAGCGACCTGATCAACTACGCCAGCTGCGGGCTGCTCTGGCTCGGCCTGCTGGCCAAGGCGCCCGATCTGGCGCGCCGCTGGCGGGACCCGTTCCTGCTCACCCTCAGCGGTGTGCTGGCCCTGGCCTCGCTGTGCTTCCTGCTCGGCGCCCCCGGCACGGTCGGGTTCGTCAACGGCACCAGCGGCGTGCCCAACCTGGCCGCCCCGCTGACGTACGGCACGGTCACCGCGTACGGCGCCGCCTCCCTCGCGCTCGTCCTGCGCTGGCGCGGCGGCCCCGGCACCGGCCGCGCGATCCGCCGCTGGACCCTCGGCTACACCGCCGTACTCGCGGGCATCGCCGCCCTGTTCCTGCTCGGCGACGCGAGCGTCGAACGCCGTACGGACTTCGACACGTACTACGCCACCACGCCGTACATCGCCGAGATGATCGTCCTGTACCTCGGCGCGCACCTGACCGCCGTCTTCGTCACCGCCTGCCGGTCCCTGTCCTGGGCCCGGCGGTTGCGCGGCTCGCTGCGCGCGGGCCTGGTGCTGATGGGCGTCGGCAACCTCGTCGGCGGCGGCTACAGCGTGGCCAAACTCCTCGCCGTCGCCGCCCGCTGGTGCGGCCGGGACTGGTCCGCGCTCGGTACGACGCTCCCGGCGGCCTGCGCCGGACTCGGGGCCGCGGTCACCGTCGTCGGCATCGTCATCCCGCTGCTCGCCCCCTTCCTGGCCCTGCGGGCGCGCTGCTGGCGGGCGTACGCGCGGCTCGGCCCGCTGGAGCGGACGCTGACCGGGCTGCTCACCCGCGAGAGCCTGCGCGCGCCGCGCCCGCTGTGGCCCTCCGCGACCCGCTGGCTGACCTGGCGGCAGAGCTCCATCTACAACGGGCTGCACCACCTGGGGCGCCACCTCGACGCGGGGCTGTTCCGGCAGACGTACGCCGACCACTCGCGGTGCGGCGCGGACCCGCAGCAGGCGGAGGCCGCCGCGTGGGCCGCGGCCATCGCCGCCGCCGTCCGGGCGCTGCACGAGGAACGGGACGACGCGGTCGTACCGCTCGCCGACCGGCCCGACCTCCCGGCGCTGCTGCGCATCTCCGACGCCCTCGCCGAGGGCACCGGCGACCGCGCCCTGGCCGTCTGCTGAAGGGGCCGCCGCACCATGAGCCTGATCGTGTACACGGTGGCGAGCCTGTTCACCGCGACCGCCCTGCTGATCTTCCGCCGCCCCCGGCTCGCCCTGCGGGACCCGCTGACCGCCTCCACCTGTGTGTCGATCTTCCTCGGCGGGCTCTGCTTCTTCTGCTCCGCCCCCGTCACCCTGGGCGCGGTCAACCACCTCACCCACGTCCCCAACTTCGGCGCCCCGATGACCTACAGCGTCATCTCCGCCTACAGCGCCTCCCTGCTGATCCTGCTGATCAACTGGCGCGGCGGCCCCGCCGAGCGGGTACGGCGCCAGGTGGTGCGGGTCGCCACCGTGTACAGCCTGGTGATCATCGCCGTCATCACGCTGTTCGCGCTCGCCCACGCGCCCGTCGAACGGCTGCGGGACCTCGACACCTACTACGCGAACACGCCGTACATGCGCGAGATGATCGTGCTCTATCTCCTCGGGCACGGCGCCTGCGCGGTGATCACCATCTATGTGTGCCTGCGCTGGTCCCGTGAGGTGACCGGCATCCTGCGGATGGGGCTGCGGCTCATCATGGCGGGCCTGGCCGTGGACGTGCTCGGCTTCGAGTGCGCCAAGTCCACGGCGGTGGCGGCCCGTTGGGCGGGCTGGGATCTGGACCGGCTGTCCACCGGGCTGGCCCCGCGCGCCGCCGCGCTGGGCGCCCTGCTGTGCGCGGCGGGCTTCGTGCTGCCCCGGCTGCTGCCCGCGACCCTCGCCCAGTGGCACAGCATCTGGGACTACCGGGCGCTCGGCCCCCTGTGGGCGGAGCTGCGGGACGTGCCGACCGCGCCCAAACCCGCGCCTCCGCGCTGGCAGTTGCCGCGCGGCCGGCTGTACTACCGCGAGCTGCGCATCCTCGACGCGCTGCTCGCCCTCCAGTCCCGCTGCGACGGCCGGGTGCGCGAGACGGCGTACCGGCAGGCCCGCGGCCAGGGCAGCCCGCCGGGCGAGGCGCACTTCATCGCGGCGGCCGCCATGGTCGTGGACGCCGCGCGCCAGGCGGGACGGCCGCGGCCCCCGCAGGACCCGGAGCCGGGCTCGCGGCTGCACACCGCGCTGTTCTCCGACACCGGGGAACTGGTGCGGCTGGCACGGGCGTTGGCCGGCTCGCCGGTCGTCAGGGCGGCGCGGGAGGGCGCGGCACGCACCGCCCGCAGCTGAGGGAGCGGACCCGAGGCGCGCGCCCGCCCCGAGCGGGCGCGCGCACGGATGCCCGCGCACACGTGTCACCGGACGTCCCGCCGGACGTCCCAGCGAAGGAATGGGGAACCGTGAACGCACGAACAGCCGTTGTCATCGGGGCCGGACCGGCCGGTCTGCTCGCCGCCGCGGCGCTCGCACCCGCCGTGGCCGAGGTCGTCGTACTCGACCACGACGAGCTGCCCGAGGGGCCCGAGCACCGCAGGGGGGTGCCCCAGTCCCGGCACGCCCATCTGCTGATGCCCGGCGGCCTGGCGGTGATGGAGGAGCTGCTGCCGGGGGCGGACCTGCGAGGGCGGCTGGTGGCGGCCGGGGCCAGACAGACGGCGCTCAGCTCGGACCTGCTGACCCTCGCCCCGGTCGGCTGGTTCCGGCGCTGGCGGCACCGCACCTTCGTCACCATGACCGCGAGCAGACCGCTGCTGGAGTGGGGTGTGCGCCGGGCGGTGCTGGACACCAACCCCAACGTCAGCGTGCGCCGCGGCCGGGTGAGCGGGCTGCGCGGCAGCGCCCGCCGGGTGACCGGCGTACGGCTGGCCGGGGCCGACGGCACCGCGCCCGAGGACCTGGACGCCGACTGGGTGGTGGACGCGAGCGGCCGGGGCACCCGGCTGCTGCCCTGGCTCGACGTCCTCGGCGTGCACGGCATCCGCGAGCGGCACATCGACAGCGGCCTCGCCAACGCCACTCGCGTCTACCGCACCCCGCCCGCCGCCCCCGACTGGCCGATGACCCTGGTGCAGGCCGACCCCTGGAGCGGGCGGCCCGGACGCAGCGGCATGATCGTGCCGATCGAGGACGGCCAGTGGATGGTGAGCCTCGGCGGGATGCGGGGCAGCGAGCCACCGAAGGACCCGGACGCCTTCGTCGCGTACGCGCTGGATCTGCCGAGCCCCCTGGTGGGCCGGCTGATCGAGGCCGCCGAGCCGCTCGGCCCGGTGCACGTCAGCCGCAGCACCAGCAACTCCCGCCGGTACCTAGAGAAGGCGCGCCTGTGGCCGGAGCGGCTGGTCGCGATCGGGGACGCGGCGGCCACCTTCAACCCGATCTACGGGCAGGGCATGTCGGCCGCCGCGTTCGGCGCCCGCGCCCTCGCGCGGGCGGTGCGGGAGCACGGCGTCGAGGCGCCGGGGCTGGCCCGGCGGGTGCAGCGGGCGGTGGCCCGCGCGGCGCAGGGGGCGTGGACGGCGGCCGTCAGCACCGATGTCCTGTATCCGGGGGTGGAGGGCGGCCGCGCCACGCCCGTGGACCGGCTGACCGCCGCCTACTCCCGGCGGCTGAACCGCGCGGCCACCGGCTCCTACGCCGCGGCCGCCGCCCTCTGGGACGTCACCACCCTCGGCACCCCGCCCGGCCGCCTCTTCCGCCCCGACGCCCTCCTGCACGCCCTGACCGGGCCGCCGCTGCCCGCCCTCGCGGGCCCGCCGCTGACCCCCGCCGAGCGGGACTTCCTGGCCGGCCTCACACCCTGGGCGTAGGCCCGCCGAAGGGCAGGTGGAGCACGCGGGAGGCGAGCAGCCAGCGCCCGCCGACCCGGCGGAACCGGTCCTCGTAGTGCCCCACCTGGACCGGCGGCCCGGCGGGCACCAGGCCGCCGGTGTGGCCGTCGACGCGGTGGGTGGAGAAGTACGACACCGCCGTCGCCGTCTCCGCGGAGGCCACCGTGACCAGGACGTTGGACATCAGCCGGCGGGAGAGCCGGTCCGCGGGCCGGGCGCCGAAGTACTCCCCGAGCGCCGCCCGGCCCCGCACCGCGCGCCCGTCTCCCGGCGGGGGCCACTCCCAGCTGCCGTCCTCGGTGAACAGCTCGGCCACCGTGGCCGGTTCACCGAGGTCGAGGCGGTGGACGAACTCCAGGATCAGGCGCTCACAGGCGCGCTCGGCGAGCAGCCGCTGCACGGGGTCCATGGCCCTGTGTACCAGCCCGAGCTCGCGTGCCGCCAAGGGAATTACCGGGGCCGCCGCCCTGCGGGCCGGTCACGGCCGGCCGCCGGTGCGGGCAGGTCGATCAGGCGGCAGGCGGTCTCGATGTCGATCTTCACCTGGGCGATCGAGGCCCGGCCGGAGAGCCAGGTGACGAGGGCCGAGTGCCAGGTGTGCTCGATGACCCGGACGGCGGAGAGCTGCTCCGGGGTCGGATCGCCTTCCAGGCCCATCGCGTCCAGGATGATCGCCGTGGTCTGCCGGGAGACCTGGTCCACCTCGGGGCTGACACTGCGGTCCGCGAAGGTCAGCGAGCGGACCATCGCGTCGGCCAGGTGCGGCTCGCGCTGGAGCGCCCGGAAGGCCCGCATCAGGGTCTCGGCGACCCGCTCGGCGGCGGTGTCCCCGGCGGGCGGCCGGCGGCGCAGGGTGCCGTGCATCCGCTCCAACTGGTCCTGCATCGTGGCCACCAGCAGATGCACCTTGGACGGGAAGTAGCGGTACAGCGTGCCCAGGGCCACCCGGGAGGACTCGGCCACCTCGCGCATCTGCACCGCGTCGAAGCCGCCCCGCCCCGCCAGCCGCGCGCTCGCCTGGAGGATCCGGCGGCGGCGGGCCTCCTGACGCTCCGTGAGGGCCGGCGGGGGAGTGCGCGACGTACTGGCTTCCGCAGGCATGGGTCCCGTTCCGTGACAATCGGTGAGGGCGTCGGCAGGGCACGTGATCGGACGGTACGGCAGGGCCGCGCGCCGTGGCGCGGATCACCTGATCCACTGCTCACAGCACCCCTACCTGCCGGTAGATTCAGAGGCTCTTGAACGATCAAGTCTGAAACTTGTTCTAGATTAGCGTCCCGTCGTAGTCTCGCGGGACAGTGCAGGCAGAAGGGGGCACAGAGTGACCGCCGAGGCCCGGCAAGCGGGTGCCCGTGAGGACTTCGCCGCCGACGGGGAGCGACCGCTCGACATCGCGCTCCTCACCTACAAAGGGAACCCGTTCTGCGGCGGGCAGGGCGTCTACGTACGGCACCTCTCGCGCGAACTGGCCCGCCTCGGACACCGCGTCGAGGTCATCGGCTCCCAGCCCTACCCCGTGCTCGACGAGGGCTACCCCGCACTCACCCTGACCGAGCTGCCGAGCCTCGATCTCTACCGCCAGCCCGACCCCTTCCGCACCCCCGGCCGCGACGAGTACCGGGACTGGATCGACGCCCTCGAAGTGGGCACGATGTGGACCGGCGGCTTCCCCGAGCCGCTCACCTTCTCGCTGCGCGCCCGCCGGATGCTGCGGGCCCGGCGCGGCGACTTCGACGTCGTGCACGACAACCAGACCCTCGGCTACGGCCTCCTCGGCGACATCGGCGCGCCGCTGGTCACCACCATCCACCACCCCATCACCGTGGACCGGCAGCTCGAACTGGACGCGGCCGACGGCTGGCAGCGCCGGTACTCGGTGCGCCGCTGGTACGCCTTCACCCGCATGCAGAAGCGGGTCGCGCGCCGGCTGCCCTCGGTGCTCACCGTCTCCGGCACCTCCCGGCAGGAGATCGTGGACCACCTCGGGGTGCGGCAGGACCGCATCCACGTGGTGCACATCGGCGCCGACACCGACCTGTTCGCACCGGACCCCGCGGTGCCCGAGGTGCCGGGGCGGATCGTCACCACCTCCAGCGCCGATGTGCCGCTCAAGGGGCTGGTGTTCCTCGTGGAGGCGCTGGCCAAGGTGCGCACCGAGCACCCGGCCGCGCACCTCGTCGTCGTCGGCAAGCGCCCCGCCGAGGGGCCGGTCGCCCAGGCGATCGAACGGTACGGCCTGGACGGCGCCGTCGAGTTCGTCAAGGGCATCTCGGACGCCGAACTGGTCGACCTGATCCGCTCCGCCGAGGTCGCCTGCGTGCCCTCGCTGTACGAGGGGTTCTCGCTGCCCGCCGCGGAGGCCATGGCCACCGGGACACCGCTGCTCGCCACGACCGGCGGCGCCATCCCCGAGGTCGCGGGCCGCGACGGCGAGACCTGCCTCGCGGTGCCGCCCGGCGACGCGGGGGCGCTGGCCGCCGGGCTCGGCCGGCTGCTGGGCGACGCCGGGCTGCGCGCCCGGCTCGGCGCGGCGGGCCGCGAGCGGGTCCTGGCCAACTTCACCTGGGCCCGCGCGGCACAGGGCACGGTGGCGCGGTACCGGGAGGCCATCGCCCGCTCCTCCGGCGCCGCCACCGCGGCCGCCCGCCGCCCGGCGCCCCAGGCACCCGGCCGCCCCCCGGCCGCTCCCGTCGCCGCCGTCTCCACGGCCTCCCCGAGTGACACCAGCGTCTATCCCGAAAGCAGGGCCACGTGCTGACCGTCGACTTCTCCCGGTTCCCCATCGCTCCGGGAGACCGCGTCCTGGACCTCGGCTGCGGAGCCGGCCGGCACGCGTTCGAGTGCTACCGGCGCGGCGCCCGCGTCGTGGCCCTCGACCAGAACGCGGAGGAAATCCGCGAGGTCACCAAGTGGTTCGCGGCGATGGAGGAGGCCGGCGAGGCCCCCGAGGGCGCCACCGCGACCGCGCTGGAGGGCGACGCGCTGGCGCTGCCCTTCCCGGACGACTCCTTCGACGTGGTGATCATCTCCGAGGTGATGGAGCACATCCCCGACGACAAGGGCGTCCTCGCCGAGATGGTGCGCGTGCTGCGCCCCGGCGGCCGGATCGCGATCACCGTGCCCCGCTACGGCCCGGAGAAGGTCTGCTGGGCGCTGTCCGACGCCTACCACGAGGTCGAGGGCGGCCACATCCGCATCTACAAGGCGGACGAACTGGTGGCCAGGGTCCGCGAGGCCGGCCTGAAGCCGTACGGCAGCCACCACGCGCACGCCCTGCACGCCCCCTACTGGTGGCTGAAGTGCGCCTTCGGCGTCGACAACGACAAGGCGCTGCCCGTGCGCGCGTACCACAAGCTCCTGGTCTGGGACATCATGAAGAAGCCGCTGGCCACCCGGCTCGCCGAGCGGGCGCTCAACCCTGTGATGGGCAAGAGCTTCGTGGTCTACGCGACCAAGCCCCACCTGCCCCGGCTCGCCGGGGAGGCGGCCGCCCAGTGACCACCCCCCGGACAGAACACCTCGTCCTGCCCGGAGTCCTCACCGCGGAACAGGCCGCCGCGACCGTACGCGGCATCCTCGCGGTGCAGCGGGAGGACGGCGCGATCCCGTGGTTCCGGGGCCACCACCTGGACCCGTGGGACCACACCGAGGCCGCGATGGCCCTGGACGCGGCCGGTGAGCACGAGGCCGCCGAGCGTGCCTACCTGTGGCTCGCCCGGCACCAGAACGAGGACGGCTCCTGGTACGCGGCCTACGCGGACGGCGCCCACGACGAGGTCACCGACCGCGCCCGCGAGTCCAACTTCGTGGCGTACCCGGCCGTCGGCGTCTGGCACCACTACCTGTCCACGGGCGACGACACGTTCCTGGACCGCATGTGGCCCTGCGTCTACGCGGCCATGGAGTGGGTGCTCGGGCTCCAGCAGCCCGGCGGGCAGATCGGCTGGCGGCGCGAGGACGACGGGGCGCCCACCGCGGACGCCCTGCTCACCGGCAGCTCCTCCGTCCACCACGCGCTGCGCTGCGCGCTCGCCATCGCCGAGCAGCGCGAAGAGGCCCAGCCCGACTGGGAGTTGGCGGCCGGTGCGCTGCGGCACGCGATCCGCAGGCACCCGGAGCGGTTCCTGGACAAGGACCGCTACTCGATGGACTGGTACTACCCGGTCCTCGGCGGCGCCCTGACCGGCGCGGAGGCCGCGGCACGGATAGCCGCGTCCTGGGACCGGTTCGTCGTACCGGGCCTCGGGGTGCGCTGTGTCGTGCCCAATCCCTGGGTGACCGGCGGCGAGTCCTGCGAACTGGCGCTCGCGCTGTGGGCGGTGGGGGAGTCGGACCGGGCCCTGGAGATCCTGAAGTCCGTCCAGCACCTGCGGGACGCCGAGTCCGGCCTGTACTGGACGGGTTACGTCTTCGACGACGACGCGATATGGCCGCGCGAACTGACCACCTGGACCGCCGGTTCCCTGCTGCTCGCGGTCGCCGCGCTCGGCGGACACGAGGCCACCTGCGCGGTCTTCGGCGGGGCGCATCTCCCGGCGGGCCTGGACCCGGACTGCTGCTGAGCCGACCCGGCACGTTCCCCCGGCGTGTCCCCCGAGTGGCGTAACCGCGGAGGCGGAGTAACGGTGGAGAAGGAAGCTCCCCACTCGGAAAGACACGTCGGGAGGACCTCGTGCCTGTACCGATACGGCGTCTGTGCGTGGCGCTGACTCTGTGCTGCGCCCTGGTGGCCGGTGTGACGGCCTGCGGAAACAGCAGCGCCGGCGCCCGCCACGACAGCAAGGCGAACGTCACCGCCGCGGCCCTGAACCAGCCCGCGGCCGCGCCAAGCCCCACCACCTCCGCCGAGAAACAGCGGTTCGCGAAGACCAGGTTCGTGGCGAACGCGGGCCTCGCGGCCGGTGCCACCTACGAGTGGATCTACAAGCCGTGGAAGGCGGGCAAGTTCAAGAAGGGTGCCCACGGGCGCAGGCTGGCCCTGGTGAAGGCCGGTGTCGCCGGTCTGTTCACCTACAACCGGCTGAAGGCCGCCGAGCGCAACGCCAAGGGCGACCCGCTGCTCTCCAAGGCCCTCGCGCCGCTGAGCAAGAGCATCGAGAACCTGAAGGACCTGCCGGCCAAGCTGCGCCACGGTGACACCGGCGCGGCCGGCGACTTCAACAACGTCATCAACCACGTGAAGGACGCCGGGAAGAGCGCGGGCGCCCCGGTCCAGAACAAGGTGCCGTCGGCGGCCCAGCTCCGCAGCGGCGGCCACTGAGCGCCCCTGACTGGTCGTCAGCTCACAGCCGGAAGGCGGCTGTACGGCAACGGCCCCCCGCCCGCAAGGGCGAGGGGCCGTACGCCTGGTGATGCTGTTCAGCCGCGCTGGATGCCCGAGGTGTCCTGGAGCACACCGCGACGGCCGTCCTGGGTCTGCGCGACCAGCGCGGCACCGCGCTGCTCGACCGCCAAGTACCAGGTACCCGGCGCCAGTTCGGCGATCGGGGTGGGCGAGCCGTCCTCCGCGAACAGCGGACGGGTCACCGGCACCGCGAACCAGAACGGCGAGAAGTCCCCCGGAGCGGCCTGCTGCGGCGCGGCACCCTGCGCGGGCGCCGGCTGCTGCTGACCGTACGGCTGGCCCTGCTGCGGCTGGGCGCCGTACGGCTGCTGCGGGGCGCCCGGATAGCCGTAACCGGCGGGCGGCTGGGCGCCGTAGGGCGCCGGGGCGACCGGCTTGGGGGCCGGGAGCAGCGCGCCCTGGAGCGCCGGGACCAGCGGGGTGGCGATGGCGGCGCCGGCGAGCACCAGCGCGGCGATGAACCCGAGCACGAGCCCGGCGCTCGCGTCGAACCCGGTCGGCACGTCCACCAGCGTCCAGAACAGAGTCCAGGCCGAGAGGATCGTGAATGCCGTGCCCACCGCGCCGAGATCCAGGCCCAGCACCTTGCGCTGCTGCGGCAGGCAGCGGTTGAGCACGATCAGCGCGGCACCGATGACGGCCCCCATGTACGTGCCGAGGCCCGTCCCGAGGTTGTCCCACACGCTCTGGCTGCCCGAGTATCCGGCGGCCGAGTAGGAGTAGAGATCGAGGAACGACGCGATGAACAGCAACACCGCTGCTCCGATCACCACGCCGTCGCCTCTAGTGAGGGAGCGGATGTTCACTTCAGGTCCTTCGTGAGTCGTCTCGTCGTCGGTAGACACTACCGCCCGCAAGATCCGGCTGTCCGGCCGGTCACGGCCCCGGTCAGGACTCGCGCGGGAATCTCACGATTCCCTCAGAGACCCCATGCGTCGGGGCGCACCGGGGCAGCTCCCTCACGACGGACCCGAGCTCAGCGCCGCGCCGCTACCGCTGGCTGTACTTGAAGCAGACGCCGATCGGTTCGTACGCCGTCTTGTTGATGCCGACGGTCATCCAGGTGCCCCCGTTGCTTCCCTGGACGTCGAACTTCTTTCCGGAGTATTTCGCGTAGGCCTTCAGGGTTCCGTACTTACCGCTGGGAACTTCCTTCGCGCCACTCACCGTGATGCTGCGTGATTTCGTCACGTCCCAGCCGACGCCCGCGCTGATGACACCTTTGGAAACGCCGATGTTCGCCGACAAAGAGGTGCTGATGGACCGGGTCTGGTCGATGCGGAGCGTCATCTTGCCTCGCCCGGACGCCTCGGCGATGGGCGTCTTTCCGCAAGAAGTCCCGATCGACCGGACGTTGATCAGCCGCTCGGCGAGCCAACCGCTCGATGCCTTGGCCGTCACGGCGCGGTGCGTGGGCGTGTGGAGAGGTGCGGCATGTGCCTGAGCTGCGAAGGTCACGCCGACGCAGCTCATGGTCAGTGCGGCTACCAGCGCGCCGCTACGGGCATTTCGAAAGTCCATGGGATCCCCCTTGGTACAACAGCGAAGACTCCATGTGAGCCTCGCTTTGGTCAACGCAAGTTGACCATGGAAAGGGGGAGTGCCGCAACGTGGTTGAGGGAAAACTGAGCATGCCCGGCTGAGGCTCCGGTAACCCGCTTCACCGGCCTACTTATTCAGGAATTCCACGATTCCCTCAGACAACCCCTGCGCGGCCTTCTGTCGCCAGGAGCCGCTGGTCAGCAGCGCCGCGTCCTGGGCGTCGCGCATGTTGCCGCACTCGATGAACACCTTGGGAACCGTTGACAGATTGAGACCGCCGAGGTCGGTGCGGGTATCGAGCGCGGTGCCGTGGCCGATGTAGTTGGACGGCGGCTCACCGGTCACCCGGCGGAAGTCCGCCGCGACGCGCTCGCCCAGCTCACGCGAGGGCCCGGTGATCGGCCGGGTGTCGGCGGCGCCCGCGTGCACGGTCCCCGGCAGGATCACATGGAAGCCCCGGTCGCCCGCCGGCGCCCCGTCGGCGTGGATCGAGATCGCCGCGTCCGCGTGCGCCTCGTTGCCGATCCGCGCCCGCTCGTCCACGCACGGCCCCCAGTCCGGGCCCTTCTCGTCATGGGTCAGCCGCACGGTGGCCCCCTGCCGCTCCAGCAACGCGCGCAGCCGGTGCGCCACATCGAGCGTGAACCGGGCCTCCGGGTACCCGTCGTTCGTGGCCGTGCCGGTGGTGTCGCACTCCTTGCGGCCGTTGCCGACGTCCACCTGGCGGTTGATCTCGGCGGTGTGCCGGAAGTTGCCGGTGTTGTGCCCCGGATCGATGACGACGACCTTGCCCGCGAGCGGGGCGGCGGCCTTGCCGTCGGCACGGGGGGAGGCGGCGGCGGACGGCGAGGTACGCGCGGCCGGTGTCGCCGGGGCCCCGGCATCCGCCGGACCCCCGTCACCCGTCACCTCGTACACGCCCCACCCGATGAGCCCCCCGGCCAGCAGCGCGGCGAGCGTGACGACAAGCGGCCCCCGCCGGGGACGGCGCGGCTGCGGGGGTTCGGACTGCGGACCGGTGTAGGACACGTCAGCGACTCTAACCGGGACCTCAGATCCCCGCCCCCGTGCGCCGCAGCACCCGCAGCGAACCGGTGACCGCCACCTCGGTGAACGCTCCGGAGCCGAGGGCGCGCAGGTACACCCGGTAGGGGGCCTGGCCGGTGAACTCGTCCGCGGGCTCCGGGAACACGTCGTGGATGACGAGCAGCCCGCCGTCGGCGAGGTGCGGGGCCCAGCCCTCGTAGTCGGCGTTGGCGTGCTCGTCGGTGTGGCCGCCGTCGATGAACACGAACCCCAGCGGGCTGCCCCACACGGCCGCGACCTGCGGCGACCGCCCGACCAGCGCGATCACGTGATCTTCGAGACCCGCCCGGAACAGCGTGCGCCGGAAGGCGGGCAGCGTGTCCATCAGGCCGACCTCGGGGTCCACGGTCTCCGGGTCGTGGTAGTCCCAGCCCGGCTGCTGCTCCTCGCTGCCCCGGTGGTGGTCCACGGTCAGCGCGGTCACCCCCGCCGCCCGCGCCGCGTCGGCCACCAGCAGGGTCGACCGCCCGCAGTACGTGCCCACCTCCAGCAGGGGCAGCCCCAGCGCCCCCGCCTCCACCGCCGCCGCGTACAGCGCCAGCCCCTCGTCCACGGGCATGAACCCCTTGGCCGCCTCGAACGCGGCGAGAATCTCGGGCTGGGGGGCGAGGACCGGCATGGGCGCCCTTTCGGTCGTACGGCAGCGTGTGCGCCCCATGCTGCCGTACACCTCTTCAAGGGGGGTCACGGGGGCGCCCCTCAAGGCGCTACAAACTCACCGTCTCACCCGGCAGGGCCAGGTCCACCTCGACCGCCCCCTCCTTCCCGGAGTGCGTCGCGGCCGAAGCGAGCGGCCCGTGCCCGAACGCCCTCGCGGCGAGGACGTACGCCCCCTGCGCCGGCACCACCAGCTCGTACCGGCCGTCCTCGTCGGAGACGGCCGTCCCCGCCTGCCGGCCCCGCCGGTCGATCAGCGTCACCTTGGCACGGGCGACCGGAACACCGCTCGCGTCCAGAACCCGCCCGCGGAACCCCCGCAGCACCTCCTCCGCCGCCTCCAGCACGGCGTCGTCCTCCGCGCTGCCGGCCCGCAGCCGCAGCTCCCGCACCGGGCGGCCCGCCCTCGGCAGGAACAGGGCGAGCACCAGGCCCGCCGCCACCGCCCCCGTCGCGATGAGGAAGGACACCCGGAACCCGTGCATGGTCGGGATCGCCACACCCCCCACGGTGTGCGCCGTGTTGGCGAGCACCATCCCGACGACGGCGCTCGACACCGACGTACCGATGGACCGCATCAGCGTGTTGAGCCCGTTCGCCGCGCCGGTCTCCGACGCCGGCACCGCGCCGACGATCAGGGCGGGCAGCGAGGAGTACGCGAGCCCGATGCCCGCGCCGAGGATCACGGACGTGAGGATCGTCTCCCAGGCCGCCTGCATCAGGCCCAGCCCGCCGCCGTAGCCGAGCGCGATGATCAGCAGGCCGATGATGAGCGTGGTCCTGGGGCCGTAGCGGGCGGACAGGCGGGCGTACACCGGCGCCGTGAACATCATGGTCAGGCCCAGCGGCGCCACGCACAGACCGGCGACGACCATCGACTGGCCGAGCCCGTAGCCCGTGGCCCGCGGAAGCTGGAGCAGTTGGGGCAGGACGAGCGAGACGACGTAGAACGCGACGCCGACCATGATCGACGCCAGGTTGGTGAAGAGGACCGCGGGGCGCGCGGTGGTGCGCAGGTCGACCAGCGGCGCCTTGGCGCGCAGCTCGTACAGGCCCCACAGCAGCAGCACGGCGACGGCCGCGCCGAACAGGCCGAGGGTGGTCGCCGAGGACCAGCCCCAGTCGCTGCCCTTGGTGATGGGCAGCAGGAGCAGCACCAGACCGGCGGACAGCCCGAGCGCGCCGGGCAGGTCGAAGGAGCCCGCCGCGCGCATCGGGGACTCGGGGACGGTGAGCAGGGTCAGGGCGATGGCGAGGACGCCGAGGCCGGCGGCGCCGTAGAACAGCGCGTGCCAGTCCGTGTGCTGGGCGACCAGCGCGGCGGCGGGCAGGGCGAGGCCACCGCCCACGCCTATGGAGGAGCTCATCAGGGCCATGGCGGAGCCGAGGCGTTCGCGCGGCAGCATGTCCCGCATCAGGCCGATGCCGAGGGGGATCGCGCCCATCGCGAAGCCCTGGAGGGTACGGCCGGCGATCATGACGAGCAGCTGGCTGGTGAGCGCGCTGACCAGCGCGCCGATCACCATCACGGCGAGGCTGGCGATCAGCATGCGCCGCTTGCCGTACAGGTCGCCGAGCCGGCCCATGATCGGGGTGGCGACGGCGCCGGACAACAGGGTCGAGGTGAGCACCCAGTTGGCGTTGCTGGGCGCGGTGTGCAGCAGTTGCGGCAGGTCTTTGATGACCGGCACGAGCAGGGTCTGCATCACCGCGACCACGATGCCCGCGAACGCGAGCACCGGGACGACGGCCCCGCTCGCCTCGCGCCGCGGTTCGTCGGTCGTCGTGTGGGTCATTGAGTGCGGCCTCCCGTAGACATAAGTGCCGGGTAAACCTCGTATGCACAAGCAACTATTCCGTTGCTTCGGGCCTCTAATGATTATTTGACCATCCTATTGGCTTCTGAATACCCGTCAGACAACCGGATGGGATCGGGACGGGCCGGGGGACGTAGTCCGCGCGGGGTAGGACCCCCTGGTCCGAAATGCCGATGCAAGGACCGCAACCGGCCTGGGACCATGACATCCATGCTGGAGACCGCCGACACCCCGCCCCTCATATCCCGCCGTACGACACCCCCGACCTGGCTGGTGGTGGCCCTGGCCTGCGCCGGGCAGTTCCTGGTGGTACTGGACGTCTCCGTGGTGAACGTCGCACTGCCCTCCATGCGCACCGACCTCGGCCTCAGCGCGTCCGGCCTGCAATGGGTGGTGAACGCGTACGCGATCGCCTTCGCCGGGTTCATGCTCCTCGGCGGCCGGGCCGGCGACCTGTACGGCCGCAAGCGGATGTTCCTCGTCGGCCTCGGCCTGTTCACCCTGGCCTCGCTGGGCGGCGGCCTCGCCCAGGAGGGCTGGCAACTGCTGCTCGCCCGCGCGGTGCAGGGGCTCGGCGCGGCCGTCCTCGCGCCCTCCACGCTCACCCTGTTGACCGCCGCCGTCCCGGAGGGCGCCGCCCGCGCGCGGGCCATCGCCACCTGGGCCGCGGTCGGCGCGGGCGGCGGCGCCGCGGGCGGACTCGTCGGCGGCGTCCTGGTCGACGTGCTGTCCTGGCGGTGGGTGCTGCTGATCAACGTGCCGGTCGGCGCGGTCGTCCTGGCCGGCTCGCTGCGCTGGCTGGTGGAGAGCCGCGCCGGGGACGGCCGCCGCCTCGACCTGCCCGGCGCGCTGCTGGTCACCGGAGGACTGGGCACGCTGGCGTACGGCATCTCGCGCACCCAGGAGAAGGGCTGGACCGCCCCGGCCAGCCTCCTGCCGCTGGCCGCCGGGGTGCTGCTGCTCGCCCTGTTCCTGCTGGCCGAGGCGCGCACACCGGCCCCGCTGATGCCGCTCGGACTGCTGCGCAGGCGCCCGGTGGCCTCGGCGAACGCGGCGATGCTGCTGTCCGGCTCGGCGATGTTCTGCATGTGGTACTTCATGACGCTGTACGCGCAGAACGTGCTCGGCTACTCCCCGCTGGAGGCGGGCGCCGCGCTGGTGCCCAGCTCGCTGGCCGTGATCATCGGCTCCAAGGTGGCGCCCCGGCTGATGCGGACGGCGGGGCCGCGCGGCGTGGCGGTGGTGGGCACGCTGATCGCCGCGGGCGGGTTCGCCTGGCAGTCCACGATGAGCGCGCACGAGGCGTACGTCACCGCGATCATGTGCCCCGGCATCCTGATGATGCTGGGCGGCGGCCTGGCGATGACCCCGCTGGCCGCGCTCGCCACATCGGGGGCGGCGCACCACGAGGCCGGGGTGGTCTCGGGGCTCATCAACACCTCGCGCACGATGGGCGGTTCGCTCGGCCTCGCGGTGATGTCCACCATCGCCGCCACCGGCACGGGCACCGGCACCGGCCCGCAGGCCCTGACCGACGGCTACGCACTGGCCTTCCGCGCCTCCACGGCGGTCCTGCTGGGCGGCGCCCTGCTGATGCTGCTGTGGCTGCCACGCCACCTGCCGCAGAAGTGACCGCGCGGCGGCCATCCCCAACGCCGGTCCCGCGACGGCCCCGACCGCAGGTTCCGGGTCCGCCCTGGCCGCCGCAGGTTCCGGGACCGCCCTGGCCGCCGGTTCCGGGTCCGCCCCGGCCGTCGGTCTCCTGACCGTCTCGTCCGTCGGTCCGGCCGCTACTGCCGTGGCCGGTCCGGCACTGCGGTGGCCCGTCGTGCCGCCGCTGCCGCGGTCGGTCCCGCCACCGCGGCCGGTTCCGCCACCGCGGTCGCGCCACTCCCGCGGCCGGCCCCGCCACCACAGCCGCCGCCTGGTCGGCCCCGGCCGGCGCTCCCGGTCACGGGCTCACAGCCACCCCTGCTGACGGGCCTCCCGTACCGCCTCCGTGCGGTTGCGGGTGCCGGTCTTGCCGATGGCCGAGGAGAGGTAGTTGCGCACGGTGGACTCGGACAGGTGCAGCCGGCCCGCGACATCGGCGACGGTCGCCCCGTCCACGGACGCGTTCAGCACCTCGCGCTCGCGCTGGGTGAGCGGGTTCGGCCCGGCGCTGAGCGCGGCCGTCGCCAGCGCCGGATCGACCACGGTCTCCCCGGCCAGCACCCGCCGGATCGCCGCCGCCAGCTCCTCCACCGGCCCGTCCTTGACCAGGAACCCGGCCGCCCCGGCCTCCAGGGCCCGCCGCAGATACCCCGGCCGCCCGAAGGTCGTCAGGATCAGCACCCGGCAGCCCGGCGCCCGCGTCCGCAGCTCCTCCGCCGCGTCCAGCCCGCTCATTCCGGGCATCTCGATGTCCAGCAGCGCCACATCCGGCTCGTGCCGGAGCACCTCGGCCACGATCGCGTCCCCCGCGGCCACCTGCGCCACGACCTCGATGTCCGCCTCCATCCCGAGCAGCAGGGCGAGCGCGCCGCGCATCATGCCCTGGTCCTCGGCGAGCAGAACCCGGATCGCCTCCCGAGGTGTCTCGTCCATGGGCTCAGCGTACGGCCGCCCCGCTCAGCCCGCGCCGGGCGGCCGCGCCCCCACCGAGGCGAGTTCCCCGTCGGCCAGCGGGAGTTCCGCCGTCACCGTGAAGCCGCCGCGGGGAGCCGGGCCGGCCGTGAGGGAGCCGCCCGCGGCGGCCAGGCGTTCGGTGAGGCCCGTGAGGCCGGTGCCGCCGATGCCCTGCGCGGGGCGGCTCACCGGGGCGCCGGAGCCGTCGTCGGTGACCGTCAGCCGGACGCGTTCCGCGGCGCTGGTCACGGCGATCTCGCAGCGGCTCGCGTCGCTGTGCCGGATCACATTGGTGACCGCCTCGCGGACCACCCAGCCCAGCAGGGCCTCCGTCCGCGGTTCGAGGGGGGTGCCGGACTGGCGGAAGACCGGCTCGACGCTCGCCGCCAGCAGGGCCGAGCGGGCCCGGACCAGCTCCGTCGCCAGGCTGCCCTCGCGGTAGCCGGTGACCGCCTCGCGGATCTCGGTCAGCGCCTGCCGGCCCACCGACTCGATGTCCGCGATCTGACCCAGCGCCGCGTCCAGGTCGCGCGGTGCCAGCCGCCGGGCCGCCTCCGACTTCACCACGATCACCGACAGGGTGTGCCCGAGCAGGTCGTGCAGGTCGCGGGAGAAGCGCAGCCGCTCCTTCTCCACCGCGCGCCGGGCCAGTTCCTCACGGGCGGCGCGCAACTCCCGTACGGCCTCGGACAGTCCGAGGATCGCGGCGGTCACCATGGTGGACAGGAAGGTGGCGTACCCGACGTTCGTCGCGTCCGACCAGTCGCCGCGCACCCCGGAGAGCGCGGCCGCGTAGACCGCAAGCAGGATGGCCGAGCGGCCCAGCCACGGGCCGCGCAGGGCGGCGCCCGCGGCCAGGCCCAGCAGCGGGAAGAACGCCAGCCAGTTGCCGCCGTAGCCGACCGCCAGGCCCGTGGTCAGCAGGGCCATCAGCAGCAGCGCCACCCGTGTGCGCGGCTCCTCGCGCTTGGCCCGGTCGAAGGAGCGGAACGTGATGTAGACGTACAGGGAGTTGAAGACGAACAGGCCGAGGCCGCCGATCAGCGGGTTCGGGGTCTTCCCCTGGAGCAGGTTGGAGAAGGCGCCCATCCCCAGCAGCAGCCAGGGCAGCAGCGCGAAGCCGGTGGGCGGCGGTCCGGGATCGCTGACGGCCGGTGCCTCACCCCGTTTCCGGGCGGCGCGCGCGTCGGCCTTGAACCGCTCGTTCTCCGCCTTCCAGCGGTCCAGCCGCGCCTTCCACTCCAGCCGCGCCGCCTGCCAGGCCCGCACCTGGCACCGTATCTTCCGCCACGCCGACATCTCTTCGTTCCCCCTGGTCAGACGGTTCCCGCCGCACGGCGGTACGACAGCACGGCGTACGATCCGAAGACCAGCAGCCAGCCCGTCAGCACGATGATCGCACCGGCACCGGGGGCATGCCCCTCGGCGATCGCCCCGCCCAGCTCGGCGAACCGGTTGCCGGGCGTGTAGCCCGAGACCGACCGCAGCCAGCCGGGGAACAGGCTGGTCGGGAACCACAGCCCGCCCACCACGGCAAGGCCCAGATTGCACGCCATGTTGGCCACGCCCGTGGCGGGACCGGTCAGCCGGTACCCGTTGCCGAGGCCCAGCAGCGTGAACGGCACCGAGCCCAGCCACAGCAGCAGCGCGATCGCCGCCCACTGCCACACCGCGAGCCGCACCCCGTCGACCAGTCCGCCCGCCGCCAGTACGGCGACGATGGCGGGCAGCACGGTCACCACCCCGGTCAGCGTCCGCCCCGCCACCACCTCGCGCGGGGTCATCGGCGTCACCCGCAGCTGCCGCAGCCAGCCCACCGCACGGTCCTCGGCGACCGCGCCACCGGTGTTCAGGGCGGAGCCGACGGCGCCGTACGCGGCCATGCCGACCATCGCCGCGGTCCGCCAAGTGCCGCTGTTCTGACCGAGGTTGGTGAACAGCAGGTACATCATGACGGGCATCGCGATCCCGCCGATCACGAATCCCGTGTCGCGCAGGGTACGGCGGATCTCCAGCCGGACGTAGGTGAGCATCACAGGGCCTTCGCGGTGAGTGTGCCCGCGGGTGCGGGTGCGGGTGCGGGTGCGGGTGCGGGTGCGGGCGCGTCGTGGTCGGTCGCGCGGTCGCCCGTGCCGCTGGGGTGGTGTCCCGAGGCCGCCGGCGAGGTGAGGGCCAGGAACGCGTCGTCCAGCGACGCCGGAGCCACCTCCAGGCGCCGGATCGCGCCCAGTCGGGCCAGCGCGATCACCGTCGCGTCGGAGTCGTCCGTGCGCAGCCGCACCCGGTCGCCGGCCACCTCCAGGGAGCGGACGCCGGGCAGCAGGGCGAGGCCGTCCGGGGCCCGGCCCCCGAGGTCCACGGAGACCAGGCTGCCGCCCGCGGCCCGCCGCAGCTCCTCGCCGGTGCCGTCCGCGACGATCCGCCCCCGGTCCATGACCACGATCCGGTCGGCGAAGGCGTCCGCCTCCTCCAGATAGTGGGTGGAGAACAGCACGGTGTGCCCGCGCCGGGCGTACCCCCGCATCGACTCCCAGAAAGCGTGCCGCGCCTCCACGTCCAGCGCCGCCGTCGGCTCGTCCAGGACCAGCAGCGAGGGATCGCCGGCCAGCGCCACCGCGAACCGCACCCGCTGCACCTGCCCACCGGACAGCCGGTCCACCCGGCGTCCGGCCAGCGCGGCGATCCCGGCCAGCTCCAGGGCCCGCGCCACCGGCATCGGCGCCGGATAGCGCGAGGCCACGAAGCCGACCAGCTCGGCCACGGTGATCCGGGGCACCGGCCGGGCGTCCTGGAGCATCGCGCCCACCCGGCCGGCCCGCACCGCGCGCTTTGGCCCGGTCCCGAACAGCTCCACCCGGCCGGCGTCCGGCGGGTACAGGCCCAGCAGCATCCCGATGGTGGTCGACTTGCCGGCGCCGTTGCGGCCCAGCAGGGCCACGGTCTCGCCGTGCCCGATCCTCAGGTCCACCCCGTCCACGGCGCGCACGGACCCGAACGTGCGGACCGCCCCCGTGAAGGACACGGCGGTGGCGGTGTCCTCGTCCCTCTGTGTCATGCCTGCGACGGTACGAGCCGGGCCCACCGCACCGGTAGACGCGCCTGTACCGACTCGGGCAGGACAAATGTCACGGGTCCGCCCATGAATTGACGCCTCGTCAGGTGGCTTCACAACCGCGGAGGGCCTGGCTATGCAAAGCGGAGGGCCTGGCTATACAAAGGGGCGGCGGGCTGAAACGCGTTCCAGCCCGAGGACCTGTGAGGAGCCCCATGCCCATCGACGCAGCCAAGGCCCTCGCCGCCGCGCCCCGCTCGGTCGGGATCGCCTGGAGTGCCAGGGACGTCCAGCTCTACCACCTGGGCATCGGCGCGGGCCGCCCCGCCACCGACCCCGGCGAGCTGCGCTACACGCTGGAGGACCGGCTGCGGGTGCTGCCGAGCTTCGCCACCGTCGCGGGCGCGGGCAAGCCCGGTGTGACCGGCGGGCTGTCCATGCCGGGCGTGGACGTCGATCTGGCCAGGGTGCTGCACGGCGGACAGGCCCTGCGCGTGCACCGGCCCATCCCGGTCGAGGGCCACGCCACGGCCACCTCCCGCATCACGGCCGTGTACGACAAGGGCACGGCCGCCGTGCTGGTGCTGCGCACCGAAGTGGCCGACGCCGAGGGCCCGTTGTGGACGGATGACGCGCGGATCTTCGTGCGCGGCGAGGGCGGCTGGGGCGGCGACCGGGGCCCCTCGGCCCGGCTGCCGGAACCGGGCGGCGAGCCGGACCGTACCGTCGAGCGTCCGACCCGTCCCGACCAGGCCCTCCTCTACCGCCTCTGCGGCGACCTCAACCCCCTGCACGCCGACCCCGAGTTCGCCAGGCTCGCCGGGTTCGACCGGCCCGTCCTGCACGGGCTGTGTACCTACGGCATGACGCTCAAGGCCGTGGTCGACACCCTCCTCGACGGCGACGTGGGCCGGGTGCGCTCGTACACCGCCCGGTTCGCGGGCGTCGTCTTTCCGGGCGAGAGCCTGCGCATCCGCGTCTGGCGCGGGGAAGCGGGCCGGCTGCGGGTCGCCGTCACCGCCGCCGAACGGGGCGACGCGCCCGTGCTCGCGGACACCGTCGTGGCGCACTCCTGAACCGGTGCCGACACGACAGGAGGGGGCACCCGCCGGGTGCCCCCTCCTGTCCTCGCTACCTTCAGGCAGCCGCCTCGGTGGTCTCCTCGGCGGTCTTGCGGTGCCGGCCGTGCGGAGACGCGTCGGTCTCCGTGGCCGAGACCGGGCCGCGGTGCCGGCCGTGGCCGGCGTTCTCCAGAGAGTCGGCAGACAGCTGCTGCGTCGTGCTGGTGTCGCTCATCGGACGTATTCACCCCGTCAACATCATCTTTCGTACAGCCGGAGGAGTGTAACCGGCACACCACGGGCCGAATCCAGGCGCACCCGCCAACCGGCACTAGTTCGTTACAAGACGTCCCAGAGGCGCCTGCGCCAAGGGCACCGGGCGCGGCGGCGCCGGCTCCGCGGAGCCCGGATCGGCCGCCTCGGCGATCTCCTCGCCGGGTGCCCCGCAGGCCGTGCCGGCCTCACGCGCACCGCGGTCCGCGCCGGCCCAGCCCGCGCCGGAGGCCGCCCCGGAGGCCGCACCGGTCCTGCCCACACCGGAGGCCGCATCGGTCCCGCCCGTACCGCAGGCCGTGCCGCCCCCGCCCCCCGCCTCCGTGCGCGGCTCGGCCGCCGGTGCCCGCAGCTCGGCCACTCCGCACGGTGTCTCGCGGGTGGAATACGGCAGCCGCAGCACCCCCTCCGCGGTCCACAGCCCCGCCCCGGCCAACCAGCCCTTGGGCGCGGCGACATGCCGTACCCGCCGCTCGGCCGGCCGCCAGACGCCCACCCAGGTGCCCACCGGACCTTCGATGCGCAGCGCCACTCCGCAGCTCTCCGGCTCCAGCACCTGCCCCGGCTGGATCGCGAACGGCACCGCCGTGCACTCCGGCAGCCGCAGCGAGGTCGGGAAGCGCACCGGCAGCGTCGAGCCGAGGACGCCCCAGCCCAGACGAGGCCGGCCCGGCGAGGGCGCGTCGGAGGAGATCAGCAGCAGCCCGCTGTCCGGGTCGGCCATGAGCAGCCGGTCGTCGCTGCCCGGCGCGATCTGGAGCAGCGGCGTCACCTCGCCCCGCTCCAGGTCCACCACGACCGTCTTGACGCACCCCTCCAGCTCCCGGTCCAGCGCCAGCAGCCGCCCGGCGCGGTCCAGCCAGACCCCGCCCGAACAGCGCCCCGGCACCTCCACCAGCCGTTCGGGCCCGCCCGGTCCGCCGGCCACCTGCCACACCGCGCTGCCGCGGGGGCCGACCGTGACGGCGTACGCCCGCGCGCCACCCGGCGCCGGGGGCAGTAGCCCGAGCCGGACACCGGGCCCGGCGCACTCCATGGCGCCCAGCGGCAGCTCCCCGGTGCCGGGCCCGGTCGGGTACAGCAGCGCGAAGAGGTGCCGTACCCCCGCCCGCCGGTGGATCAGGACCCGCCCGTCGGCCAGCGGCTGGAGCTCGGTGCCGGGCTCCTCGGGCTGGTTGCCGGGCAGCGGCACCGCGTACGGCTCCGGGCCGTCCAGCGTCCAGCGCTCCGGGAACCAGGAGTCACCGTTCCGCGCGAGCCGCGCGGCGTACGCGCCGTCCGCCGTGAGCACGCAACCGCGCTCCGGGGAGCGGTCGTCCGTACCGGCGGACGGGGAATCGATGGCACAGACCGTCATCGTTCGGTCACCTCCGGCGACGAAGCTAGTTTTGAACGCACGGCCGTGCGGGGGGCCGACCCCCGCTTCACACATACGGGTGGCGCAGAAGCGATTCCTCTGAGGAAGCGGGCATGACTGTGCTGCGGGCGGCCGGGCGGGGCGGACGCGGTACGGCCCCGGCGAACAGCCAGGTAGCCTTTTCCCGTGCCCCGTCTGTCTGAAGTCATCGCCGCGCTGGAGAACCTGTGGCCCGCCGAGCGGGCCGAGTCCTGGGACGCGGTCGGCACGGTCGTGGGCGACCCCGACCAGGAGGTCACCCGAGTCCTGTTCGCCGTCGACCCCGTCCAGGAGATCGTCGACGAGGCCGTGCGGCTCGGCGCCGACCTGCTGGTCACCCACCACCCGCTCTATCTGCGCGGCACCACCACGGTCGCGGCCGCGCACTTCAAGGGCCGGATCGTGCACACCCTGATCAAGAACGACATCGCGCTGCACGTCGCCCACACCAACGCCGACACCGCCGATCCGGGCGTCTCCGACGCCCTCGCGGGCGCGCTCGGCGTCCGTGTCGTACGGCCCCTCGTGCCGGACCCCACCGATCCGAACGGGCGGCGGGGCCTCGGCCGGGTATGCGAACTCGACCACCCGCTCACCCTGCGGGAACTGGCCGCACGCGCCGCCGAGCGGCTGCCCGCCACCGCGCAGGGCATCCGGGTGGCCGGCGACCCCGAGGCCGTCATCCGCACCCTCGCGGTCAGCGGCGGCTCCGGCGACAGCCTCTTCGACCAGGTGCGCGCGGCCGGTGTGGACGCCTTCCTCACCGCCGACCTGCGCCACCACCCGGCCTCCGAGGCCGTCGCGCAGTCCCCGCTCGCGCTGCTCGACGCGGCGCACTGGGCCACCGAGTGGCCCTGGTGCGAACAGGCCGCAGGCCAGCTCGACGAGATCTCCGACCGTCACGGCTGGGACCTGCGGGTCCATGTCTCCAAGACGGTCACCGACCCCTGGACCGCCCACGCGGCGTCCTCCGTCACCACTAGTTAATGGGAGCCCCCAACTGAACGCCGCGCCCGCCGACCAGATCCGTCTCCTCGACATCCAGGCCCTCGACGTCCGCTTGCAGCAGCTCGCGCACAAGCGGAGGTCGCTGCCCGAGCACGCCGAGATCGAGACGCTGAACAAGGACCTCACCCAGCTGCGCGACCTGCTCGTGGCCGCGCAGACCGAGGAGAGCGACACCGCCCGCGAGCAGACCAAGGCCGAGCAGGACGTCGACCAGGTGCGCCAGCGCGCTGCCCGCGACCAGCAGCGCCTGGACTCCGGCGCGGTCAGCTCGCCGAAGGACCTGGCCAACCTCCAGCACGAGATCGCCTCGCTCGCCAAGCGGCAGGGCGACCTGGAGGACGTCGTCCTGGAGGTCATGGAGCGCCGCGAGTCCGCGCAGGAGCGGGTGAACGAGCTGACCGAGCGGGTCGCCTCCGTCCAGTCGAAGATCGACGACGCGACCGGCCGCCGGGACGCCGCGTTCGAGGAGATCGATCGCGAGGCCGCGTCCGTCACCAAGGAGCGCGAGGTCGTCGCGGCCTCCGTCCCGGCGGACCTGCTCAAGCTGTACGACAAGCTGCGCGAGCAGCAGGGCGGCATCGGCGCGGCCAAGCTGTACGCCCGCACCTGCCAGGGCTGCCGCCAGGAGCTGGCCATCACCGAGCTGAACGAGGTCCGCTCGGCCGCCCCCGACACCGTGCTGCGCTGCGAGAACTGCCGCCGGATCCTGGTGCGTACGGCCGAGTCCGGGCTGTAGGGGGCTTACGGCGTGCGGGAGTTCATCGTCGAGGCGGACGGCGGCTCGCGGGGCAACCCCGGCCCCGCGGGCTACGGCGCGGTGGTCCGCGACGCGGCGACGGGTCAGACGCTGCTGGAGGCCGCCGAATACATCGGTATCGCCACCAACAACGTCGCCGAGTACCGCGGTCTGCTGGCCGGCCTGCGCGCCGCCCACACCCTGGACCCCGCCGCCACCGTCCGCGTCCGCATGGACTCCAAGCTGGTCGTCGAGCAGATGGCCGGCCGCTGGAAGATCAAACACCCCTCGCTGAAGCCATGGGCGACTCAGGCCCGGAACGTCTTCCCGCCGGACCGCGTGACGTACGAGTGGATCCCCCGCGCCGAGAACAAGCACGCCGACCGCCTGGCCAACGAGGCGATGGACGCGGGGGCGCGGGGGGAGCAGTGGAGCGCGGGGGAGTCGGCGGCGGAGCTGGAGGCTGGTACGGCTGCTACGGCCGCCGCAGCGGCACCGCACAGCGAGCAGCGCCCCGAAGCCCCCGGCCGGCAGCACTTCCGTAGCTCGGGCCCGGAGCAGCACGCGGCCCGTGGCTGGTCCGCCGCCCCCGACCTCGGCGACCCCGCCACCCTCGTCCTCCTCCGGCACGGCGAGACCCCCCTGACCCCCCAGAAGCGCTTCTCGGGCAGCGGCGGCACCAACCCGCCCCTGTCCGACGCCGGCCGCGAACAGGCCCACCGCGTCGCCGCCGCCCTGGCGAGCCGCGGCACCGTCCAGGCCATCCTCGCCTCCCCCCTCGCCCGCACCCGCGAGACCGCCGAGATCGTCGCCGCGCGCCTGAACCTGGACGTCGTCCTCGAAGACGGCCTGCGCGAAACGGACTTCGGCGCCTGGGAGGGCCTGACCTTCGGCGAGGTCCGCGACCGCTACCCGGACGACCTGAACGCCTGGCTCGCCGACCCCGCCGCCCGCCCCACGGGCGGCGGCGAGAGCTTCGCCGAGGTCGCCGCCCGTATTGCCGTCACGAAGGACGAGCTGGTCACCGCCCACGCGGGCCGCACCGTCCTGCTCGTCACCCACGTCACCCCGATCAAGACCCTCGTCCGCCTCGCCCTCGGCGCCCCGCCCGAGTCCCTGTTCCGGATGGAACTCTCGGCCGCCTCCCTGTCCGCCGTGGCGTACTACGCCGACGGCAACGCGAGCGTCCGCCTCTTCAACGACACCTCACACCTGCGCTGACGCCGGCCCCCGCAGCCCCGCCGCCGCCCGCGCGAGCGTCTCGATCCGCGCCCAGTCCCCGGCCGCCACCGCGTCCGCCGGCACCATCCAACTCCCGCCCACACAGCCGACGTTGGGCAGGGCCAAATACTCCGCCGCGTTCGCGGGCCCGATCCCGCCGGTCGGACAGAACCGCGCCTGCGGCAACGGCCCGGCCAGCGACCGCAGATACGCCGTACCGCCCGCGGCCTGCGCCGGGAAGAACTTCATCTCCCGCACCCCGCGCTCCAGCAGCGCCACGACCTCCGACGCCGTCGACACCCCCGGCAGGAACGGCACCCCGCACCCCCGCATCGCCGCCAGCAGCCCCTCCGTCCAACCGGGACTGACGAGAAACCGCGCCCCGGCCGCGACGCACTCCGCGACCTGCCCCGGTGTGATCACCGTCCCCGCCCCGACCACGGCCTCGGGCACCTGCTCCGCGATCGCCCGGACCGCCTCCAGCGCGTCAGGCGTACGGAGCGTCACCTCGACCGCTCGCAACCCCCCGCGCACCAGCGCCCGCGCGAGCGGTACGGCGGTGGAGGCGTCCGGGAGCACGAGCACCGGTACGACGGGCGCGAGATCGAGCACGGAGTCGACCGGCGGCGGCGACGGTGGCGGTGGCGGCAACGGCATGGGCTCGGGCGGGATCATGCCCTCATCGTCCCGAGCCGCCACACCCTCCGCAATCACTGTTGCGCACAGCGCAACGCTCCCTGCGGCCCTAGTGGATCTCCTCCACCAGCACATCCAGCCCCCACGGCCGCCCCGCCCGCTCCGGGGCCTGTGCCTCCACCTCGTAACCCAATTCCCGCAGGGCGTCCACCAGTTCGGCGGGGTCGCGCGGCAGGGCGCCGTCCGACAGCAGGGACCGTACGATCCGCCCCTTCGTCGCCTTGTTGAAGTGGCTGATGACCTTGCGGGTCGGCGCGTGCAGCACCCGTACCGTCGTCGTCCGCCCCGCGATCTCGCCCTTCGGCTTCCACGCCGCCGCGTACGCGGCCGAGCGCAGGTCCAGCACCAGCCCGTCCCCGGCCGCCTCCGGCAGCACCTCGGCCATCGGCGCCCGCCAGTGCCCGGCCAGCGCGCCGAGCCCCGGCAGCTTGAGCCCCATCGAGCAGCGGTAGGAGGGGATGCGGTCGGTCACCCGGACCGCGCCCCACAGCCCGGAGAACACCAGCAGCGAGCGCGCCGCCCGCCGCTTCGCCGCCGCGTCCAGGGAGGCCAGACCGAGGGCGTCGTACAGGACACCGGTGTAGATCTCCCCGGCGGGGCGGGCGCCGGCCGTGCGCAGAGCCGCGTTCTTCGCGACCTCGCCGCGCAGCCCCTCGCTGAGCCCCAGCACCTCGCGCGCCTTCTCCTCGTCGCCCGCGCACAGCCCGACCAGCTCCCCGAGCACGGCCTCGCGCGCGCCGGTCAGCCCCGGCAGGGACAGCGACTCCAGCCGCAGCGGGGCGCCCTTGCCCGAGTCGGCCTTACCTTCCGAGGGCGGCAGCAGGACCAGCAACACGTACTCCTTCTCTTGCGCTCAGCCGCCAGCGTACGGGGTGCTGCCCGCGCCCTGCGCTCGACTCGTGCTCAGCCGCAGGATCCGGGTCAGGGGCGCCCCCGAGGCGCCCCCGAGGGTCGCGCTCGCGGCCCTGCGCGCCCGCCTGGGCATCCCGGAGAGGGTCCCGCCCGAGGTGGGGGAGGCGGCGGAACGCGCCGCGAAGGCCCCGCCGCCTCCGTCGTACGACGCCACGGACGGCGGCGCACCGGCTACCGGGTGCGGTACGCCATCGCCGCCTTTCGCCGTACCCGGCGGGGCGCTGGACGCGGAGGCGCGGCGGCGGGTGAACACCCTGTACTTCCCCGACGAGCGCGTCCCGCTGCACCCCGAGGCGCTCAGCGAGGCCGCCGCCGGCCTGCCGCCCGGCCGGACCCCGCCCGCCGTACTGTGGACGATCGACCTGGACGCGGAGGGGCGGACGGTCGCGGCCGAGGTGCGAGGGTGGACAGTCGCGGCCGAGGTGCGCCGGGCCCTGGTGCGCAGCCGTGCCCGGCTCGACTACGCGGGCGCCCAGCGGGCCATCGACTCGGGCACGGCGGAGGAGCCGGTCGCGCTGCTCAGGGAGACCGGCCGGGCGCGGCAGCGGCAGGAGGCGGCGGCATCTCGCTCACCGTGCCCGAGCAGGAGATCACCGAGCGGGACCACACCTACGCGCCGGCGTACCGCGCCCCGCCGCCCGCCCCGGACGGCGCGGTGGCCCGGTTGCGCCGTACCGTGCGGGCGAAGCCGAGCGTGGGGGAGGTCTTCGACGCCTGCGTGGTGGACCTGGACGACCACCATCCGGACGTCGGCACCGTCCAGCTGTCCGCCCCGGCCGTCCGCGGCCGCGTCGAGGGCCCCGACCTCCCCCTGGGCGACCCCCTACGGGTCCGCCTCGCCAAGGCACCCCCCGGCACGGCGAAGCCCCTGTTCACGCCGGCGTGAGCGCCCCCACGAGCGCCGCGGGCTCGTCGGTGTACAGCCGCACCACCCGTACGTCCTTCCGCCGCCCCAGCAGCGTCAAGTGACTCACAGGCTCGGTGAGTTCGATGGTCACCGTTGTCTGCGACCCGACGGGCAGATCGAGTTGCCCCTCCGCCCGCTCGTGCGTCATCCGGGTCTCCCGGCGTACGGCGCCGATCGCGTCCAGCGGTATCCGCACGTCCACGTTCACCCCGTACCGCACCCGCAGCGTGTCCCCGGTCAGCACGTGCGGCCGCACGACACCGGCCGCGTGCAGGCCGAGGACGAGCAGCACGGTGTAGACGTCCAGCACCAGCATGGCGTCGTGCGCGGTGGGCCAGTCACGCAGCATCACGGACACCCCGATCGTCTCCACCACGCAGACGAACGCGAGCCCCAGCAGCGTCGCCCCCTGCCCCCGCGCGTACCCGAACTCCCGTCCGCCTTCCGTCCCTTGGCGACGCCGTCCCATCCACAGCGCGAGACTTCCGAACACCCGCGCCTCGTGCAGCACCAGCCGTTGCACGCTCCTCATGCGTCCTCCCTTGCGCTCACCAGCTGTGACGCACGCCGGATGGCCTCCGCCTGAGCCGGGGCGACCTCGGCGTACAGGGCGCCCAGAACGGCGTGATCACCGGTCACCGTGCCCTCGGGCGGCACCAGTTCGGAGGGTACGCAGCGGGCCAGCGACCGGGCGGCCTCCGCGATCCGGGGGTCGTCCGGACCGGCGTCTGCCAGGGCGTCGAGCAGGGCGTACGCCTGCCGGACGCGCGTCACGGCGTCCGGGTCGTCCAGGGCGCCGCGCAGCGCGGACAGCAGGCGTGCGCGTTCTCCGGACGGTGCCCCGGTGTCGATCAGCGCGAGGAACTCCCGGTCCCCGGCGGTCATGGGGGAGCCTTCGACCGGCCCCAACACGCGAAATATCCCGTCCAGTTCGGGCGAGACCGGCCCCTCGGCGGGCAGCTCCCCGGCGGCCAGCAGGGCGCGCAGCCGCCGCCGGCGCTCCCGTAACTCCGCCTCCTGCCGCGCCAGATCGGCATCCAGCGCGGCGAGCACCACGACCAGCTCCCGCCCGGCGTCGTCGGCGAGCACGTCCCGTATCTCCGCGAGTCCCAGGCCCAGTTCGGTCAGCCGCCGGATCCGGGCGAGGATGACGGCGTGCCGGAGGGTGTAGTCGCGGTAGCCGTTGGCGCGCCGCTCCGGCTCCGGCAGCAGGCCCTGTTGGTGGTAGTGCCGCACGGTGCGCGTCGAGACAGCGACGGCGGCGGCGAGTTCTCCGATCCGCATGGGACCAGTACAGACGTTGACGCGGCGTCAAGGTCAAGCGGTCGCCCCGGCCGTTCCGACCCAGCGTTCCAGGGCCTCGACGAGTTCGGCGTCCTTCTTCTCGCCCTCCGTGTCCGCCGCCCAGGCCGCGAAGCCGTCCGGGCGGACGAGGAGGGCCGCGAGGGTGGGCCTGGACGGGCAGGTGGCGGTGAGAAGGGTCAGGTGGTCGCCGTAGGGGGCCGCCAGGGCGCGCACGGCGGGGGAGCCGGTGAGGTCGAGGAGGAGGGGGCGGCCGGTGCGCAGGTGCTCGCCCAGGCGGGTGCCGTCGGACAGCTCCAGGTCGGGGGCGCTCGCCCCGGTCAGCGGGTGGCTGCCGGGCAGGTCGTAGCGCTGCCAGACGCCGGAGACCTGGTTGACCAGGTACGTCGTGCCGGCGGTGCTCCCCGCCAGGTCCACGACCACCCGGCGCAGGGCGCGGGCGTGCCGGTCCGGGCGCATCAGCGCGATCTGGGCGCGGGTCCAGTCGAGCACCCAGGCGCCGAGCGGATGCCGTTCTGCGGTGTAGGTGTCCAGCAGCGACTCGGGCGCCCGGCCCCGGACGACGGCGGCGAGCTTCCAGCCGAGGTTCAGCGCGTCCCCGAGACCGAGGTTCAGGCCCTGCCCGCCGAACGGCGAGTGCACATGCGCCGCGTCGCCCGCGAGCAGCACCCGGCCGTTGCGGTACTCGGTGGCCTGCCGGGCGTTGTCCGTGAACCGGGTCGCCGTGCGCAGTCCGGTGACGGTCACCTCCGGCACGCCCGACACGCGGCGCAGGCTCGTCTGCAACTCCTCGGCGGTGACGGGCGCGTACCGGTCGGCCGGCGGGCTGTCGAACTCGACGCTGAGCACCCGGCCGGGGAACGGCCCGTGCACATACGTCCCCACGTCCGTCGTGTTCCAGCCCGGCTTCAGCCCCTCGGTGCCGGTCAGTTCGGCCACCGCCTGGTAGCCGGTGATCTCCGGGTCCGTGCCCGGGAACTCGAACCCGGCCAGCCTGCGCACGGTGCTCCGGCCACCGTCGCACCCCACCAGCCAGCCCGCCCGCACGGTCTGCCCGCCGAGCTGTACGGCGACCCCGTCCGCGTCCGCCGTGAAGCCGGTCAGCTCCACGCCCCGGCGCACCTCCACCCCGAGCCGGTCGGCCCAGCGGCCCAGAACCCGCTCCAACTCGACCTGGGGCATTACGAGTCCGGGACCGACGGCGGGATCGGCGTCCGCCCACTCCGGGCCGGAGGGGTCGAACAGGTCGGGGTCCAGCATGATCCCGGCGAAGTGCCCGGCGGTCCTGGGTGGCTGCTTCGCCGTACCGCCACCGCCCGTGTCGCCCTCGGCGCCCTTGCCTTCCCTGTCGCCCTGGAACGCCCGGAGCCCTTCCCGCACCGCCTCCCGCGCCGCCGCCAGCTCGGGCAGCAGCCCCCGCCGGTTCAGGGCGACCACGCTCGGGTTGTTGATCCAGCCCGCCTTGATCGTCTCGTCCACCTCGGTCAGCCGCTCCACCACCAGCACCCGTGCGGCCCCGCCGAGCCGCAGCTCGGCGGCGAGAAAGAGCCCCACGGGGCCGGCTCCGGCCACCACCACGTCGTACTCCGTGCCCTGTGTCATCGTCATGAGCCGCACTATAGTCACTAAAAGTTTTTATCCGCTATAGTTTTTTCATGAACGATGAGCTGGATACCGGATCGGACGCCGGACCGGACGCCGAGAGCGCGCTCCCGCTGCGGGAGCGCAAGAAGCGCGCGACGCGCCGCCGGATCTCCGACATCGCGACGGAACTGTTCGGGGAGCGCGGGTTCGACGCGGTGACGGTCGCCGAGGTGGCCCGCGCGGCGGGAGTCTCCGCCATGACCGTCTTCAACTACTTCCCGCGCAAAGAGGACCTGTTCCTCGACCGGATCCCCGAGGCCGCCGGCCTCTTCGCCGCCGCCGTACGCGAACGCGCCCCGCACGAGACCCCGTTGACCGCGCTACGGCGCCTGGCCCTCCGACTCCTGGACGAACGGCACCCGTTGAGCGCCGTCGGGGAGCACTACGTCCCGTTCTGGCGCATCGTGACCGGCTCCACGGCCCTGCGCGCCCGCGCCCGCGAGGGCGCCGAGGAGGTGGAGACGGCCCTCGCGGCGGCCCTCGCCGACGCCGGCACACCCGACCCGGACCTCCTCGCGGCCCTCACGGTCGCCGCGTACCGCACCGTCTTCCTCACCACCGCCCGCCGCCTCCTCGCCGGCGATCCGGTGGCACGGGTGGCCGAGGACCACCGGACCCGCCTGGAGGCCGCGTTCACCGCGCTGGAGCGGACGGGACTCGACCGCTGACCCGCCCACCCGCGGGGAAGGAAGCGGGACCCGGCGGGCGTTCCCACGGCGGGCGGCGCGACCGCCGTACGACGAGGGGGCGTCCATGACCGGGACAGTGACCGCATCCGGACCCGAACGGGCCCTGTGGCGGCGGACCAGACTCGGCCGCGGGGGGCCGCCGCTCGACCTGCTCACCGCGAGCTTCCGGCGGCACACCTACGCCCCGCACGCCCACGACGAGTACACGATCGGCGTCTGCGTCGGCGGGTACGAGGTGATCGACTACCGGGGCGGCCACATCTGCACCGGCGCCGGGACGATCGTCGTACTGGACCCCGGTGAGATGCACACCGGCGGACCCGGCAACGCCACCGACGGCTACGCCTACCGCGCGCTGTACGCCGAGCCGTCCCTGCTGGGGGAGGGCACCACCGGGGGCGCCCCGCACTTCCCCGAACCCCTGCTGGACGACCCCGAGCTGGCCCTGGCCCTGGCCCGCGCGCACACCGGACTCGGCGCCTGCCCGGACCCGCTGGAGGCCGAGTCCCGGTTTCCCTGGCTGCTCACCGCGCTCGCCCGGCGGCACTCCACCGCCCGGCCGGTGCCCGACCGCGTCCCCGGCGCGGCCGGCATCGCGCGCACGGTCCGCGACCGGCTCGCCGACGAGCTGACCGCCCCGCCGTCGCTCGCCTCGCTCGCCGCCGACCTGGGCCTGTCCCGGTACCAGCTGCTGCGGGCCTTCCGTACGGCGACGGGCATACCGCCGTACGCCTGGCTCGCCCAGTACCGGGTGGGCAGGGCGCGGGCGCTGCTGGCGGCGGGGCTGCGGCCGGCGGAGGTGGCGGGGCTCGTCGGCTTCGCGGACCAGGCGCATCTGACCCGCTGGTTCCGCCGGGTGCTCGGGGTGACCCCGGCGGCGTACCGCAACAGCGTTCAAGACACCCGGTGAGGAAGTGGCCGAGGCTCGCCGCATGACTGCACGCGGCTGGTTCCTGTTCTCCCTGATGGGAGTGGTCTGGGGCATCCCCTATCTGCTGATCAAGGTCGCGGTGGCCGAGGTGTCCCCACCCGTCCTGGTGTTCACCCGCTGCGCGCTGGGCGCGGCCCTGCTGCTGCCGTTCGCGCTGCGCCAGGGCGGCCTGCCCCGCACCGCCCGCACCCACTGGCGGCCCATGCTGGCCTTCGCGGTCCTGGAGATCGTCGTCCCCTGGTTCACCCTCACCGACGCCGAACGGCACCTGTCCAGCTCCACGTCTGGCCTGCTCATCGCGGGGGTGCCGATCGTGGGCCTGCTCGCGGCCCGCCTCCTCGGCACCGCTGAACAGCTCGGCGCCCGGCGACTGGCCGGCCTCACCCTGGGGCTCGCCGGGGTGGCGGTCCTGGCCCTGCCCCACCTCACCGGCGGCGACGCCCGCTCCCTCGCCGAGGTCCTGCTCACCGTCGTCGGCTACGCCATGGCACCCCTGATAGCCGCCCGCCACCTAGGGGACGTCCCCTCCCTGCACCTGACCGCCCCCTGCCTCACCCTGGCCGCCCTCGTCTACGCCCCCGCCGCCGCCCTCACCCACCCGACCGCCCTGCCCTCCCCGCGGGCCCTGGCCGCGCTCGCCGCGCTGGGCGTGCTCTGCACCGCCCTCGCCTTCGTGGCCTTCCTGGAGCTGATCAAGGAGGCGGGGCCCGCCCGCGCCACCGTCATCACCTACGTGAACCCGGCGGTGGCGGTGGCCGCGGGCGCCGCCGTCCTGCACGAGCCCCTGACCCTGACCGTGCTCCTGGCCTTCGCGTTCATCCTGGCGGGCTCGGTGCTGGCGACGGCGGCCGGTCCGCGGCGGCGCGTACGACCGGTACCATGGTCGGCACGGCAGACGAGCCGGGCGGACGGCCGCGTGGAGTCCCCCTCTAGGGGGCTTCCCGAGGAACGTCCGGGCTCCACAGGGCAGGGTGATGGCTAACGGCCATCCGGGGTGACCCGCGGGACAGTGCCACAGAAAGCAAACCGCCCAGTGCTCAGGCACTGGGTAAGGGTGAAACGGTGGTGTAAGAGACCACCAGTGCCCAGGGCGACCTGGGCAGCTAGGTAAACCCCACCCGGAGCAAGGTCAAAAGGAGCGCCGTCACAAGCGCTCTGCGCGGACGTTCGAGGGCTGCCCGCCCGAGTCCGCGGGTAGACCGCACGAGGCCGGCGGCAACGCCGGCCCTAGATGGATGGCCGTCGCTCCGGGGCCCGCGAGGACCCCGGAGAACAGAACCCGGCGTACAGCCCGACTCGTCTGCCGCCTACGCCTCCGACGAGGCCATCCCGACGAACCCGGCCCACGCCTGGCGCGACACGGTGAGCAGGGGTCCGGTGACGGCCTTGGAGTCCCGGACGTGGACGGCGGCCATACCGGCCGCGACCTCCACACACTGACCGCCCTCGGTTCCGCTGTAGCTGCTTTTGAACCAGGTGAGACTGGATGTGACGATCGAGGGCTCAGCGTGACGGCGAAACCCGCCAGCACCCCTGGCACTGCACAACTCGCGACTTTCCAGATGCGCTTCACCTCCACCCCGCGCGGAGCCCGCCTCGCTCGCAGGCTGGCCGCCGTACGGCTGGACGCCTGGGGCATCCCGTACGGCACCGGGTCGCACGACGACATCGTGCTGCTCGTCGCCGAGCTGACCGCGAACGCCGTACAGCATGGTCGCGTACCCGGCCGGGACTTCCACTTCGAGCTTCAACTGGCGCCCCGTTCCGGGACTGTCCGCGTCGAAGTCACTGGGCTGCTCCTCGTGTCCCACCTGGCGGCCCGCTGGGGCTGGCACCCGCGTACCGAGGGCCCCGGCAAGACGGTGTGGGCGGAGTACGCGCTCTGACGGACCAACTCCCCGGCCGGCAGAAGGCCTTCCGACGGGACCGCCGTAGAATGAACGCTGTCGGCGGGCCACTGGTACCGCTGGTAATCGGGGGGAGACACGACATGGGCACACGGGGGACGGGGCCGGGCCATCAACAAGGCGCCGACCTGCACGTGTCGTCCGAGGATCTCACCAAGCTGGCGAACGACCTCGACCACATGCAGAGCCACCTCGATCAACAGGTCCGCCGCATGGACGAGTTGGTCGACCGCGTCGAGGCCGGCTGGCGCGGGCCCGCGGCGACGGCGTACCGGAAGTTCCACCGCGCGGCGGCCGAGGACGCCGTGCGCATCCGGGAAGTGATGAAGGGCCTGGAGCAGGCGGTGCGGCTGAGCCGTGACGGCTTCAGCAGCGACGACTTGCACGTGCTGGAGCAGATGCGGCGCATCCATGTGGACGTCGACAGCGAGGTCGACAAGCTGTCCACGCCGAACACCGCGGCGGACGGCGCGTCGACGCGCCCGCACAGCAGCCTGGACGGCTTCTGACACGCACGGCACCACGTGCCGTCTCACCACCGCGGTGAAACCGAACAACAGGGGGGAACCATGTCGACCGGTGCCGAGGGCGACCACATCACCGTCTCGTTCGCCACGCTCCATGAACTCGCCCTGGACCTGGAGGACATCCTCAAGAAGCTCAACGGCGAACTGGGTGATCTGTACGACCGCGTCGAACCGGTCGTGCTGTCCTGGAAGGGCGAGGCCCGCGAGATCTTCGTCGAGAAGCTGGACGAATGGGACCGCTCCGCACAGGACGTGCAGGCGGCCCAGAAGTGGCTGCACGCATACGTCACCACCGGGCACGCCAACTACGCGGCCGCGCACCGGGCGGTGCTGCGCGGCTGGGGAGCCGCCTGATGGCCACCCCGGCGCAGCCCGGTCAGGGGACCATCGATGTGACGCCCTCCGTCCTCCACCAGGTGTCCGCCAACGTGGCGGGCCAGCAGGACCCTCTCGACCAGGGCGTCAAGGCGTTCCTCACCGAGCTGGCGCGGTATCCGGACGGCGGCGGCAACGGATCGGCGATGAAGGGCTTCACCACGTCCTACGTGAAGATCGCCAACCGGTTCCTCGACGTCTGGGCCAAGTCCGTGGTGAGCGTGGGCGGTGCGGCGGTCGGCTTCAACAGCACCGCCAACAACTACGCGGCGGCCGACCACGCCACGCACCCCTCGCCGAGCGGTCCTCCGGCGCAGCGCCCCGCCCCGCAGGTGATCGACACGCCGCCCACGTACGGCCCGGTCACCGATTTCAAGTGGGGTGACGTCGATGCCGGACAGAGCTTCGCGCAAGAGATCCTGGAGGGATTCGAGGGCATAGTCCTCACCGTCATGCGGCCCCTGCTGGAGCACGAGTGCCGGTGGGGCAAGGCGGCGAAGATCCTCCCGCTCCCCAACCACCTGCGGCTGTACTCGATTTCCGAGGCGTGGCGCATGCCGCAGGGCACGCTCGGCATGGTGGAGGGGATGCTGACCGGCTACATCAGCGGCATCACCGACCAGGCCAACCAGGAGTGGTACGACGCGATGCGGGCGTTCTGCAGCACGCTGTGGGGAACGTCCGCCTGGGGCCAGACCCGCGACGGCTACGACTGGGCGAACGACGGCGCGCGCAAGCCGGGGACCAGCCACCCCGTCTTCGCCGTCCTGTTCGACACCTGCGACACCATGGTCGACGCGGTCTACAACGTGGCCCTGGCGGCGGAGGACGTGCGCGGCGACCTGCACCGGATCTACACCCAGGCCGTGAAGGACAGCATCCGGCAGCTGGACCCGGAGAAGATGGAGATCAGCCACCCCACGAGCGTGCTCAAGGGGCTGTGGCACATGGGCAAGGGCGTGGTGACGGACCTCTCGGTCGGTATCGTCCTGGACATCGACGAGGGCGCCATGAACGACGCCGTCACCGCCTACGACAACCGGGTCAACCGCCAGGTCCGGCGCATCGAGGACCTGATGGCGGCGCTGGACGAGGCCTATACCAGTGCTCCGAGCTTCAACGCCGAAACGGCGAGGGCCGAGGCATTCGGCGCGCGAGCCCTGACGGACTTCAAGGGGGATCCGCTCTACACGGTTCCCGGAGACGACGAGTCCCACCACCGTTTCCCCGTCGATCTCGCGAATCAGGAAGGTGTTTCGGGCTCGCACGTCATCGACAAACATGTGGGCAAGACAGACGCCCAGTTGGAGCAGCGGCTCCGCGATCAGGCGAGGGTCCGCCCGGATGGCACGGTCGCGCCGATCGCCGCCTCGACATTCACCGACCTGGGTTCGGCGCAGCGTTACACACAGGGGGTTCTCGACGATCCGGGCAATCAACAGAAGATTTCCCGGTGGCTGGCGGGCAATCCGGATCCGGCGCGGTCCAAGAGGACCCTGGGCCTCACTTTCTCCGACGTCGTGGGCAGGACGTGGACTCGGGGTGACTCTTCCGCCCATGACTCGCATAGTGTCAACGTGACGCTGAAGCCACGCCCAGGTGGCCATCCTCCGTATGTCGTGCTCACCTCGATGCCCAGCGACACGGTTCAGCCGTAGCCACGAAAGGAGACAGGGTGCTCGATTCCGCTTCCTGGCAGGCCGGCCTGCTGGAATTGTTCGGGGGGGCTTTCGCCTTCGCGGCGGTGGGTCCGCGGACCCGGGACGACTGGCGCCGCGATGTGCAGGCGGTCATGATGCTCAAGGCCAGGGACCCGCGCGGCTGGAGCGCCCTGGTCGTCCCCCCACCGAGCAGTGCCTCCGCGGCGACCGACGAGAAGCCGTTCGCCGATCTCCGCCTCGAAGAATTCGACAGGCTCCTGTACCCGGTGGTGAGGGAATCCGCCGCACAGTTGCTGGTCGCCCTGCAAGGGGAGTTCTACCAGTCGGCCAATATTCCGGATTTCGCAAACCGTGAGAAGCGGCTTGTCGCCTGCGCCAAGAAAATTCTTTCCCGCTTCGGTGAGGATGCCAGATGCTATACGAATGCGGCCGAGGCTCGGGATGATCCGAACGTCAACCTCATGAACCCTGATACCGAGTGGAACTGCCTGTCCGAGTTCACCACAGACTGCGGCCTCGTCGTTGTTTCCGACTCTGAGGTCGGAGTCTTCTGGGCCTTCTCCGAGGACTGAAATCCATCATGCGCACCCGATCCGCCACCTACCCCGACCGCGAGACCGCCCAATGGGCCACCCAGCAGGTCGTCACCGCCAACGAGCAGCTCATCCACCGCTGGCTCGCGCAGTCCACGCGGGCGCGGCTGAGCATCGAGGCGGCCTGGCCCGCGCGGGAGGAGCCGGTCGGGCGGGTGCTGTTGCAGGCGATGATGCTGGCGGGCCGGGAGCCCGTCGAGGTGCGGGCCGCTCGGGTGGTCCTCAGGAGGGACCCCGCCCGCCCGCACGGCTTCACCGTGCACTCCTCGTTGCCGATCTATCTGTAGACCCGTAGACCCGTAGAGGCTGACCACCGTGCCCCTGAGCCCCCTCGAACACGACCGCCGCTACGGCGAACTCGACCAGGTCATGCGCGCCTACCTCGGGCAGCCGGCCGACGACACCCCGGAACAGCCCGGCCCGGCCCTGACCGCCTACCTCCGGCACACCTGGCACAGCCGGCCGTGGGCCCTCGCCGCCGCCGAACGGCAGTTGCGGGAGTACGCCGACAACCCGCCGGGGCGGCTCCGGCTGCGGCTCGGCGAGTTCTACGCGATCCCCGACGTCGGCCTGCCCCAGGCCGAGATCCAGCCCTGGCTGCGCTGCCTCGCCGACCACATCAAGCACAGCATCGAGACGGGAGAGGTGCCGCCGCCCGCGGCCCCCGCCACCCACTGGGAGTGGCACGCCCACTTCCCGGAGCTGGGTCAGTTCCTCGGGGGATGGTTCTCCCAGGACATGCCGGACGAGTTCGACGACCATCACGCTGCCGTCCAGGACTACCGGAACTCCACCGACCGTCACCTTGTGGTCCGCCTCGTCGGAGAGCTCCAGGAACTGCTCGCGCTCGACCTGGACGAGTCCGACTACGCCCTCGCCGTCTCGGAACTCGGCATGGAGGTCGACCCTCCCACGCCCTACTCACCCAGCGGCTGGCTGGCAGCCGTCGCCGGCCAACTCGCCGCACCGACCGACGAAGGCTGAGCCGAGCGGCCTCCTGCATCTACAGGGGCTCGCACGCAATTGCCAGGACTCCACCGTGGAGGACGGAGCCCGCCTGTTCATCGAGGAGACACACCCGCGGAGGACCTATGACGGAAAGCAGGGCAGAACTGCTCGCCCGTGGGCGAGGGCGCTTCGACGGGCGTCAGTCCTTCGCCGCGCTCGCCGCCCGAGGGGAACCGGACTGGCGCGACACGGTGATGAACACGATCCGTGGACATCCCGTACTCCGGCAAGTCGATTCCGGGGAATTGCGGGACAGCCTCCTGGAGATCTCCGCTGCCCAGGCCCTGGAGCTGGCCGGGCTGATCTCGGTCGGATCTCTTCTGTACGGCCCTCATCCGTCCCTTCGCGTGCCGAACGCGGAACGCGACAGCTGTCTGCGCGAAGTCCTCGCCACCGTCGGGGGCGGCGCGCGTTTCTTCACCAATCACGGGCACGGGGAGGACGGCGCGGAGGCCGATTTCCTGGCCTCGTCGTTCCACGCCGACGTCCTCGCGGGACTCACCATCGACATCTGCCTCATCGGGGTGTCGGACGAGAACGTCCTGGTGCTCTGGCGTTTCGAGGACGACTGACCCCTCCGCGAGCTACACCGACGGCTTCAACGGCCGCTCCAGCACCCCCTCAGATGCCGTTCGAACACCTCGCCCGCGTCCGGGGTCAGTGTCCGTGGGGCCACCAGGGCCGTGATGGCTTGAGCCGTCTGCGGGGCCTCCAGGCGGGAGGCCAGTCCGTCGATGGGGGGCGGGCCGCAAGGCGGAACACACCGGTGTTTCTGCGCGGACCGTTCGTGGGCTGCTGCCTGGGTTCGGCGTTCATGATCGACGCCGCGGCTCCGGCGGTGCTGTGGGACGTGGCGCCGGACCGGTACGGCTGCCGGGACCGCTGCCGGCCTCGCTGGCGCTGCGCGCGTCGCAGGGCATCGGTGTCGGTGCCGCCGCGGGCATCGCGCGCATGCGGGTGCGGGACCGGTGGAGCGGCGACGAGATGGCCAAGCGTCTGCCGGCGCTGTCGCTCGCGTTCATCACGGCGATGGGCGGCGCCCAGTTCATCGGCGGTCTGATCGGACGGTACGCGCCTCCGGGAGGCCGGCTCGGCGGTCTTCGCCATGGTCGGCGCGGTCACCGCGCTGCTTGCCTTCACCGTGCCGTTCGAGTCCAGCCGTGCCGTGCAACGGCCGTCCGAGGTGCCGCGGATCTGCCTCACCAGCAGCGGGCAGCGCGCCTTCCCGCTGCCGGCGCCGGCCGGTGGTGCCGGGTGGGCGGGGTGTCCGGCGGGCTGTATCCGCCGGACACCGCCGGTCTGATCAGAACAGCTGGGGTGCCATGCCCGCGGTGCCGCCTCCGATGACGGGAACGAGCAGGACCAGCCACCCCCGTACGCTGCGCAAAGGCGACTCTTCCTGACGGATCATCAGTGCGAGGGCCATGCCCGCCATGGCGGGGAGAGCGATTCCGAGGACCGCCAGCACCAGCAAGTTGGGTACGGAGTGGCGGGCGATGGCCCACCCGGCGCCCAGGCTGAGTGCCGCAGCCGTGATCAGCTCGCCGGTCGGCTGTATCAGTCCAAGGCGAGGCCGGTTGGCCCCGGCGACCCGGGCCCCGGTCCGGGCAACCGCGAACATCCAGATGATGCCTGCCGCCACGAGCAGGGTTTCGCAGGCGAAGACGATGTTTGCCGCCAGCATGTCTTCCTCCGATCGCCGTTAGGAGCAGGCTGCCTTGACGCCCTCGAGTCCCAGGAGCTGGGCACCGGCCCACTGAAGGTCGTTGGCGAGCGTGTGCCCCTTGCCCTTCCGGATCGCCTTGATCGCGCTCACGACCCGCTTGACCCCGACGCGCTTCGCTATCTTCACGATCTTCACCATCTTCGCCGCCGGAAGCAGACTGCTCCCGACGGCCACCGCGACCGCCCCCATGCAGCCGAAACTCGGCCATCCGAAACGAGGTTGCACCTGCCCCTGCGGCGGTTCTCCGCCCTGCTCCCGCTGCTTCAGGTAGGCGATGGTCGCCGCGTCCCCCTGCTCCAGGACGTCCTCGGGGATGGACATCATGGTGTTGAGCAGGGCTTCCCACTGGGCGTCATCGGACATCTCGTCGGATACGGATACCGGGGCAGTGGTGCGGTGTGCGGCCTCGGCTGCGTGCGCGCCTGTGGCCATGGCCAGGATCGCCCCTGCGGTAAGGGCGGAGACGAGCATCGCGGTGCCGCGCGTGAAGGATGTGCGATCGCTTACGTTGACAGACATCTGTCCCTATACATCCGGTAGTTGGAGATGTGGGCGCAGATGCGCGCCCCGTTAGCCAAGATTAAGCAAAGTTGGTAAAGATCGGCAAATGTGTGGCGGGAGTCGTGGCTCCGCTGTCGCCAGTGCGCTGCCAAGCGGTGTGCGCCACGGAGTCTCACTGCGGAATTCATCAGGGGTTCTTCGGAGGTCCCGATGTCTGCGTCAGGTACTTGGCGCGGTAGACGCTGCAGATCTGCATCCCGCACGACCGCAGTCGCCACATCGTCTTCGAGAGGGTTTCCGGATGGCGTCGGCACTGGGGTAGCCCTTGTCGTCGTGGGCGACGTTGTTGAGGGCGAAGCCGTTGTACGGGGTTGTGTCGCAGCGGACGTCGCCTTCCTGGGGTTTCACCGGCCAGGCGGAGCCGAGTTGGCGGCGGTGATGTGCTGCGGGTTGTGCGTCGCGGCCGGCCATTTCGTGACGGCGTCGCCCTCCTGCGAAGAGCAGCCGGTGAGGGCCAGTGGCAGCACCAGGCCGGCGGCCGTGGCGAGCAGTACGCCGGCTCGCGCCGTGCGTGTGCGCGAGTGGACCGCCACGACGGCCTGCGATGTACGGATCGCCAGCCAGAGGGTGAGCGCGGTGAGCATGGCGCCGACCGCCGCGCTGGTGAGGGCGAGCGGCCAGGCATGCCCGGCCGGGATGCCGGCCGTGAGATAGAGAAGCGTCGTGATCAGCGAGACGGCGAGCGCGATGGCGACCGTGACGAGCGTGAGCACGACAGCGGGCCCCGAGGTGCCGGTCGCGCGGCAGGCGACCGCCCGCCAGCCCTGACCGGCGGCGTTCCAGACCACCAGGCCCAGAACCAGGGAACCGATGGGCAGGACCAGCAGGGTGAACAGCTGGACGCTGGCGTTCGGGTCGTGCCAGGACAGCCACAGCGCGATCAGCGCGACAACGCCGGGGCACAGCCAGGCCAGTGCGGTGCCGCGGACCATGCCGAGTACAGGCGCGGCCAACCGGGGCCTGCCGGGTTCGGGGCGCGGGGCCGGTTCCGTCACTGTGCCCAGGATCGCCGTGGCTCCTGGGGCGAAGACCTGCCGGTCGGGTGAAGTGCGGTGCCGGGCAGTCCGGGTACGGGACAGACGCAGCCGTGGCACCAGCAGGAACGGGACGGCGAGCAGCGCGCCCAGGAGTGCGGGCGGCCAGGGTGAGGCGCCGGACAGCGCGGAATGGCTTTCCAGGGCGACACCGTTGGCGTGCGTGCCGAGGACCGGCAGGGCCCCGCGGTCCAGCCAGGTGAACGGCAGGACCGCCCAGTCGGCCGACTCGGCGTTCACCACTCCCAGCACCGCCCATACGAACCCCGCGGCGAGGGCCGCCACGGCGGGCAGTTGCCGGGCCAGCCACAGGGTCAGTGCCAGCAGGCGAGTTGGGAGATCCAGGGGACCACGACGGCCGCGACCGCGCGGTCGGCGGGAACACGCTGGGCGCCGGACAGCAGCCCGAGCGCCGGCAGGGGTGTCCCGGCGCCGAGCACATTGAGCAGGAGGGAATGCGCGGCCAGGACGGCGAGCCGGCTCAGGTGCCGGTACTCCGGCGGCACAGGCCGGTACCAGGTGCCGCCGCCTCGGGCGCCGCGGTCGATGTGGGCGGCGGTGACCGCCAGCAGCACGGTGAGCATGGGACCGGCGAACATCGCCCACAGGTCCCGCTCAGGGGCAGATACGACACGGTGCTGCGTCGTCAGACGGCACACTCGGCACGCAGGGTCGCGGGCAGGGCGACGAGCGGCGTCATGGGCGCGGCGGCCGTCATCGTGCCGCCGTCCGGGCTTCGCCGGTGGTGCCGGTCAGCGTGAAGTACGCGCTTTCGAGGTCCCCGTCCGGCGCCAGATCGGCCAGGCTTCCCTGGTAGCGCAAGCGGCCCTGCGCGATCAGTCCGATGTCGTCGGCGACCGAGGCGACCTCGCCCAGCAGATGGCTGGAGAGCACGATGGTGCGGCCGGTGCCGGTGAAGCGGCGCATCATGGCGCGCAGCGCGGCGATGCCCTCCGGGTCGAGGCCGTTCTGCGGTCCGTCCAGGATGAGCAGGTCCGGGTTGCCCAGCATGGCGATGGCCAGGGCCAGGCGTCCCTTCATGCCGGTGGAGAGGGTCTTCGCCTTCTTCCGGTCGGTGCTGCTCGGTTCGACCGTGTCCAGCGTACGGTCGACCTCCGCCTCGGACAGCCCGAGCAGATGGGCGTGCACCATCAGGTTCTGCCGGGCGGACAGATGGCCGTAGAAACTGGGGCCGTTGATGCTCGCTCCGATGCGGGACAGGGCTCGCCTCTCCCACGGCCAGCCGGACAGCCGTACCTCTCCCCGGTCGGGAGGCAGCAGGCCCAGGATCATCTTCAGGGTGGCCGACTTGCCCGCGCCGTTGGGGCCGAGCAGGCCGTAGATCCGGCCTGGCCGCACGTCCTGCAGGATCTGATGGATCACAAATCTGCCGACACCACCGCGGTTGTCGGTGGCAGTGGCATTCGGGAACTGCATCGAACCTACCAACGTGAAGGCTGGTGGGAAGGCCTGCCCCATCCGGTTCCAATGCGCTGGCTGCGGCTCCTACTGCCCTGATCCGTCCTACCTGCCCGCGATTGAGGAACACGTACGCGCCTTGAAGGCGGACCGTGAGGTCGCTGCCGCGGCGGGAGCAGCCGAGTTCGTCATCCGGAACCTGGATGACCAGATCACTGCGTTCCAGGCCGCCCGTGAGAATCAGAAGGAGAAGCTGGCTTCGATGCCCGATGAGATGCGACACGAGGTCGAGGAGGCCAGCAAGGTTCCGCGAGAGCTCTCTGCTGGAGTCTCGAAGGGTGCTGTGAGCCTGGGCATGCCCGCATTCGGTCCTCCGGAGGTAGTCGCATGACGAAGGAGCCGCGTACGCCAGCTCAGGTGCTCCTCGAATCCCGGCAGAAGGCCAGCGGGAGAAGAGGGCCAAGGTACGCGACCCGATCACGTTCCTCGCAGTCGCCAAGCGGGCTGGCGTCTCAAACTGGCTTGTCTACGCCGAGGGGGCCCGCGAGCACATCGAAGCCGCTCGTGCGGGCCCGGCGGTCGGCGTAACTCGGCAGTGCAAGGAAGAGGTGGTAGCCAGCACCGCGAGCCTGAAACCGACCGTGAGTTCGCGCGTGCCCAGGTCCGGGCGCTCACCGAGGGACGCGACCGGCTCAGGGCCGCAGTACAGTGCAGCCCGGCGAGCGGATCGACGCCGTCTCGACCAAGGACTTGCTCGCCCGTGTTCAGGAGCTGACCACCGCCAAGCAACGGCTCGCCACGGAGTTGGCCCGAGCCGAAGCGGACCGCGACAACCTGCAGGATGGGTTGGCCGAGGCGCAGGAGGACCTGGCCGCCGCCCGGACTGCCCCGCGGAACATGATGCGCGGCCAGAACCGCGACTCAGCGTGATCGCCCCTCAGGTGGCTCGCAGACGGCCAGGACCAGCAGCAGCCATGCGCAGCTGGGGTCGCCTCTGCCGATGCTGATCGCGCACATGCAACGACGTCCCCTCCCTCGCACGGAAGACACGCCAATGAGCCGTCCCGCTATACCCGACCTGGTTTGGTGGCGCGGGGACCCCGAGCGATGGGAGCTTCTGGAGTTCGACGGGCAGCACACCGAGGACGGGCTGCCCATAGATTCCTGCTGGGAGGACAGGCAGCAGGTCCTCGAAGCCTTGGTCCGGGACCCTTGTCAGGAAGACGGGGACTTCGCCCGGTTCCTGCTGCTTCAGGAGACACGGTGGCATGGGCACTCCTGGGGATTCAGCCACAGCATCGAACTTGCCGCCCTGCGGGTCGCCGAAGAACGGCGCGTCGAGGACGTCTGGCTCCTGTGGGAAGCCGTCTGCCGGAGCTTCGACACCTGGTGCGGCCTTCCACACCACCTGCTGCTCGCCGCCGGGGTGTCCGCTACCGCGGAGTACGTCAGAGACTCCGACCATCCCCAACGGGACAACCTCTTGGAGCACCTCGGGAAGATCTCCCAGGTCACGAACGAGGACGTCGCCCAGAAACTGAGCCAGCGGCGCCGCTACTACGGCGAGATCCTGGACGAGCTGAACGGGGAGTGAGGCGACGTGGAGATCACCGTGCAGTGGGTCCGGACATCGTGGACCAAGGAGTCTCGGGGAGGTGAGAGTGCCGCGCGCAGGAATGCCGCCCCGATCGGGTTCCCTCTTCCCCATGCATCGAGGTCGCTGGCGCACGTGGTGCGCATGCGTGAGGAGGGCGGTTTCCAGCCTCGTGACACTCTTGAGGACCTGGGCAGGGTCGATGTCCAACTCCGTGAAGCCGAAGGATGCCTGCGGGTCTTCCCGCGAGTGCAGCCTCTATTTGCCCTGCCGCCGCGGCGACGACGCCTGCCGGCCGTGCGCCTTGTCCCCGGGCAGTGGGTCCGTTGGCAGCTGAACTATCGCTTCAGCAGCGCACTGGGAATCCGGGACTGGTCCTACTGGCTGGACACCTTCAACATCGCCTACGGACCGGTGACCACTGATCTGTTCTGTGGAAGACCTGACTTCTTCATCGACGAGCAGGGCCCCGTCCGCTAGCGCTGGCCGACCGCGAGGGATTGCGGCTCCCTGGCCATCATGTGCCCGTGGTCACCATGGACTCCTCAAACGCCCGGCCTCCTCCGACAGCTTCAGGATGCGCAACAGCAGGCCCTCCCGGCCCGGTTGGGGCGTCTGCGTGGCCTCCAGGCGGGAGAAGAGTTCGTCGATGGCGGGCCAGAGGGCAAGGGGAGCGGGGTGCTGGTCGGTCATGCGGAGCAGCCTGCCACGGGCGGGTGCCCGGCACGTCGTACGGGCGCCCGGCTCACTCCTCCTCGCACTCCTCGAACAGCGCCCGGCTCACTCCTCCTCGAACTCCTCGAACAGCGCCTCCTGCCGGCCCTCCCGCTTCGCCCGTACCCGCCTCGTCCGTGCCCCCACCACCGCCGCCGTGCCCGCCGCCGTCGCCGCGAGGGCGGCGGGGACCATCCAGCCGCGGTTGAGGACGTTGCCGAGCGCGTGGTCCAGGGAGAGCCGGCCCGGACCGGTGATCGCGAGGCCGATCGCGGCCAGGCCCAGGGTCGCCGCGTACTCGTAGCCGCCCTCCTGGGCGAAGAAGCCGTTGGGCGCGTGCACCGCCGTCGCCCCCGCCATCGCGCCCGCCGCCGCCGCGCCCGCCGCCGGGGTGGCCAGGCCCAGCGCGAGGAGCGTGCCGCCGCCGGTCTCCGCGAGGCCCGCCGCCGTGGCGCTCATCTTGCCGGGGGCGTAGCCGACGGACTCCATGAACTGGCCGGTGCCCTCCAGGCCATGGCCGCCGAACCAGCCGAACAGCTTCTGCGTGCCGTGCGCCGCGAGCACCCCGCCCGTGCCCAGCCGGAGCAGCAGCAGGCCCAGATCACGTCGGTCGTAACAGGTCATGGTGACTCCCAAGCCAAGGCGACAGAGACAGAGAGACAGGGGGACGGAGAGACGGAGGGGCAGAGGAGAGGTCGGACGACGGGGCCTCTCCTGTGTTACCACCGCCACACCGGTCACACCATCGGACGCATCCAAGCGTGCGTTCCGGTGGCGCGGCCGGGGGTCCGGTGTGAGCCTGGCGCCATGACGATTCAGCCAGCCAAACTCAGCGATCCGGTCGTCCGGGCCTTCGTCAGCGCCGTGAACGCCCATGATCGCGAGGGCTTCCTGGCCCTGCTCGCGCCCGGCGCGACCATGTCCGACGACGGCACCGACCGCGATCTCGCCGACTGGATCGACCGGGAGATCTTCTCGTCCCACGGCCATATCGACGTCGACAACGAGTCCCGCGGTGGCCGCGCCCTGGTCGCCCGCTACCGCAATGACACCTGGGGCGAGATGAAGACCCGGTGGAGCTTCACCGTCGACGAGGACGGCCGGATCTCGCGGTTCGAAACCGGCCAGGCGTGAAGCTGCTCACGTTGGCTACGTCACGTTAACCGGTCAGATTTTCATAACGTGGCAAATTCCCTAGCCGTCATCCCCCTTCGCTGCCGAATCCGCTGCTCGGCGCGGTGTACCGTCCCGGAGTGCGCGAATCCTCCCGGCTCAGCCGGCGTGCCGTCCTCGGGCTGACGGCCGCCGCCCTTCCCCTGCCCGCCGCCGCCCTTCCCCTGTCCGCGGCCGCCCCGGCCCACGCCGCGTCCGGCGTCACCGCCATCGGCGGCGAACGGCTGGCCCGCGCCGGGCTCCAGGTGGAGGGCGCCACCGGGGTGCCCACGAAGCTGCTCACGGCCCGCGCCTGGCTGGTCGCCGACGGTACGACCGGTGAGGTGCTCGCCTCCTTCAACGCCCATCAGCGCCTCGCGCCCGCGTCCACGCTGAAGATGCTGTTCGCGGACACCGTGCTGAAGAAGTTCGACCGCACCGAGAAGTACACGGTCAAGGACTCCGACATCTCCGACGTCCCGGCCGGCTCCAGCCTCGTCGGGATCAAGGCGGGCATCACCTACACCGTCGAGCAGCTGTGGCAGGGCGTGTTCCTGCGCTCCGGCAACGACGCCGTGCACGTCCTCGCGCACATGAACGGCGGCATCGCCAAGACCGTCGCCGAGATGCAGGCCAGGGCGCGGGACCTCCAGGCCCTCGACACCCATGTGGTCAGCCCCGACGGCTTCGACCACCCCGGCCAGCTCTCCTCGGCGTACGACCTGACCCTCTTCGCCCGGCACGGGCTGAAGGACCCCGACTTCCGGGGCTACTGCGGCACCCGCACCGCGAACTTCCCGGCCGGCGGCAAGAAGACCTTCCAGATCCAGAACACCGACCGCCTGCTGACCGGGGCGTGGGGTCTGAAGACGTACGACGGCCTGATCGGCGTGAAGAACGGTTACACCAGCCACGCCGGCAACACCTTCACCGGCGCCGCCACCCGCGACGGCCGCACCCTGCTGGTCACGGTCATGCACCCGGCCACCGGCAGCAACGCCGTCTACGAGCAGACCGCCGCCCTCCTCGACTGGGGCTTCACGCACGGCCGTACGGCCCGGCCGGTGGGCACGCTGGTCGAGCCGCTCAGCGAGGGCGGCGCGACCGCGTCCCCGGCGCCCGGACACGCGGGCGGCCAGGCGGCCGGCGGGACGGACACACCGGCCAAGGGCCCCTCCGCCGGACGCCTCGTGGAGGGCGCGGCGGGCACCGCGGTCCTGCTCGCGGCGGCCGGCGGCTTCCTGCTGCGGCGCCGCCGCCAGTCCCTCGCGGCCCGGAACGCGGCCGGCACCGGCAGGCCCCCCGCGCCCCGCGCGGCGGAGCCGGACCTCCAGGAGCCGCCGGCCCCCACCGACCAGCCGGGCGGCCGGCACCGGCGCTGACGCCGCCCGGCGGTCGCCTGCCGGCGTCGCCTGCCAGCGGTCGCCTACCGGCGTCCGGCGTCGCCTGCCGGCGGTCGCCTGCCGGCGGCCGTCCCGCCTCCTGCCTCCTGTGAAACGGCCGGTGGAACTCCGGTGGCACGCATGTGCGCGCCGGGGGCGGGAGTCGGGGGTCAGCCGCGGCCGATGTACGGCATCGCCGTCGCCAGCACCGTCGCGAACTGCACATTCGCCTCCAGCGGCAGCTCCGCCATGTGCCGTACGGTGCGCGCCACTTCGGCCACGTCCATCATCGGCTCCGGCGCCGTCTCGCCGTTCGCCTGGAGCACGCCGGTGCTCATCCGCCGCGTCATCTCGGTCGCCGCGTTGCCGATGTCGATCTGCCCGACCGCGATCCGGTACGGACGCCCGTCCAGGGAGAGGGACTTGGTGAGGCCGGTCAGCGCGTGCTTGGTCGCGGTGTAGGCGACCGAGTGCGGGCGGGGCGCGTGCGCGGAGATCGAGCCGTTGTTGATGATCCGGCCGCCCCGCGGGTTCTGCTCCTTCATCGTCCGGTACGCCGCCTGCGCGCACAGGAACGCCCCGTTCAGGTTGGTGTCCACCACGTGCCGCCAGGCGTCGTAGGGGAGTTCCTCGACCGGGACCCCGCCGGGCCCGAACGTGCCCGCGTTGTTGAACAGCAGATCCAGCCGGCCGAACCGGTCCACGGCCGCCTCGAACAGCGCCGCCACGTCCTCGGGTTGGGACACGTCGGTGCGTACGGCGATCGAGGGCGCCGCGGGCGCGAGCGCCGCCGTCTCCTCAAGCGTCTCGACGTGCCGCCCGGCCAGCGCCACCGACCAGCCGGTGCGCAGCAGCTCCACGGCGACGGCCCGGCCGATCCCGGAACCGGCGCCGGTCACCACCGCGATCTTCGAATGGGTGTCAGTCATGCCACGGAGCGTAGGCGTCCACTTCGTCGTCCGTATGTTCCTCGGCAGTTTGTCCGAGCTGGGAACATGGGAGGCGCGCTTCAGTGGAAGTTTCAAGCAAGGTGTCCCGGCCGGGACACCTCGACCCAGGGAGGGGACTCATGCCCGAGCACGCGGCGGGACCGACACCGCGGACGGAAGATCCGGAGACCGCCACCGCGTCCCCCGCCGCCCGCCGCACCGGCCTCCTCGTCACCTTCGTCCTCGGCGGCCTCACCGCGACGCCTCCGCTCGCCATGGACATGTACCTCCCCTCGCTGCCGGAGGTCACCCGCTCCCTGCACGCGCCCGCCGCCACCGTGCAGCTCACCCTCACCGCCTGCCTGCTGGGCATGGCCCTCGGGCAACTGGTCGTCGGCCCGATGAGCGACCGCTGGGGCCGGCGCCGCCCGCTGCTGACCGGGCTCGCCGTGAACCTCGTCGCGACCGCCCTGTGCGCCCTCGCCCCGAACGTCGAGACGCTGGTCGCCTTCCGGCTGGTCCAGGGCCTCGCGGGCGCGGCCGGCATCGTCATCGCGCGGGCCGTCGTACGCGACCTGTACGACGGTGTCGCCATGGCCCGCTTCTTCTCCACCCTGATGCTGATCTCCGGGGTCGCGCCGGTCGTCGCCCCGCTGATCGGCGGGCAGATCCTGCGGGTGACCGACTGGCGCGGGGTGTTCCTGGTGCTCACCGTGATCGGGGCGCTGCTCGGCGCGCTGGTCTGGCTGCGGCTGCCGGAGACCCTGCCGCCGGCGGGCCGGCACGGCGGGGGAGTGGGGCACGCCCTGCGCTCGATGCGCGCGCTCCTCGCCGACCTGCCCTTCACCGGCTACATGCTGGCCGGCGGCTTCGCCTTCGCCGCGCTGTTCGCCTACATATCGGCGTCCCCGTTCGTGATCCAGGAAATCTACGGCGCCTCCCCGCAGACCTTCAGCCTGCTGTTCGGCCTCAACTCGGTCGGTCTGGTGGTCGCCGGGCAGATCAACGGCAAGGTGCTGGTCGGCCGGGTCAGCCTGGACAAGGTGCTGGCCGCCGGGCTCGCGGTGATCACGCTCGCCGCGACCGCGCTGCTGCTGATGTCCACCGGCGTGTTCGGCGAGGTGGGGCTCGCGCCCATCGCCGCCGCGCTGTTCGTGCTGATGTCCGCGATGGGCCTGACCATGCCCAACGCGCAGACCCTCGCCCTGCTGCGCACCAAGCACGCCGCCGGATCGGCGTCCGCGCTGCTCGGCACCTCCTCCTTCCTCGTCGGCGCGGTCGCCTCGCCGCTCGTCGGGATCGCCGGGGAGCGCACCGCCGTCCCGATGGCCGTCGTCCAACTGGCGGCCGCACTGGTCGCGGGGGCCTGCTTCGTGGGAATGTGCCGTCCCTGGAACACGCGGGAGAACACCCGTGCGGGGACGGAAGGAGACCAGAGCTGAGCGCACCGAGACTGCGCGGCGACACACCCGAGCGGGCCGGGCTGGACCCCGGAGCGCTGGCACACCTGGTGGACGAGGTGCACGCCCGCACCGCCGGACCGCGCCCCTGGGCACCCGGCGCGGTCGTGGTGGCCGGACGCGGACCCGTGATCGCCGTGGCCGAGGCGGCGGGCTGGGCGGTCCGCTACTCCTCCTACGACCCCCGCACCGACAGCGGCGTCGAACTGCCGCCCGCGGACCGGGTGCCGGCCACCGTCGACACCCCCTTCGACCTGGCCTCCCTGACCAAGCTGTTCACCTCGGTCGCGGCGGTGCAGCAGATCGAGCGCGGCACCGTGGGCATGGACACCCCGGTGGGCCACTACCTGCCGGAGTTCCGGACCCTCGCGGAACACCGGGTCACCGTACGGCAGTTGCTCACCCACACCTCCGGGCTGCGCCCCGAACTCCCGTTGTACGACTGCCCGGACCGCGCCGCCCGCCTGACGATGCTGCGCGCCGAGGCGCCGTCGGGCCCGCCCGGCACGTACCGCTACTCGGACCTGAACATGCTGCTCCTCCAGTTCGTCCTGGAGCGCGTCACCGGCCGCACCCTCGACGTCCTCGTGCGCAACGGCATCACCCGCCCGCTCGGCATGACCGCCACCGGGTTCGGGCCCTGTCCGGGCGCCGCGGCCACCGAGGACCAGTGGCGGCCGTGGGCGAAGGCCGACCGGGGGATGCTGCGGGGCGTCGTCCACGACGAGAACGCGTGGGCCGTCGGCGGCATCGCGGGGCACGCCGGCCTCTTCTCCACCGGGCGGGACCTCGCCGTCTTCTGCCGCGCCCTGCTGGCCGGCGGCTCCTACGGCCCCGCCCGCATCCTCGCCCCCGACCTCACCGACCTCCTCCTGGCCCCGCCCGGCCTCGGCTTCGCCCTCGACCAGCCCTGGTTCATGGGCGCCCTCGCCGGCCACGGCGCCGCCGGGCACACCGGCTTCACCGGCACCTCCCTGGTCCTCGACCGGGCGACGGACACCTTCCTGATCCTCCTCGCGAACACGGTCCACCCACGCCGCCGCCCACCGGACAGCACCCCGAGGGCGACACTCGGAACGTGGCTGGCACGGGCGGTGGTGTGAGGGGGGGCGGACGACATGGGTCCGGGCGGGGGCCGGGGCTGATCTGTCGCTTCCGCCGCGTGGAGGGTCGGCTGGGTCGGGGTTGGTCGGCTGTCCCCGCCGCGTGGGCCGTCGGCCGGGTCGGGGCTGGTCCGTCGCCTTCGCCGCGTGGGCCGTCGGCCGGGTGGGGGCCGGTCCGCCGCTCTCGCCGCGGGGGCCGCCGGCCGTGCCGGGGGCCGGGCCCTCGCTCTCGGTGCGCGCCGTAGAATCTCCAGGTGACCGCCCCCGTACCACCGGCCGACGTCCTCCGCCGGAGTCTCGCCGAGATGCTCGACGGGCTCCCGCCCAGCCAGGCCGCCGGCGCCGTCGAACGGCTGATCGCCACCTACCGCGGCGACACCCCGACCCACGCGCCGATCCTCCGCGACCGCGCCGACGTCGCCGCCTACGCCGCCTACCGGATGCCGGCCACCTTCCAGGCCGTGCGCTCGGCCCTCGCGGCGTTCGCCGACGCCGTTCCCGGCTGGGTGCCCGGCAGCCATGTGGACGTCGGCGGCGGCACCGGCGCCGCGACCTGGGCGGTCACCGACACCTGGGCCGGCACCCGCCCGGTCACCGTCCTCGACTGGGCCGAGCCCGCGCTCGCCCTCGGCCGGGAGCTGGCCGCCGCCAACCCCGCCCTGGCCGGCGCCCGCTGGCAGCGCGCCCGCATCGGTGCCGCGCTCGCCCTGGACCCCACCGACCTGCTCACGGTGTCGTACGTCCTGAACGAGCTGGCCGAGGCCGACCGCACCGCGCTCGTGGACGCCGCCGCGGCCGCCGCGCAGACCGTGGTGATCGTGGAGGCCGGCACCCCCGCCGGGTACGCGCGGGTCATCGAGGCCCGCGACCGGCTGATCCGCGCCGGGTTCCGCGTCGCCGCGCCCTGCCCGCACAGCGCCGCCTGCCCGATCGCGCCCGGCACCGACTGGTGCCACTTCTCCGCCCGCGTCCCCCGCTCCTCCCTGCACCGCCGGGTCAAGGGCGGCTCCCTGGCCTACGAGGACGAGAAGTTCTCCTACGTCGCCGCCACCCGCCTGCCCGCCGGACCCGCCCCCGCCCGCGTCGTCCGCCGCCCCCAGATCCGCAAGGGCCAGGTGCTCCTGGACCTGTGCGAGGCGGACGAGCGACTGAGCCGTACGACGATCACCAAACGCCACGGCGACCTGTACAAGGCGGCCCGCGACACGGACTGGGGCGCGGCCTGGCCCCCGGAATCGGCGCTGTGAGGTACGTCTCGCCCGATTCCCCCCGTATCCACCTGCCGCCCCCCGGAGCGCACGAAGGTGGGACCATGAGGCATGCTGTCCGCACACCAGCGAGGCGAGGGGATTGATGAGCGGGACGTTCGGCGGCCACAGCGGCCGGCAGGGCAAACTCTCCCAGTGGCTGCGCGGACGGCGCCCCAAGGAGGACGCCACCGGCGACGGCGGCCGTGAGGCCCTGCTGCTCGCCGCCGCCGAGGCGGGCCTGCCGCTCGCGCCCGCCGCGTACCCGGCGCCCGGCTACCGCTGTTCCTGCGACCGCGTGGGCTGTCCCACCCCGGCCCGGCACCCGGTGTCGTTCGCCTGGCAGACGCAGTCCACGATCGACCGCCCGCAGATCGAGCGCTGGGCCCGGCACCAGCCGCAGGCCAACTTCATCACCGCGACCGGCATGGTCCACGACGTCCTGGACGTGCCCCTGGAGGCCGGCCGGGAGGCGCTGGAGCGGCTGCTCGCCGAGGGCGTCGAGGTGGGGCCGGTCGCCGAGAGCGACGACGGACGGATGCTGTTCTTCACCCTCACCCGCGGCACCCCCGAGGACGAGGACGAGTGGTGGCCCTGCGAGCTGGACTGCCACCCCGAGACCATGGCCGAGCACCCCGGCCTGCGCTGGCACTGCCGGGGCTCCTACGTCCTCGTACCCCCGGCCCGCCTGCCCGGCGACGACGGCCGGCAGGTCCGCTGGGTGCGCGGCCCCGAGCATCCGCTGCCCGAGCCCCTGACCCTGCTGGAATCCCTCACCGACGCCTGCGCCCGGCACGCCGCGGGGGAGACCGCCTCCCACCTCGACCGGCCCTGGCCACTGCGCAACTGACCGGCCCTGGCCACCGCCCGCAACTGACCGGGCGGGGCTGCTCGCCCTTCGTGACCGGGCGGGGTTACTCGCCCTTCGCCCCCGTCACCCCGTTCACCTTCGCCACGATCGACACCTTCCCCCTGCCCGCCGGGTCCAGCGCGGCCTGCCCGGCCACCGACTCCAGCGTGAGGGACTGGTGGATCTCGCCCGTGGTGAGGGCCTGTACGGCCTTGCTGGGCGTCGGCACCGAGGTGTTCGCGGCGGCGGTCTCCTTCTCGTAGTGGTGCGTGCTGAAGAAGACCAGCGCGCCGCCGTCCGCCGTGCGCAGCGCGAGCGGGGCGTAGTCGCCATGGGTCAGCGGCTGGTCGATGTACTGGCGCACGAGACCCGGCTTGCGGGCCTGGGTCCGCCGATAAGCGCGCAACTCGCTGGTGTTCGGCCCGTCGGCGAACGTCGTGCCGCCCTTCTTCAGGTAGTCGGCGTACGAGCGGCTCAACTCATCGGGCTGAACGGCCAGTCGAGTCGAGGACACCGGCACCGCCTCGCCCCACCCGTCCTTGTCCTTGGCGAACTCCGGCACGGCGCCGGGCGCCGCCAGCGTCAGATACGCCACCCGCCACCGCTCGCCCAGATCCGCCCGCGTGAACACCAGCAGCCAGCGGTAGTCACCGCCCTTGTTGGCCCGCGCGTCCGCGAGGAACCAGCGGGGCCAGCCCGCCTTCTCGGGGATCGTGATCCGCACGTCCGACAGCTTCAGCGGGACGTGACCCGCGTTGCCGGACGGGCTGGCGACGTGCCCCGCCTTCAGCCGGGCGGCGTCGATGTCGGCGAACGGACCGGTGACATAGGGCGCGTCCAGCGAACGGTCGTACGCCTTGTCGGCCCTGTTGTACGCCTCGGTGAACGCGGCCACCGCCTTCGCGGCCTCGGTCCGGGTGGCGCCGGGCAGCACCACCCGCTCCCCGTGCACCACCACGCACCCGCTCGCCGTGCAGGACAAGGCGGTCAGCGCCGCCGCGAGCAGTGCGTTCCGGTCACGCCGGCGAAGCCGTCGAGGGCTGCGTTCCCTGGTCATCGGGCTCCTTCACCTTCCCCTTCCCGGAGGCGAACCCTACCGGGGCGAGGAACACCGTGAGCACCGGGACCAAGTACAGGGCCCAGACCGTGACCTGGACGACCGTCGGGTCCGGCTGGAAGTTGAACACGCCCTTCAGCAGCGTGCCGTACCAGCTGTCCGGCTCGACGGTGTCGCTGATGTCGAAGGCCAGGTGGGTGAGTCCGGGGAGCCAGCCGGCCTCCTGGAGGTCGTGGAAGCCGTACGCCAGCACGCCCGCCGCGACCACGACCAGCATCCCGCCGGTCCAGGTGAAGAACTTCGCCAGGTTGATGCGCAGCGCGCCCCGGTAGAACAGCCAGCCCAGCAGCACCGCGGTGGCGAGGCCGAGGGCGACGCCGATCAGCGGGCGCGGGGTGCCGTCGCCGGCCGCGTGCACCGAGGCCCACACGAACAGCGCGGTCTCCAGGCCCTCCCGGCCGACCGCGAGGAACGCCGTGGCGACCAGCGCGCCGGTGCCCATCGCGAGCGCCGCGTCCAGCTTGGCGCCCAGCTCGGACTTCAGGTGCCGGGCGGTGCGCCGCATCCAGAACACCATCCAGGTCACCAGGCCCACGGCGAGGACCGACAGCGAGCCGCCGAGCGCCTCCTGCGCCTGGAACGTCATCTCCTGGGAGCCGAATTCGAGCGCGCAGCCGAAGCCCAGCGCCAGCGCGACCGCGACGGCGATGCCGGTCCAGATCGGCCGCAGGGCGTCCCGGCGGCCGGTCTTGACCAGGTACGCGACCAGGATGCAGACGACGAGCGACGCCTCCAGGCCCTCCCGCAGGCCGATCAGGTAGTTGGAGAACACGGGCTACGCCTCCTTGGAGAACAGTGAACGGCCCCACCAGTCGCCGGCGTCCCGGACGCCCGGCGGGATGGCGAAGACCGCCGAACCCACGTGCTGGATGTACTCGTTGAGGGCGTCGTGCGCCGCCAGCCTGCGCTGGAGCGGGATGAAGCCGTGGCGCACATCGCGCTGGTAGGCGAGGAAGAACAGACCCGCGTCCAGCCGGCCGAGGCCGTCGGTGCCGTCGGTGAAGGAGTAGCCGCGGCGCAGGATGGTGATCCCGCCGTTGGCGTCCGGGTGCGCGAGCCGTACGTGCGCGGTGGGCTTCATCGCCTTCAGGAACGGCTCGTCGTGCTCGCCCGCCTTGCCGGCCGGCGCGCCCTCGCGCTTGTCCCGCCCGAACACGTCCTCCTGCTCCTGGAGCGACGTGCGGTCCCAGGTCTCGATGTTCATCCGGATGCGCCGGGCGACCAGGTACGAGCCGCCGGTCATCCAGTCCGGGCCGTCCCCGTCGCCGACCCACACGTGCTGGTCCAGCCGGCCGGTCTCGGTGCCCGCGATGTTGCGGGTGCCGTCCTTGAAGCCGAACAGGTTGCGCGGGGTCTGCGCGTCGGGGGTGGTCGAGGAGGTCTTGCCGAAGCCGAGCTGGGACCAGCGCACGGCGACCTTGCCGAAGCCGAGGCGGGCGAGGTTGCGGATGGCGTGCACGGCGACCTGCGGGTCGTCCGCGCAGGCCTGGACGCACAGATCGCCGCCGGTGCGGGTCCTGTCCAGGTTGTCGCCGGGGAACGCGGGCAGGTCGACGAGGGCCGCGGGCCGCCTGCCGCGCAGCCCGAACTTGTCGAACAGGGAGGGGCCGAAGCCGATGGTCAGGGTCAGCCGGCACGGGGTGAGGTCCAGCGCCTCGCCGGTGTCGTCCGGCGGGGCCTCGGGGAGCCCGCCGTAGGCGCCCGCGCCGACCGGCTTGCCCGCGGTCATCCGCCGGGCCGCCGCCGTCCAGTCCTTCAGCAACCGGACGAACTCCTCGCGGTCGTCGGTCTTCACGTCGAACGCGGCGAAGTGCAGCCGGTCCTGCACGGGCGTCGCGATGCCCGCCTGGTGGGCGCCGTGGAACTCCACCGCGCCGCCGGCCGCCTCCGCCGTTCCCGCCCCCGCGTCGGTCAGCGCCACCGCGCCCCCGGCCGCCACGGCCCCGAGCGCGATCCCGGCCCCGCCCCAGCCGATCAGCGCCCGGCGCGAGGGACGGCTTTCCTCAACCTCGGTCATCCGCCCGGCCCTTACCTGACGACCGCGGCGGCGAGCTTCGACAGCGGCTCGGCGAGCGCGTTCACCGCGTCCGACAGCTCCTTGCGCTGGGCCTCGGTGACCTTGTCGTAGGAGACGAAGCCGTACGACGTCTGCTGCGAGCGGTAGCCGTCCAGCACCTTGTCCAGCGCGGCGAACTGCTTGTCCAGCTCCTTGGCGAGCGCCGGGTCGTTCTTCGCGGCGACCGGCTTCAGCAGCTCGTACGACTTCTGCGCGCCCTCGACGTTGCCCTCGAAGTCGGCCAGGTCGGTGTGCGCGTAGCGGTCCTCCTCGCCGGTGACCTTGCCGGTGGCGACTTCGTCCAGCAGCTCCTTGGCGCCGTTGGCCATGGACGTCGGGGTGATCTCGGCCTTGCCGACCCGCCGCTGCCAGTCCTCCAGGTCGCTCACGAGCTGGTCGGCGAGGGTCTTCTCCTCGGCGCCGATCTTGTTGTCGGCCCACAGCGCCTTCTCCAGGCGGTGCCAGCCGGTCCACTTCTGGCCCTTCTCCAGGCCGTCGGCGCGGGTGTCGGTCTTCGGGTCGATGTCACCGAAGGACTCCGCGACCGGCTCGGTGCGCTCCCAGCCCAGGCGCGAGGGGGCGTACGCCTTCCTCGCGGCGTCGAGGTCGCCCGCCTTGATGGCATCGGCGAACTTCCGCGCGAGCGGCACGGTGGCGTCGGCCTGGTCCTGGACGTACTGCCGGTACGCGGCGACCGCCTGGTCCAGCTTGGGATCGCGCCGGGCCGCCGCCGAGCCACCGGTGACGGTGAGCTTCTGCCGGACGCCGTGGCCCTTCATGCCGGGGCGGCAGGCTATCTCGTACGACCCCGCCTTCACCTCGGCGGTCAGCGTGTACTTGGTGCCGGGGCCGATGTTCTCCTTCTCCGAGACGATCCGGTCGTCCGGGAAGAGGATCTCCACCTCGGTGGCCCGCGAGCCCTTGTTCTCTATCTTCAGGGTGACCTGGCCGGCCGGGACCGAGGTGGCGGAGGTGTCGCACGCCGAGTCCGCGGCGGTGACCCGGATGGCGTCGCCGCCCCCGGCCTCGCTCTTGGCGGTGCAGGCCGAAAGCGCGGTCAGGGCGGCCGCGGTGGCGGCGGCGATGACGGTCGGACGGACGGCACGCATACGGACTCCCTGACGATCCAGTGTGGTGAGGCTGCCCTAACTTACCTGACCCTTACCCTCCTCATACCCTCCGGGGGCGTGATCCGGATCTCACGGCGTACGGCGCGGGCCGACGACGACGCCGGTGCCGCGGGGATGGGCGAACACCTCCACCGGGTGTTCGTACACCTCGGACAGCAGCGGCTCGGTGAACACCTCCGCCGGTGGCCCCGCCGCCGCGACCCGGCCGCCGCGCAGGACGACCGCCCGGTGCGCGTAGGCGGCCGCGAGCGCCAGATCGTGCAGTACGACCACCACCGCGTCCCCGGCCCGCGCCCGCTCCCGGCACAGCCGCAGCACCGCCTCCTGGTGCTTGAGGTCGAGCGCGGCGGTCGGCTCGTCGAGCAGCAGCAGCGGGGCGCGCTGGGCCAGCACCCGGGCCAGCGCGACGCGGGCCCGCTCGCCGCCGCTGAGCGCGCCGAACGGCCGCCCGGCGAAGCCGGTGACCTCGGTCGCCGCCATCGCCTCCGCGACGGCCAGGTCGTCCTCGGCGGGCGAGGTTGTGTGCGGCGCCCGGCCCATCCGCACGACCTCCGCCACGCTGAACGGGAAGGCCAGCGCCGCCGACTGCGGCAACACCGCCCGGCGCAGCGCGAGTTCGGCCGCCGTCCACCCGGCGACCGGCCGCCCGTGCAGTCGTACGACACCCCCGGCGGCCGGTACGTCCCCCGCGAGCGCGCCCAACAGGGTCGACTTCCCCGCCCCGTTGGGCCCGACGAGCGCCAGCACCTCACCGGCTCGGGCGTCCACGTCGACCCCTTTGAGCACCGGCCCGGCGCCCAGTCGTACCTGAAGGTCCTCGGTCTCGGCGAGCACCTCACCGGGGGCGGTAGGAGCGGGCGGGGCGGGAAGGCGGCGCAGCCGAGTCCGGGCTCGGTCGAACAGGGCGCTCATGCCCACCCCCCTTGCCGCCGCCGGGTCCTGCGCAGCAGCAGGAAGAAGAACGGGCTGCCGATCAGGGCGGTCAGTACGCCGAGGGGCAGTTCGGCCGGGGCGGCGGCGGTGCGCGCGACCAGATCGGCGGCGAGCAGCACCAGCGCGCCGAGCAGGGCGCTGCCCGGCACCAGGAAGCGATGGCCGGGACCCGCCATCATCCGCAGCAGATGCGGGACGACCAGGCCGACGAAGCCGATGATCCCCGCGACACTGACCGCCGCCGCCGTCAGCAGCGCGATCACCAGGACCAGGACGAGGCGCAGCCGCTCCACATCCACACCCAGGTGCCGGGCCGGGCGTTCGCCGAGGGCCAGCAGGTCCAGCCGGCGCGCGTACAGCGGCGCGACGCCGAGGCCGAGCAGCGCGCAGGGCAGCACCGCGAGCACTTTCGGCCAGGTCGCCTGGGACAGCGAGCCGAGCTGCCAGAAGGTGATCTGGTTCACGGCGGCGGTGTCCGCGAAGAAGAGGAACAGACCGATCAGCGCGCCCCCGAAGGCGTTCACCGCGATCCCGGTGAGGATCAGCGTCACCACCTCGGTACGGCCGCCGGAGCGGGACATGGCGTAGACGAGCAGCACCGTGCCGAGACCGGAGCAGAAGGCGAGGACCGGCACGGTCCACATCCCGAGGAAGTCCAGGCCGAACGCGATCGCGGCGACCGCGCCCACCGCCGCGCCCGAGGAGACGCCGATGACACCCGGTTCGGCGAGCGGATTGCCGAACACGCCCTGCATCAGCGCCCCCGCGCAGCCCAGCGAGGCGCCGACCAGCAGCGCCAGCGCGATCCGCGGGAACCGCACGTTCCACAGCACCGACTCGGCGACCTGGTCCAGTGCCGGCCCGCCGAGGTGCGCCCGGTGCAGCACCGAGCCGAGTACGTCGGCGACCGGGATCGGATAGGCGCCGAGGCCCGCGGCCAGGGGCACCAGGACCAGCAGGGCGAGGATCAGGGCGGCGGTCAGCAGCCAGGCGGTGCCGCGCCGCCGGGCGGGGGCCGGGGCGGGTGCCGTACGCCCGGCCGGTTTGTCGAGCACGGTCACTTGTCTCCGCCCCCGTAGAGCTGGCGCACCACGGTCGCCAGCACCTGGTCGGTGCGCGGCCCGTAGTTCAGCAGCACCCCGTCCCCGACCGAGACGACCCTGCGGTGCATCCCGGCCGGTGTCTCGGCGACTCCCGGTATCTTCACCAGGCCGTCGACGCCGCCCACGGACTCAAGTCCCTTGGTCATCACCAGGATCGCGTCCGGCGCCGCCTTGGCGAGCGCCTCGGCGGTGATGGCGGTGAAGTCCTTGGTCAGCCCGGACGCGGCTCCGGCGTCCACCGCTCCGGCGGCTTCGAGCAGCGAGGTCGCGCCCGAGTTCCTGCCGCCGATGAGATAGACGGAGGCCGAGCCGCGCAGATAGAGGAACGCGACGCGGGGCTTGTCCTTGTGCGCCGGAATCTCCTTGCGCACGGCGGCGATCCGCGCCTGCGAACGCTGGGCCAGCTCCTTGCCCGCGTCCGGGACGCCCAGCGCGCGGGCCACTGTCTCGATGCGCGGGCTCACATCGGACAGGCCCTTGGCCGGGGCGACGACGAGCACCGGGACCCCGGCCGCGCGGATCTGGTCGACGGCCTCCGCGGGCCCGGACGTCGTCTCGGCGATGACCAGATCGGGCTTGAGGGACAGCACGCTCTCGGCGGAGACATCGTGGTTGCGGGTGACGACCGGGAGCTTCGCCGCCTGCTGGAAGGTGGCGGTGATGTCCCGCGCCACGACCCGCTCGCCCAGCCCGAGGGTGAACACGATCTCGCTGAGGCTGCCGGACAGCGGCACGATCCGGCGCGCCTCGCGCACGGTCACCTTCCGCCCGTCGGCCGAGGCGACCGTGACCGGCAGCCGTGGCACCGGAGTGTCCTTCAGCGGCTCCACCCGGTCGGCCGCGGCGGCCGCCGGTGCCTGTGCGGCGGCCTTCGGGGAGCCTCCGCATCCGGTGGCGCCCGCGAGGAGTACGGCCAAGGACATCAGTGTCCCCGCCAGTTGTGTCCGGAACCGTCTCACGGCCTCGTCCCGTTCCCTTCGGTCGGCTTCTTGATCCCCCCAGGGGAGTTTAGGTTAGCCTTACCTTAGTTCGCTACCGGCCGTCGTTTCCGGAGGATTCCCATGCCCGCGCGCCTTCGTGCCCTGGTCACCGTGGTGTGCACGGCCGTCCTGGGAGCCCTGCTGCTCCCGGCCGGTACCGCGCACGCCATGAGCCGTACCGTGCAAGGGGGACGGCTCGACTGGGGAGTGAAATCCTCCTTCCAGAGCTATGTCACCGGGCCCATCGCGCACGGCGGTTACTCCCTCACCGGGGGCGCCGGCACCGTGGGCAGCAGCCAGTTCCGCTTCCCCTCGGCGACCGGCACCTACGACGGCGACACGGGGAGACTCGGCGCCTCCTTCGCCGGCGGGGTCCGCTTCGTCGGCCACCGGGCGAGCGACGGCGGCTATCAGCTCGACCTCACCCTCAGCCACCCCACCGTCCGGATCTCCGGTAGCACCGGCACGCTGTATCTGGACGTCACCGGCAAGGCGAAGGGCACCGGGGCGGTCACGGCGTCCTCACAGGTGCCCTTCGCCGCCCTCTCGCTGCGCGGTGTCGACATGCGCGGCGCGGGCGGCGAGGTCGTCCTGGACAATGTGCCCGCCACGCTCACCGCGCAGGGCGCCACGTCCTTCGCCGGGTACTACACGGCCGGGACCGCGCTGGACCCGGTGAGCCTCGCGGTCGACGTCGAGCCCGCCGGGTCGCCCTCGCCCGCGCCGTCCAAGACCGCAGAGCACAAGAAGCCCGCCGCGCCCGGCGCCCTCGTGGACGGCGCCGTCGACTGGGGCGTGCGCCGCACCTTCCGCGAGTACGTCACCGGCGACATCGCCCGCGGCGTGTGGAAGCTCACCGACGGCGCCCGCGACGGCGGTGCCCTCTTCCGCTTCACGGACGGTCAGGGCACCTACGCCAAGGGCGAGTTGACCGCCCGCTTCCGGGGCGCGCTCCGCTTCACCGGCAAGCACGGTCTCGACCTCCGCTTCAGCGCGGTCCAGGTCGCCGTCCGCGACGGCAAGGGCACCCTCTACGCCGATGTCACCACGGCGGACACCACCCGCCGGAAGGTCCCGCTCGTGACCTTCACCGCCAAGGACTTCACCCCGGTGAAGGGCCTCGCCGAACTGACCGAGGCCCCGGCGAAGCTCACCACCGAGGGCGCCGAGGCGTTCGGCGGGATGTACCGGCCCGGTACCGCGATGGACCCCGTGTCCGTCGCCGTCGCCCTCGACGCCAAGGCCGAGCTGCCCGCCCTGCCGGACCCGGGCCGCATCACCGCCACCCCGTCGTCGCCCGCGCCCGCCGCGGCGGCCCCGGCCCGTACGAAGGCCGCCGGCACCGCCGACGACGGCACCTCCGCCCTGCCCCTCACCCTCGGCGCCGCGGCCGGTGCGCTGCTGCTCGCCGCGGCCGGTGGCTACGCCCTGCGCAGGCACCGCGCCCGCCGCGCCGCCGACACCAACTGACCCCCGCCCACCCCCTTTCCAAGGAGACGGAAACCGCCCATGCCCGCCATCACCCCCAGACGACTCGCCCTCACCGCCGCCGTCGCCGTCACCCTCGGCTGCGGCACCCTCACCGCGACCGCCGCCTCGGCCGCCGACGTCCCCCTGACCGGCTACCAGCTGACCTGGGGCATCAAGCAGTCGTACCGCTCCTACGTCACCGGCTTCGCCCAGGGCACCTTCACCGCCACCGACGGCGCCTCCCAGGCCGCGGACAACGGCGCCTTCACGTTCACCGACGGCAAGGGGACCTACGACAGCGCCAGGCACACCGTGCACCTGGCCTTCCAGGGCACCCTTACCATCAAGTCCACGCTGCACGGGTTCACCCGCGAGATCTCCGACGTCCAGTACGACAGTGCCACCGGCGCCCTCACCGCCGATCTGGTCTCCGACGGCGGCGCCAAGCAGCAGGACGTACCGCTCGCCCGGGTCGCGGCGCCGACCGGCCCGGACATGAGCGGCCTCGCGACGACGCTCACCACCGAGGCGGGCGGCTTCCTCGGCAGTTCCTCCTACGCGGGCGCGGCCGGCGACCCGCTGACGGTGGCCGCGCCGAAGCAGACCCCGGAGCCGGAACCGACGAAGACCACGAGCCCGTCCCCGGAGCCCACGAAGACGGCGAGCCCGCAGCCGACGAAGACCACGACCCCGAAGCCCACCGACTCCACCTCCAAGAGCCCGAGCCCGTCCCCCTCGACGGTTCCCGCCAAGGGCGCCATAGCCGACGGCACGCTCGGCTGGGGCGTCAAGGAGACCTTCCGCACCTACGTCGTCAGCGGCCCGGCCCAGGGGAAGATCACCACCTCGGGCGGCGCCAAGCAGGCCTCCGGCAACGGCGCGTTCACCTTCCCGGGCGCCACCGGCAGCTACGACACCAAGGCCGGCACCCTCTCCGCCGCCTTCAAGGGCGCGGTGAACTTCAAGGGCCATGAGAGCAACGGCACATACGGCCTCGACCTCACCCTCAGCGATCTGCACGCCAGGCTGAACCACGGCACCGGCACGCTGACCGCCGATGTCACCAGCCTCGGCAAGAAGTCCGAGGACGTGGTGCTGGCCGACCTGAAGGCCAAGTCCACCGGCCTCACCGCGAAGAACGACGTCATCACGGTGAACGGCGTCACCGCCACGCTCACCGACGCGGGCGCCAAGGCGTTCAGCGGCTACTACACCAAGGGCACCGCGCTCGACCCGGTCGCCCTGTCCGTGGCCCTGACCGACGACGCCGACCTGCCCTCCGGCGACGGCGGCACGGGCACGGGCGGGGGCACCGGCGGCTCCGGCACGGCGGGCGGCTCCGGCACGGCCGGTGAGGCCATGGGGTCCACCGTCGGCGGCGGTGGCGTGGCCGGTGGCAGCCTGGCCTCCACCGGCTCCGACACCCCGGTCGGCGCCCTGGGCGCGGCAGCCGCGGTCGCCGTCGCGGCGGGCGCGGGCGTGGTGATCGCGGTCCGCAGGCGGCGCCCGGCGAACGCCGAGGCGTAAGAACCTCGGCGTAAGAACCTCGGTACAAGAGCCGAGGCACAAGACCGACGGCCCGGTCCTGGACGCTCAGGACCGGGCCGTCTCGGACCCTCGGGACATCTCGGGGGCCGGAGCCTCGGGGCGTCCCGCGGCGGGGAGAGGAGCGGGCATGGCGGAGGCGCGCAGGGAACCGCTGGGGTCGGGGCGCCTGGTGCTGGAGATCACGGACCGTCCGGACCCCCCGTCCCTGCGCTTCGAGACCGCCGCCGACGGCCGGCTGCTGCTGCGCCAGGGCGAACGGCCGCTGCTGCTCGGGCGTTCGGTCACCGGGAGCGCGCCCTGCTGCCCCGACCTGCACCTCCACCGCGCCGACGGCTACCGCTCCCCGCTGCCGCCCCCGACCGCCGCCCGGCACCCCGCTCGCCGACGGCCGCTGGGAACCGGCCCTGCGCACCCGCTTCCAGCCCGGCGCCCGGACCGAGGACCTGGTGCGCGAGTGGCCCGGCGGGAGCATCGGACTGTACTGCGGCGGCGGCTGGCACGGCGTCGTGCCGCTGCGGCAGCTGTCCGCGCCGGACGCGGCCCAGGGTGAAGGCGTACCGCAAGCACGCCCGCGCGGGCACGCTCGCGCCCGTCCTGCTGTGGTGGGTGCCCTTCCCCGACGGCTGGCTGATCCTCGACGGCCATGACCGCGCGGTCGCCGCGCTCGCCGAGGGCGGCCCACCGGCAGCGTGCGGCGCGGCTCACCGTTGTCCCCGCACCTATCGACCAGGGGTACGGCGACCTCCTGGCCGGGCTGCCTGACGAGCCCGCGGGACTCCCCACCTGGCCCCTGCCCGGCGGCGCCCCCGTCCGGGACGCGCTCGCGGCGCGCGCGGTGTTTCAATTCCCTGGTGACCGACTACGACGTACTGCGCGTCTTCTGCGCACCGAACGGCGGCTACGGCAATGAGCTCGGCGTCGTCCGCGACGGCTCCAGGCTGCCCGAGCGCGCCGACCGGCAGGCGCTCGCCGGCAAACTCGGGTTCAGCGAGACCGTGTTCGTGGACGACCCCGAGCGCGGCGTGATCGACATCTACACGCCCTCCTCCCGGCTGCCGTTCGCCGGATACCCGTGCGTCGGCGCCGCCTGGCTGCTGGACGTGCCCGAACTCGTCGTACCCGCCGGTGCGGTGGGCGCCCGGCAGGACGGCGAGTTCTGCTGGATCGAGGCCCGCCCGGAGTGGCCCGAGCCGCGCACCCTGCGCCAGTACGCCACCCCGGCGGAGGTCGACGCGCTCCAAGTGCCCGCACCCGGCGAGTGGTTGTACGCGTGGGCGTGGGAGGACGAGGCGGCCGGGCGGATCCGGGCGCGCGGCTTTCCCGGTCGCGGCGACGGTGTCGAGGAGGACGAGGCCACGGGTGCGGCCGCGATCCAGCTCACCGCCCGGCTGGGCCGCGCCCTCAACATCACCCAGGGCAAGGGCTCCCAGCTCCTCACCGCGCCGCAGCCGGCGGGCTGGGTGGAACTGGGCGGCCGGGTCTTCCTGGAGCGCTGACCCGGCCGCGGGCCGCGGGGTCAGGCGGAGAGCGCGAACTCCTCGCCCAGCGCCCGGAAGACGGCCGTGTTCAGGGCGAACGCCCGCTTGCACTCGGCCACGACGCGCTGCTTCTCCAGGTCGTCCGCCGGTATCCGGTCCAGCAGCTCCCGGTACTCGCGCTTGAACGCGGCCGGGTTGGCGATCTCTTCGAAGACGTAGAAGCGCACGCCGTCGCCCTTGCGGGCGAAGCCCCAGGTCTTCTCCGCCCGGTCACGGATGATCTGACCGCCCGACAGGTCGCCCAGGTACCGGGTGTAGTGGTGGGCGACATAACCGCCGGGCCACCGCGCGGCGCACTCCCGCACCCGGTCGGCGTACTCGCGGGTCGCGGGCAGGGCGCTCAGGCCCGCCCGCCAGTCCGGGCCCCGCAGATGTGCCAGGTCCTGCTCCAGGGCGGCCAGCCGCAGCAGTTCCGGCCGGACGAACGGACCCGCCACCGGGTCCCCGGCCAGCCGCCCGGCCGCGCTCTCCAGCGCCTCGTACACGAACCACAGCTGTTCGGTGTAGCGGGCGTAGGCGTCCACACCGAGCCGGCCGCCGAGCAGATCGCTCATGAACGTCGAGGTTTCCGCCTCCGTGTGCTGTTCGTGGGACGCGGTGCGGATGAGGCGCGAGAAGGAGTCCATGACCCACATCCTCTAAGGTAAGCCTTACCTAAGTCAATAACCTTGCCGACTTCATGTCGGCACCTTTGCCGACACTGTGTCGGTAAAATCGTACAAGAGAAAACCCGCCCTCGCAGGGGCGGGTTTCCGTCGATGGGCGGCGCTCAGGGCAGCGTCAGGATCTCCGCGCCGTCGTCCGTGACCACCAGCGTGTGCTCGAACTGCGCGGTCCGCTTGCGGTCCTTCGTCACGACCGTCCAGCCGTCGTCCCACATGTCGTACTCGTGCGTGCCCAGCGTCAGCATCGGCTCGATGGTGAAGGTCATGCCCGGCCGCATCACCGTGGTCGCGTGCGGGCTGTCGTAGTGCGGGATGATCAGCCCGGAGTGGAACGACGAGTTGATGCCGTGCCCGGTGAAGTCCCGCACCACGCCGTAGCCGAACCGCTTGGCGTACGACTCGATGACCCGGCCGATGATGTTGATCTGCCGGCCCGGCTTGACGGCCCTGATCGCCCGGTCGAGGGCCTCGCGGGTGCGCTCCACCAGCAGCCGCGACTCCTCGTCCACGTCCCCGACCAGGTACGTGGCGTTGTTGTCGCCGTGCACCCCGCCGATGTAGGCGGTCACGTCCAGGTTGACGATGTCGCCGTCCCTGAGGACCGTCGAGTCCGGGATGCCGTGGCAGATGACCTCGTTGACCGAGGTGCACAGGGACTTGGGGAAACCGCGGTAGCCGAGCGTGGACGGGTAGGCGCCGTGGTCGCACATGTACTCATGGGCCACCTTGTCCAGCTGGTCCGTGGTGACGCCGGGCGCGATGATCTTCGCGGCCTCCTCCATCGCCCGCGCGGCGATCCGCCCGGCGACCCGCATCGCCTCGACGGTCTCCGGGGTCTGCACCTCGGGCCCGGTGTACGGCGTCGGCGCGGGCTTGCCGACGTACTCGGGGCGACGGATGTTCCCCGGAACGGAACGGATGGGGGACTGTTCCCCCGGTACGAGCAGCGACTGGCCAGACATGTCAGGGAGTCTATCCACGCGGACATGGGGGAACATGTCGGTGGTCGGCGAGAGGAGCGGTCCATGGCCCTGTTCAAGAAGCGCACCGTGGGCAAGCCGGGCGAGTGGTACTACTGCCTGGAGCACAAGAAGGTCGAGGAAGGGCCCGACTGTCCGGGCAAGGACCGGTTCGGGCCGTACGCCTCACCCGAGGAGGCCCGGCACGCGATGGAGCTGGCGGCCGAGCGCAATCTGGAGTGGGAGAACGACCCGCGGTGGCACGACGCCTCCAGGACGGACTCCGGTGACGCCGGGGGCTCCGGTGACTCGGGGGGCTCCGGTGGCTCGGGCGGGAAGTGATCAGGCCCTCGCGGCGGCGGCCTCGGCGCGGCGCTCCCGCATCCGCACCGCGTGCTCGTTCGTCCGCGCGTCATAGGCCATGAGGCCCGGCAGGCACAGCGCGAGCAGCCCCACCACGCCCGCGCAGGCCAGGCCGCCGCACGCGATGGACGTGCGCAGCCCCGTCCACGCGGCGAGGCCGCCCGCGCGGACCTGGCCCAGCTGAGGCCCCACGGAGTAGGACAGCAGTTCGATCCCGGCGAGCCGGCCGCGCAGCTCGTCGGGGATCGTCTGGTTCCACATGGCGGACCGGAAGATGCCGCTGACCATGTCGAACCCGCCGCCGACGGCGAGCAGGAGCAGCACCAGCCAGACGTTTTGGGTCAGCCCCACCGCCGCGATCGACAGGCCCCAGCCGGCCGCCGCCAGCACCACCATCAGGCCGTGCCGGTGCACCCGCGAGGCCCAGCCGCTGACCAGGCTCACCAGCAGCGACCCCGCCGGGATGCTCGCGTACATCAGCCCGAGCGCCCAGTCGGCGCCCAGCTCGTCGGCGAGGAACGGCAGCACCGCGAGCGGCATCGCCAGGGTCATCGCCGCGATGTCCACGACGTACGTGCCGAGGAGTTCCTTGCGGCGCCACGCGTACCGGGCGCCCTCCGCGATCGCCCGCAGCGACGGCTTCGCGGCCTCGTGGGCGGCGGGGGAGACCGCGATCCGCGCGAGGTACGCCAGCGAGACGGCGAAGGTCAGCACATCGGCGGCGTACGCCCAGGCCAGGCCCGCGTAGGCCACGACCACGCCCGCGAGCGCCGGGCCGGCGACGCCGCCCACCGTCCAGCGCAGCGAGTTCAGCGAGGCCGCGGCGGGCATGTCGTCATGGGCGACGATCCTCGGCCACAGCGACTCCAGGGCCGGGCGCTGCACCGCGCCGAGCCCGGAGGAGAGCGCGGCGACGGCGTACAGCGGCCAGCCGGCGGGGCTCGGCAGCAGGGCGTTGAGCAGCAGCACCGCGCTGAGCAGGCCCTGGCCGGCCTCCGTCCATATGATCAGGCCCCGCTTCTCCAGTGCGTCGGCGAGCGCGCCGCCGTACAAACCGCACACGATCAGCGGCAGCAGCTCCACCGCGCCGATCGCCCCGACGGCCGCCGTGGAGTGCGTGAGGTCCTTCAGCTGGACGGGCAGCGCGACGAGGGTCAGGAAACTGCCGAAGTTGCTGATCAGCCCGGACTTCCACAGCCGTCGGAAGTCGGCGGAGGCCCGCCAGGGAGCGAGATCGGGAAGCAGCGCGGAGGTCATCCTGAGCATGCTCGGACGAGGGGAGCACCAGAGCAATCTCTTTTTTCCCTGCCTGCCCCGCCCGCACCCCGCTCATCCCCGGCCGCGGTCCGTGTCCGGCGACGTAGAGTCGCCCCATGACCTCTACCGACAGCGCACAGAAGGCCCCCGCCAAGGACCCCTGGGATCTGCCCGATGTCTCCGGGTACGTCGTCGGCGTGCTCGGCGGTACCGGACCGCAGGGCAAGGGCCTCGCCTACCGGCTCGCCAGGGCCGGCCAGAAGGTGATCATCGGCTCCCGGTCCGCCGACCGCGCCCGCGCCGCCGCGGACGAACTCGGGCACGGTGTCGAGGGCGCCGACAATGCCGAGGCCGCGCGCCGCAGCGACATCGTGATCGTCGCCGTACCGTGGGACGGGCACGGCGACACGCTGAAGTCGCTCGCCGCCGACCTGGCCGGCAAGCTCGTCGTGGACTGCGTCAACCCGCTCGGCTTCGACAAGAAGGGCGCCTACGCGCTCAAGCCCGAGGAGGGCAGCGCCGCCGAGCAGGCCGCCGCGCTGCTCCCGGACTCGCGGGTCACCGCCGCCTTCCACCACCTGTCCGCCGTGCTGCTCCAGGACCCGGAGATCGAGCAGATCGACACCGACGTCATGGTGCTCGGCGAGGAGCGCGCCGACGTGGAGATCGTCCAGGCGCTGGCCGGCCGCATCCCCGGCATGCGCGGCATCTTCGCGGGGCGGCTGCGCAACGCCCACCAGGTCGAGTCCCTGGTCGCCAACCTGATCTCGGTCAACCGCCGCTACAAGGCGCACGCGGGACTCCGGCTCACCGACGTGTGAGCCGTTCGTCCGGCACGCGCGGGCCGACCTTCCTGTGAGCCGGCCATGGCCATGGGGGACACTGTTCGCCGTAGCAGTGTCCCCCGACAGGAGCCACCCGTCATGCCCCGCATCGCCCTCTACACCCTCGTCGTCTGCGTCCTCTCGCTGGCCGCGGCCGTGGTCTCCTTCGTGCAGGGCAGCTGGCTGGGGATCGTCTGGGTGCTGCTGGCCGGCCTGTCGTCCAACATGACCTGGTACTACGTCAAGCGCGCCCGCGCCGCCGCGAGCCAGGAGCCGGTCACGAACTGACCGCGCACACCGCCGGGGTGCCGCTCCAGAAGCGGTAGAGCCAGTACCCGCAGTCCGAGTAGGCCGTCTCCACCCCGAGCCCGCGCAGGATGTCGTCGATCACGCCGAAGAACGCGCTGTTCAGCGACGGGATCCACAGCAGCGCGAACACGATCAGCAGCCCGAACATCGGGAACGCCTCCACCTGCCGCTTCACGCCGTACGGCAGCCAGGGCTCCAGCACGCCGTACCCGTCCAGGCCCGGCACCGGCAGGAGGTTCAGGAGCGCCGCCGTCACCTGGAGCAGCGCGAGGAACGCCAGCGCGAAGCGGAAGGCCATCGGCACCCCGTCGAGCGCGTGCAGCCAGAACGGCGCGGTGCACACCGCCGCGAACAGCGCGTTCGTCAGCGGGCCCGCCGCCGAGATCAGGCTCAGCCGCGCCCGGCCCCGGATCCGGCCGCGCTCGATGAACACCGCACCGCCCGGCAGGCCGATCCCGCCCATGATCACGAACAGCACCGGCAGCACGATGCTCAGCAGCGCGTGCGTGTACTTCAGCGGGTTCAGCGTGAGATAGCCCTTCGCGCCGATCGTGATGTCGCCGCTGTGCAGGGCGGTGCGCGCGTGCGCGTATTCGTGCAGGCACAGCGAGACGACCCAGGCGGCGGTCACGAACAGGAACACCGCGATGCCCGGCCGCGCCGCGTACCCGGTCCAGGTGGCCCAGCCGGCCACGGCGGCGACGGCCAGGATCCCGATGAACACCGGGCTGATCCCGCGGTCGCCGGGACGTCGGGTGGTGGCGGTGGTCATGGGCGGCTCCTGAGCTGGGGGACGGATGTACGCACGACCGTACGGGCGCTGGGTGGACGGGCGGTGGACAACTGGGCGGATCGGGTCGGCGGGGCGGTCCCGGCCGACACGCGGAAAACGTCTCGCACGCGCCGTCCGGTTCCTGGAGAGTGGGTGAATGCCACGGAAGAGGGTGTTCTACGCGGACTGGCAGCTGGGCTGCTGCGGGGAGCCGTTCGCGGTGGGCGACGAGGTGACCTGGGCGCTGGTCCCCTACGACGGGAAGGACCGGCGCAGCGGTGCGGGTTACGGCGCCGAGGCATGGGTGGAGAACCACGGCAGGCCCGACGAGCGGTCCGTGGGCCGGGTCCGCGCGATCGAACTCGTGCGCCTGGACCACACCCCTCACCCCGCCGCTCCCGCGCCTGGGCCCGCGCCGGGACCGGGGCCGGGGCCGGCGCCAGGGGCCGAGCCGGAGTCCGGGCCGGGGCTGGTCCTCCGGTCCGCGGGGTGCCGCCTCGACCCGGTTGCCGGGTCCGTGACAATGGAGTCCGCCGACACCTGCCCGAGGTGGTTCGAGGAGACCACCCCCGGCGCGGCGGACGGCCCGGTCCGCATCCGTCGTACCGTGGGCGTCCTCGTCACCCTGGACATCACCGGGAGCGCCCGCCGCGCCCGATGACCCCCGCCGGAAGCGGACGCCGCCTCCGGTGACCCCGCCGGGAGCGCCCGCCGCCCCGGTGACCCCGCCGGATGCGCCGATCGCCTCCGGTGACCACCCCCTGACCGCTTCCCGAGCCTCCGGAGACAATGGACCCCGTGCGCTATCGCCTTCTCGGCCCCACACAGGCGCTCCGCCCCGACGGTACGGCCGTCCCGGTCGGCGGAGCGCGGCTGCGTGCGCTGCTCACCGTGCTGGCGCTGCGGGCCGGGCGGACCGTGCCGGTGGGCGTGCTGGTGGACGAGGTGTGGGGCGGGGAACCGCCCGCCGACGCCGCCGGCGCGCTCCAGGCGCTCGTGGGCCGGCTGCGCCGCGCGCTCGGCGCGGACGCCGTCGCCTCCGCCGACGGCGGGTACCGGCTCGCCGCCACCGCCGACGACATCGACCTCACCCGCTTCGACCGGCTGACCGGCGACGGCCTCGCCGCCCTCGCCGAGGGCGACCCCGCCAAGGCCGCCGGACTGCTGGACGACGCCCTCGCGCTGTGGCACGGCCAGGCCCTCGCCGACCTGCCCGACCGCACCGCCGAGGCCGCCCGCTGGGAGACGCGCCGCCTCGACGCCCAGCGCGCCCGGCACGCCGCGGCCCTCGCCCTCGGGCAGGCCGAGAGCGCCCTGCCGGAACTGACCGCCCTGTGCGACGCCCACCCCCTGGACGAACCCCTCCAGGCGCTGCGGCTGCGCGCCCTGCGCGACCTCGGCCGCCCGGCCCAGGCACTCGCCGGGTACGAGGACGTACGACGCCTCCTCGCCGACCGCCTCGGCTCCGATCCGGGCGCCGAACTGCGCGCCCTGCACGCGGAGTTGCTGGGCGCGGACGGCGGGTCCGGACGCGATCCGGGTGCGGCGCGGGGCGGTTGGAGCGGCCGGCGTGACGGGTCCGGCGCCCGCGGCGGCACCGGCGCGCCGACCGGCGGCCGGCCCGGTGATGTCGTCCAGGATCTCCACCCCGGCCCACGTACCCCCACCGACCGGCACCACACGCCCGATCAGTCCCACACGCCCGGCCGGCATCACGCCCCCGACCGTCACCACACGCCCTACCAGTTGCACACGCCCGACCGGTCCCGGTCGTCCGACACGTCCCCCGCCCCCGGCCCGCTCCCCGCCCCCGCCCCGCTCCACCCGCCCGCCCGCTCCCACGCCCCCGACGGGCCCGCCCAGGGCAACCTCCCCGCCCGCCTCACCTCCTTCGTCGGCCGCGAAGCCGACCTCGCGGCCCTGGGCGCCGACCTCGCGACCGCCCGCCTCGTGACCCTGCTCGGGCCCGGCGGCGCGGGCAAGACCCGGCTCTCCCAGGAGGCCGCGGCGGCGGTACGGCACTCCGTGCGCGACGGGGTGTGGCTCGCCGAACTCGCCCCCGTGGACGACCCGGAGGCCGTACCCCAGGCCGTCCTCACCGCGATCGGCGCCCGCGAGACCGTGCTGCACGGCGCCGGTGCCGAGTCCATGCGCGCGGTGGTCGACGGGCACGAACCGCTGGACCGGCTGGTGGAGCACTGCGCCCGGCGCCGGATGCTGATCATCCTCGACAACTGCGAGCACGTCATCGACGCCGCCGCCCGGCTCGCCGAACGGCTGCTGGCCCGCTGCCCCGAGCTGACCGTCCTCGCCACCAGCCGCGAACCCCTCGGCGTGCCGGGGGAGTTGGTGCGCCCGGTGGAGCCGCTGCCGGAACCCGTCGCGCTGCGGCTGTTCGCCGAGCGCGGCGCGGCGGCCCGGCCCGGCTTCCGGGTCGCGGACGATCCGGCGGCGTGCGCCGAGATCTGCCGCCGCCTCGACGGACTGCCCCTCGCCATCGAACTGGCGGCGGCCCGGCTGCGGATGCTGACGCCCCGACAGATCGCGGACCGTCTCGACGACCGGTTCCGGCTGCTCACCTCCGGCAGCCGCACCGTGCTGCCCCGCCAGCAGACCCTGCGCGCCGTCGTGGACTGGTCCTGGGACCTGCTGGACGCCGGCGAACGCGAGGTGCTCGCCCGGCTGTCCGTCTTCGCGGGCGGCTGCGACCTGGCCGCCGCCGAGGCCGTGTGCGGGCCCGCCGCCCTGGACGCCGTCGGCTCCCTGGTCGACAAGTCCCTGGTGGTGGCCGCCCCTTCGGCCGACGGCACCATGCGCTACCGGCTCCTGGAGACCGTCGCCGAGTACGCCGCCGAGCGGCTCGCGGAGAACGGTCACCGCGCCGGGGCCGAGCGCGCCCATCTGACGTACTACCGCGAACTCGCCCGCACCACCGACCCGTTGCTGCGCGGCCCCCGGCAGCGCGCCGCGATCGAACGCTTCCAGCTGGAGTACGAGAACCTGCGCACCGCCCTGCGGCACGCCGTCGCCGCGCGCGACGAACAGGAGGGGCTGTGCCTGGTGCTGTCCCTGCTGTGGTTCTGGCAGATGCGGGACCAGCGCCTGGAGACCCGCACCTGGTGCCGTGAGGTGATGGCGCTCGGACCGGACCCGTTCACCGAACCGCTGCGCCGCGCCGAGCCGGTGTGGCAGCGCTGCACCGAGACCCCGCCGCCCTACACCGGCGAAGTCCTCGAAGAGGCCCGGCGCGGTGTCCACCTCGCCCATATCGCCTGCATGGACACCGAGTTGGACGCCTGGCAGACCCCCGAGGCGCAGGCCAAGCTGCGCATCGTCGCCCAGGTCTACGAGCCGGGACTGCCGCAGACCTGCTGGTCGCCCGGCATGGTGTGGTTCTTCGCCGTGATGCTCACGGGCGGGGCGGAGCGGATCCGGACGATCGCCGACGCCAACGTGCAGACCTGCCGCAACGCCCCCGGCTTCGAGTGGGAGCTGGCCGGTGCCCTCCAGATGCGCGCCAACTTCCTCGCCAACCGCACCGCCTGGGCCGGTGACGCCACCCGCGACGCCGACGAGGCGCTCGCCATCTACCGCCGCCTCGGCGACGACTGGGGCACCGCCGAGGCGCTGTCCGCGCGCGGCGAGGCCCATGAGCGCAAGGGCCTGTACGACGCGGCCGCCGCCGACTACCGGGCGGCCATCGAGCACGCCGAACGCCTCGGCGCCCGCGCCCAGACCGCCGTGCTCGGCGCCCGCCTCGGCAGTGTCCTCATGGAGTCGGGCGAGCCGGAGGAGGGTGAGCGGATGCTGCGGGAGGTCGTGGAGAGCCAGCACGCCACGCACACCGAGGCGATGCCCGCCGCCCGGCTCTTCCTGGCCTGCTGGCTGGGCCTGACCGGGCGCACCGCGGAGGCGCGGGAACAACTTCAGCTGCTGCGCGAGGAGTTCAGGATCTCCAACTTCGTCGTCTTCGACGCGCTGCTGCTCTGCCAGGAGGCATGGGTGGACGCGATGGACGACCGCGACGAGGAGGCGCTGGAGAAGATCCGCACGGCACTCGGGCACGCGACCGACCCGCTCGCCGAGGCCGTCATCCCCCAACTGTCCTCCACCGCCCTCACCGTGGGCGCCATGGCGCTCGCCCGCACCGACTCCGGCGCCCGCGCCGCGGACGCCGCCCGGATACTGGCCGCCGCCGACCGGCTGCTGCCCGCCGGCCATGTCCTCTCCGGTGTGGAGCGCCGGGGCCGCGCCATCACCGAGGGCCGGATCCGGGAGGCGCTGGACGAGGAGTCGTACGAGCGGGCGTACGCCGAAGGCGGTGGCCTCTCCCTCGCGGAGGCCACCGCCCTGCTGTGAGACCGGTGTGAACGTCAGCTCTTGGTGCGGAACTTGTGGATCGCGACCGGCGCCATCACCGCGGTGATCGCCACCGACCAGCCCACGGTCACCCACAGATCGTGCGTCACCGGGCCGCCGGTCATCAGGCCGCGGGCCGCGTCGGCGAGCGTGGACAGCGGGTTGTAGTCGGTGAAGGCCCGCAGCCAGCCCGGCATCGACGAGGTCGGCGCGAAGATCGAGGAGCCGAACTGGAGCGGGAACAGCACCAGGAAGCCCACGCCCTGCACGGACTGCGCGCTCTTGAGGATCACGCCGAGGGTGAGGAACACCCACATGATCGAGGAGGCGAACAGCGCCGACAGACCCACGGTCGCGAACAGCCCCGGCCAGCTGGTGATGTGGAAACCGACCAGCACGGCGACGACCATCAAGATGGCGGTCGCGAACAGCATCCGGCCCAGCTCGACCGCGATCTTCGCGAACAGCACCGAGCCGCGCCCGATCGGCAGCGACCGGAACCGGTCCATCACACCGCTGTTGAAGTCCTGGCTGAAGCCGGTGCCGACGCCCTGGGACAGGGTCATGCTCATCATCGCCAGCATGCCCGGAATGACGTACTGGACGTATCTCTCCTGGCCGCCGCCGAGCGCCTGCCCGATCGAGCCGCCGAAGACGTACACGAACAGCAGCGTGAAGACGATCGGCATCAGCAGCGCGTCGAACATCGACTCCGGGTCCTGCCGGATCCACAGCAGGTTGCGCCGGATGAGCGCGCCGGTGTGCCGCAGGTGCCCGCGCAGCGGGATGCGGACGTCGGTGGTGGTGGCGGTGGCGGTGGCGGTGGTGACGGCGCTCATACGGCGACCTCCTGGCGGGCGTCGGCGGGCTCGGGGTCCTGGGTGTCGCCGGCGCGGTGGCCGGTGAGGGAGAGGAACACCTCGTCCAGGCTGGGCAGTTCGGTGGTGATGGAGGAGAGGGTGATGCCGCGCGCGGTGACCGCGCCGACCACCGCGGTCAGCTGCTCGTCGCTGAGGATCGGCACCAGCAGGGTGCCGGTCTCACCGTCCACGGTGGTGGCGGCGAGGCCGGTGATGCCCAGCTCGTCCAGCATCGAGGCGAGCGGGCGCAGCTCCAGCGGGTCCGCGGGGCGCACGCGCAGGGTACGGCCGCCGACCCGCGCCTTCAGCTCCTCGATGCCGCCGGTCGCGATCACCTTGCCGCGGTCCACCACGGTCAGCTCCGAGGCCAGTTGCTCGGCCTCCTCCATGTACTGGGTGGTGAGCAGCACGGTCACGCCTTCGCCCACCATCGCCTGGACCTCCTCCCACACCTCGTTGCGGGTGCGGGGGTCGAGGCCGGTGGTCGGCTCGTCCAGGTACAGCACGGCCGGGCGGCCGATCATCGAGGCGGCGAGGTCCAGCCGGCGGCGCATACCGCCGGAGTAGGTGCTCGCCGGGCGCTTGGCGGCCTCCGTCAGGGAGAACCGCTCCAGCAGCTCGTCGGCGCGGCTGCGGGCGTCCTTGCGGGACAGGTCCAGCAGCCGGCCGATCATGTACAGGTTCTCCCAGCCGGGGAGCTTCTCGTCCACGGAGGCGTACTGGCCGGTCAGGCCTATCACCTTGCGCAGCTGCCGGGGCTGCCGCAGCACGTCGTACCCGGCCACCGTCGCCTGTCCGGCGTCCGGGGTGATCAGGGTCGACAGGATCCGCACCAGCGTGGTCTTGCCGGCGCCGTTCGGCCCGAGCACGCCCATCACGGTGCCCTCGCGCACATCCAGGTCGACGCCGTCCAGCGCCTTGGTCTCGCCGTAGTGCTTGACCAGTCCCCGCACAGTCACGGCGTTGCGTACGCCGCCGGGGTTCTCATCGATTCGCGTCATGCCCCCGACAGTGCCAGGCCCCACCGACAAACCGCCGACAGCGAGCCGACAGAGCGCCGACAGCCCCGCACCGGGGCGGCGCGGGTGGTGTTGAATCGGCCGCATGAGCGAGAACGAGCGGGCGGCGAGCCGTACGGCGGTGCTGGTCTGCCAGGGGCGGGCGGCCGCCGACGGCAGGGCGGCGGTGGGCCGGTTCGCCGATCCGGTGGCGGTACGGCTGCTGCGGGCCGGGGAGCGGGCGCCGGTGGACGAGGTGCGCGCGGGCGCCCCGCCGCGGGGCCGGCAGGCGCGCATGGCGTACGAGGGCGTGCGGGCGTGCGCGGAGGTGGTGGTGGCGCGGACGGTCGCGATCGACGAGGCGCTGCGCGCCCACCCGGCCGGCCAGCTGGTGATCCTGGGCGCCGGTCTCGACACCCGTGCGTGGCGGCTGCCGGAGCTGGCGCGGACGGATGTCTGGGAGGCCGACCATCCGGCCTCCCAGCGGGACAAGCGCGCCCGCCTCGCGGAGGCGGGCCCCGGCCTGCCGGCCACCGCCCGGTCCGTACGGTTCACCCCCGTCGACTTCGCCACCGGTGATCTCGGCGCCGCGCTGGACGCCGCCGGACACGACCCCTCGGCGCCGACGACCTGGCTGTGGGAGGGCGTCGTCCCCTATCTGACCCGCGACCAGGTGCGCGCCACCCTGACCGCCCTCACCGCCCGGACGGCCCCCGGCAGCACCCTCGTCGTCAACTACCAGACCCCGTCCCTGAAGGCCGCCGCGGGCCGCCTGCTGGCCCGGCTGCTCGGCGACTCCGTCACCGCGGGCGAGCCCTGGCTCTCCCTGTGGCAGCCGGCGCGGATGGCCGTCCTGCTCGGCGCGTACGGCCTGCGCGTGACCTCCGACGACGACCTCCTCACCGTCTCCCGCTCCCTGGGCACCCCGTCCCGGAGCCGAACGTCCCTGGCCTCGGGTCGTGTTGCCGTGGCGGAGCGCCGCTGAGGCGGGCGGTTCCGGCAGCGGCCCGCGGCGCTCTCCTCAGCTTCCGCCGGGCCGGTTGCGGAACCGGTAGTGCCAGTGCGCGGACACCCGGTGGTCCTCCTCGAAGCCGGGCCCGAGCGGACCCACCCGCTCGTACGCCGCGTCGGTGCGCGGGTCGTCCCGGACGGCGAGGGCGTAGGCCGCCTCAAGGCGCAGGCTCTGGTCCTCCTCGTCCAGCAGGGCGACGAGCGCCTCCATGACCGCGGCCGTCCGGTCGCGGGAGCCGGCCAGGGAGGCGGCGGCCTGCACCCGGACGGCGTGATCGGGGTCCCGGAACAGGGCGAGCAGGCTCTCCCGGACCGCCGCCGCCGGCTCGCGGGAGCGGCCGAGGACCTCGGCGACGACACGCCGGACTTCGGGGTCGGGGTCCCGCGCCAGACCGAGCAGGACGGTCCCGGCGGGCCCGGTCGGCGGCAGGCAGTACGGCACCACGCGGCGCACCCGCGGATCGGGATGACCGGCATGGCGCAGCCCGATGGCCTCCCGGCCGGGATGGTCGTCGTCCGCGTAGACGTCCAGGACGGCGGCGAGCACCTCGCCGTCCGGCTCGTCCAGCGCCCATTGGGCCAGGAACTCGGCGTCACCCGCGGTGTCCGGGAGGCTGAAGTGGTCCGCCAGAAAGCGCCGGGACCACAGGACGCTCGCGAGCAGCCGGCGGTGGACAGGATCGGGGTGCCGGCGCAGGGCCGCCACCTCCGACCAGTCCCGCGGGTCCTCGCGGCGGGCGAGAGCGTGGGACGCGGCGGACCAGTTGGCGTGGAGCGCGTCCGGGTACGGCACGGCCCGCGCCACCAGCTCGGCCACCGGCGGCAGCACGCCGAACGCCAGCTCCAGATCGCTGAGTACACCGCTGTGGCCCGCCCGGACAGTGAGCCCGCCGAGCGTCAGCTCCTCGATGTCCGTGTACTCCTCCTCGACCATCCGCCGGGTGACCGGGCCCAAGTCCCCTGTGCGGCGGCGCAGTTCCCCGACCGCACCCGTCTCGTGCCAGTGCCGGGCGAGATCGAGCAGCCGCTGCCGCTCGCTCCCGGCGATCCGCAGCCGCGGGTCCGTGCCGAGCGTGGCGCCGACCAGTGCCGGGGAACCGAGGTCGACGGCCCGCAGGAGCGGTGTCGTCCCGTCCGGCAGGACGACGTCCGGGTCGGCGCCGCCGTCCGTCAGCGCCTCGGCGCTCGCGTGGTCGAACCCGCGCACGGCGGTGCACAGCAGCGGGAGCCCGTCGGGCCCCGGCGTATTCGGATCGGCGCCGTCGGCCAGGCAGTCCGCCACCGCGCGGGCGTCCCCGGCCAGCACCGCCGCTACCAGCCGGCCGTTCACGTCGGCCGCCGTCAGACTGCCGTTCACGTCGGCCGCCGTCAGACTGCCGTTCACGTCGGCCGCCGTCAGACTGCCGTTCACGTCGGCCGCCGTCAGACTGCCGTTCCCGCCGTCCGGTTCGCGCGGCTCGTCCGGCGCATGGCGCGGCGCGGTCATCTTCCCCCCAGGTGATCCACCGGACATCACAGCGGACATCCCCCCGGACATCCACCGGGCCTCACGATATCCGGCACGGGGGCAGCCCCGCCGACGGGGGACGACCGACGGGGCTGCCGGGTGGTGCCGCGGTGGTCCGGGGCCGGGCCGCTCAGGGCACGGTCAGTGGACGGAGTGCTCCTCCGCGGGGAAGGAACCGCCGACCACGTCCTGGGCGAAGGACTTCGCCGCGGTGCCCATCACCTCGCGCAGATCGGCGTACTTCTTGACGAACTTGGGCACGCGCCCGGAGGTCAGGCCCAGCATGTCCGTCCACACCAGGACCTGCGCGTCGGTGTCGGGACCGGCGCCGATGCCGACCGTGGGGATCTGGAGCGAGCGCGTCACCTCGGCGGCGAGCTCGGCCGGGACCAGTTCGAGCACGACCGCGAACGCGCCCGCGTCCTGGACCGCCTTGGCGTCCTGGAGCAGCCGCGCGGCCGCCTCCTCGCCGCGCCCCTGGACGCGGTAGCCCATCGCGTTGACGGACTGCGGGGTCAGCCCGATGTGGGCCATGACCGGGATGCCGGCCTCGACCAGCAGCCGGATCTGTTCGTGCGAGCGCTGGCCGCCCTCCAGCTTGACCGCGCCGACTCCGGCCTCCTTCACCAGCCGGGTGGCCGAGCGCAGCGCCTGCACCGCGCCCTCCTGGTACGTGCCGAAGGGCAGGTCGGCGACGATCAGGGCGCGGCTGGTGCCCCGGACGACCGCCGACGAGAGCACCGTCATCTCGTCCAGGGTGACGGGCACCGTCGTGTCGTAGCCGAGGTGGCAGTTGCCCGCCGAGTCGCCGACCAGCAGGACCGGGATGCCGGCCTCGTCGAAGACGGACGCGGTCATCGCGTCGTAGGCGGTGAGCATGGGCCACTTCTCGCCGCGCTCCTTGGCGAGGGCGATGTCGCGGACCGTGATGCGGCGTGTGCCCTTCCCTCCGTACAGCGTCTTGCTGCCGTCGGAGGGCTTGTTCTGGGCAGCCGAAAGCTGCGTCATGGCAACGGCTCCTTCACGTCATCTCGAGGCGCCCTGACGGCGTCCCCGGATCGCTCCCATGGTGGCACCTCGTGCCATCCAGGGCCAGAGGGGGTCCCGTGTTCCTCCCCGGCACCGAACCCGTCCCTCCGTTTCCGGGCAATGTCAATCCCCCGAACGGGTAAGTTATCGGCAAAGAGATTCCGATACGAGACGGTTCCGTATCGGAATGCCTCTACGCTCGAACACATGACAACTTCCGTCCCTGCCTCTCGCATACCCGAGGCGGTGCACCGCCGCCGTTGGGCGATCCTCGGCGTGTTGATGTTGAGCCTGCTCATCGTGGTGCTCGACAACTCGATCCTGAACGTCGCCATCAAGACCATCTCCACCCCGGCCCCCGTCGGCCTGGGCGCCACGCAGAGCCAGATCGAGTGGGCGATCAACGCGTACACCCTCGTCTTCGCGGGCCTGCTGTTCACCTCCGGTCTGATCGGTGACCGGCTCGGCCGCAAGAAGGTGCTGCTGGGCGGCATCGCCGTCTTCGGCATCGGCTCCGCCCTCGCCGCCGAGTCCGGCTCGCCGGGCCAGCTGATCGCCTACCGCGCGCTGATGGCCCTCGGTGCCGCGTTCGTCATGCCGGCCACGCTCGCCGTCCTGATGAACGTCTTCGAGCGCGAGGAGCAGCCGAAGGCCATCGGCATCTGGGCCGGCGGCGTCGGCCTCGCCATCGCCATCGGCCCGATCACCGGCGGCGCCCTCCTCGATCACTTCTGGTGGGGCTCGGTCTTCTTCGTCAACGTGCCGATCGTGATCATCGCGCTGGTGCTGATGATCTGGCTCGTGCCCGACTCCCGCGACCCGAACCCCGGCCGCCTCGACCCGGTCGGCGTCGTCCTGTCCGTCGTCGGCCTCGTCCTGCTGGTCTACGGCATCATCAAGGGCGGCCAGCTGGCCGACTTCACCGACCCGACCGTGCTCGCGACGATCGGCGCGGGCATCGTCGTACTCGCCGCGTTCGTGGTGTTCGAGAAGCGCAGCGACCACCCGTCGCTGGACGTGACCTACTTCAAGAACAAGGTGTTCTCCAGCGCCATGGCCGCCATCGCGCTGGTCTTCTTCGCGCTGATGGGCGTCACCTTCTTCTCGGTCTTCTACACCCAGAGCGTGCGGGGCTACTCGCCGCTCCAGTCCGGCCTGCTGATGCTGCCGCTGGCCGCCGCGCAGATGATCTTCGCACCGCGCGCCCGCCTGGTGGTCCAGCGGTTCGGCAACAAGGCCACGACGACCGCCGGCCTGGTGGTGATCGCCGGTACCCTGGCGACCTTCGCCACCTTCGACGCCGACACGCCGATCTGGCTGCTGGAGGTCGTCTTCTTCCTGATGGGCACCGGCATGGCGCACATCATGACGCCGACCTCCGTCGTCATCATGCAGGCGCTGCCGCGCGAGAAGGCCGGCTCCGCCTCCGCGCTGAGCAACACCTTCCGCCAGGTCGGCGGCGCCCTCGGCATCGCCGTCCTCGGCTCGGTGCTTGCCACCGCCTACCGCAACGGCATCGAGGACAAGCTCACCGTGCTGCCCGCCGCCCTGCGCGGCAAGGCCGGCGACTCCATCGAGGCCACCCTCGGCATCGCCGACAAGCTCGGCCCGCGGGGCAGGCTCCTGGTCGGCCCGGCCGACGACGCCTTCCTGCACGCCATGCACGTCACCGCCTTCTGGGGCGCGGGCGTGGCGCTGATCGGCGCCGTGATCACGGCCCTGTACCTGCCGGGCAAGGCGCGGCCGGACGAGCAGGAGAACGAAGGACAGGAACTGGTCGCCGCGATGGACTGACGTCATGAACCCGCGGGGGCCGGCCGATGAGCCGGCCCGGCATCCATGACCGGCTGACAGCGGCTCCACGGGGGAGGGAGGCGGCTGCGGGAGAATTCCCGCAGCACAGTGAGAGGACGGATTGACGTGAGCCTTGCCGACAACCGGTCCTGCCCGGCCGGACCCGCTCGGGGCCGGCCCCGCAGCGAGGCCGTGGAACAGGCCATCCTGGAGGGCGTGATGCAGCTCCTGGAGGACGGCGTACCCCTCGCCGAGCTCTCCATCGAGCGCATCGCCCGCACCGCCGGGGTCGGCAAGGCCACCATCTACCGCCGGTGGAGCGGCAAGGAGGAACTGTTCGTCGACGTGCTGCGCACCGCTGAACCCCCCGACCCCGAACTCCCCGGCACCTCCATGCGCGACGATCTGATCGTCATCCTGGAGTCCCTGCGCCAGCGCGGTCTGGTCAGCCGCTCCTCGGCGATCCTGCACAACGTGTACGTGCAGATGAAGTCCAGCCCCCGCATCTGGGCCGCCTACCACGCGGGCGTCGTCGCCCCCCGGCGCGTCCTCATGCTCGACGTGCTGCGGCGCGGCCAGCGCGACGGGGAACTGCGCGCCGACATCGACCTCGACCTGGCCAACGACATGTTCGTCGGCGCCATGCTGGTGCGCACCGTCATGCGCCCCGACGGGGACCTGCCCGAGGACCTGGCGGCACGCATCGTGGACAGCACCCTGGAGGGCCTACGGCCCGTCAGCTCCACAGTCTCGTCGCACTGATGTGCATGTTCTGTCACAGACCGCGCGTGACGCACCGCTGACCGGAACTCCCCGCGCCACCCGTTCGTCATCGTCTTCCGTACGGCCGTCATGGGACGGCGAGAACGGAGCCGATCATCCCCTAGGGTCGGAGTATCGGGGGCGAACGGTGTGCACGGCGGGCAGTGAGGCAGGCGGCATGGCGCAGCAGGCATACATGACGGAGACGGCGGACGGCGGCTCGGGGCCCGAGCGACCGGGATCCCGGCTCCGACGCCTGCTGCACCGGATGCTCGCCCCCTGGCGCAACGATCCAGGCATCTGGCGCCGGGGCGCCGTCCTCGCCGCGCTCGCGCTGCTGCTCGCCCTCGTGATGCTGCTGCACGCGCACGTGCCCAACACCGTGGGCAACCTCGGCAGCCTCACCGAGACGTTCCTGCCCTGGCTGGGCGTGTTCGTCCCGCTCCTGCTGCTGCTCGGCCTGTGGCGCAAGTCGGCGATCACCCTCATCGCCGTACTCCTCCCGGCGATCGTCTGGCTCAACCTCTTCGGCGGGCTGCTCACCGACAAGGCGAGCGGCGGCGGCGACCTGATGGTGGCCACGCACAACGTCAACGCCGACAACCCCGACCCGGTCGGCACCGCCCGCGCCGTGGCCGGCTCCGGCGCCGACGTCCTCGCGCTGGAGGAGATCCCCGCGTCCAAGGTGCCGGTCTACGAGCGGGCGCTCGCCTCGACGTACAAGTACCACGCGATCGAGGGCACGGTCGGGCTGTGGAGCAAGTACCCGATGACTGGCGTACGGGCCGTGGACATCAAGCTCGGCTGGAAGCGGGCGATGCGGGCGACCGTGACCACGCCCGAGGGGCCGGTCGCGGTGTACGTCGCCCACATGCCCTCGGTACGGGTGAAGCTGAAGGCCGGCTTCACCGCGCGGCAGCGGGACACCAGCGCCACCGCGCTCGGCGAGGCCGTGGCCGACGAGACGCTGAGCCGGGTCATCCTCCTCGGCGACCTCAACGGCACGATGAACGACCGCTCGCTCAACGGCGTCACCTCCCAGCTGCGCTCCACCCAGGGCGCGGCGGGCAGCGGCTTCGGCTTCAGCTGGCCGGCGGCGTTCCCGATGGCGCGGATCGACCAGATCATGGTCAAGGGCGTCGAGCCGGAGAGCAGCTGGACGCTGCCCCGCACAAGCAGCGACCACCTCCCGGTGGCGGCCCGTGTGAGCCTGGACACGCCCTCGTAACCTGCCGGAATAGCGGGCCTGAGAGAGTTTGTTCCGTACCTGAACTTTGCTGCGTCCCCGGTACGACGCTCTCCCCTACGCTCCCGAAAGGCACAGGCCCCTCCATGCCCCTGGCCCTGCTCGCGCTGGCCGTCGGCGCCTTCGGTATCGGCACCACCGAGGTAGTAATTCGCGCGTGGGTTGAGTGAGCGTAGCGCGCTCCGACCGGGTGCGCGCTACGCTCTGGCGGCTTATCAGCCACCTGGGGAGCCCCCTGCACGGGCTAGCCGGTCATGCACGCTCTGCCGCTGGGCAGGCCAGCCGCGGCGACTGTCACGCACAGGAGCGTGTCCGGTGATTGTGTCGCCGGTGCACTGGAGCCGGGATCGGCTGGCGTGGCCGGCAGAGTGGGGACGGGCACCGACGGAAGCGCGCCGGTGGGCGTCGGGAACGGGAGCCGCTGGGTCGTGGGCGCATCGCCGAGCGGCGAGGAGCTTCCGGCTGGAGACAACTTCCCTGGCGGGCTGGAGTCGTCGGCGACGGGGACCAACGTGCCGGTCGTCGTCGGTCTCGGTGCCTCCGCTGAGCTGGCTGGCGACGGCGTGGGGTTGGCACCTGGCGTTCCTGAGCACCGAGCCCCCGCCGCAGGAATGCGGCGGGGGCTCCTCGGCGTGCCTGTGGCTCCGCTCGCCCGCCTCGGGGGTAGCAGACGAGCGGGGCCGGTCGGGGGGTTACAGGGTGATGGACCAGGCGCCTCGGGACAGAGTGGTCTCTCCGTCTGGCGCGATGACGACCTGGGCACCGTATACGGGGAGTCGGCCCTCCCGGTTGAGTCGATGGCGGATTCGTTCCAGGGCGTCCCACAGACGGCGCGGGCCACCCTGGTGCACCGTCGGTGGGTGGAGGAAACCCTTCGCCGTGGCACGAGCCCAGGAGCCGTCCGGGTGCAGCATCCACACCGTCCGCTCGTCATCGTCCTGCCGGACACGGTGGTCGATACCGGGTAGCTCCAGCTCCAGCATGGACATGATGTCCCAGGAATCCGGCACGTACAGCAGCGGATACCGGCTCACGGTCACGTCGTCGCCTTCGCTCTGTTGCGCCGTCTCCCACACGTCCAGGGCCGGGGGATCGTAGTCGTCGCCGTGCCGGGTCCGCATGAACCCGGCCCCGTCTTCGGTGATGCGGCCTACGGCGCCACCGTCCTCGGTCTTGTCCGCGGTGAGGATCAGCCCAGTCCCGGCGATGGTGGTGACGAGCCGCCCGCCTGGCCGCAGTGCGGCCAGCCACGAGGCCGGGACCGGCCGGACGGACACCGTGGACACGATCCGGTCGTACTGGCCCGGTAGGGCGCCGGTGATGTCGCAGACCCTCAGCTGCGGATGGAGATCGAGCGCGTCGAGACGCTCGCCCGCCGTGTAGACCAGGTTGGGGTCGATGTCGACGCTCGTCACGCGCTCGCATCCGAGGCGGCGACACGCGAGCGCAGTCCCGTACCCGGAGCCGGTCGTCACGAGGACTTCGGAGTCGTCGGCGATGACCGCGTGCCGGTACATCTGGACGACGAGACCCGGCAGAGTGCTGGACGACGTGGGCAGCCCGGAGGTGACCGTGGGCGGCGGGTTGTCATCGGCGTGCAGAGGCCCGACCCGCGTCACAAGGGTCTGGTCACTGTACGCGGCGCGCATCCACCGCTCTGGATCACCCGGACCGTCCTGCAACTCCCAGTGACCGTCCACGTTGTCCCACCAGCGAGGCACCAGCACGTGCCGGGGCGTGGTGCTCAGCGGTTCATGCCAGCGGGACTCGGCACGGACGACCTGGTCCGCGAGGTTCCGTGCGTGCGCTTGCCAGTCCATTGGCATCTCGCGTCCTAGCTCTCGTACTTCGGGTTGCAGGCCGGTGTGCGGCTCGGGTCGCAGTCGTTGGAGTCGTTCGGCGTACAGGCGGCGTCCGCGCGCGGAGGGATGAGCTGCTTCACCTGCCCCCACCGGTCGCTGCCGAATACGGACTTCAGGCTGCCATCCTTCACCGACCCCGCGTGCAGGAATCGGCCAAGCACGCAGGGGGTGACCGTGCCATCCGGCATGATCGCCGCCCGGCCCTGGGCACAGTTCCCGCACAGGGCAGACGTGGAGGGCAGCAGCGGGGCGGCGTTGCCGACACCCCGGACCCGGTCGATGTTGATGTCCGTGACGCCGATGGATACGAGGTCGGCGCGGGCTTCGTCTACCCGCTGGCCATCGAGAACGTCCACGATGCCGACTTGGACGTGGATGCCGCGCCGCACGGCTTCGACGATGTTGGCGCGGGTGGCGGCGTGGCTTCCCTTGCGGCCGGTTACGGCATCGTGGCCGTCAGCGGTGTCGGCGTAGTAGGAGGTGGCCAGGAAGACGCCCGGCCGTTCGAACAGCACCCAGTGCTCCGGCCGGACCCGGAACAGGTTGCTGTAGACCTGCACGCCGAGTCGGCATGCGAGGGCGAACTCCACCAGCTTGGCAAAGTCCGGGTGCAGCGTGGGCTCACCTCCGATGAACTGGACCTTGTCCACTCCGATCTGAGCTGCCTCGCCGATGACCCTCTTCCAGTCGGCGGTGGTCATCGTTCCGTGCCCCTTGTTCGGGCCGGCCTCGGCGTAGCAGTGCGACGAGCAGGTGAGCTGGCATCGGCCGGTGATCTCAAGCTCCAGGAAGGAGACGCCTGGAGCTGCGTTGGTGGGCAATTCGAGTACGGCGGTCACGTGCTTGTCCCTTCACCGTGCGGGTCCGGGGAGTCGGTCCGCGTGCCGTCTTGCAGTCCGGCCCCTGACGCTCGACCTGTCCAGGGTTAGGGGACAGGGGCCGCAGTCTTTGGGAGTGAGGGCGCCCGGCGCCTACAGCAGCCGTGCGACGCCTTCGGGGAGGAACAGGTCGCGGGCCCTGTGCTCGGACCATCTGTCCGCGTGCTCGGGCAGCTTGGCGTACTTGGGGCAGAGGGGGCAGTCGTCGCCGTGGGGCTCGGGTACTTCGTCCGGGTGCTCCGTGGCGATGTGCCGCGCGACGTTGATCTGCTCGGTGAAGCAGCCGGCGTCCGCCGCGACCTTCCTGGCCAGGAGGACCAGCAGCTGCCGGCAACCGTCACAGGTGAACATGAACGGCATCGGCACCGGTAACTCGTTGTCCTCGCCGGCCATCAGCGGTGGTCTTCCTCGTCCGCCGTCGCACCGCCGGTGGGCGCCGTGGATGACGCCACGATCCGTAAGACGCCCTTCGGCGTGCGCCAGGCATGGCACGTCGGGCGGTGCTCGTAGCCGTGGTACACCGCCGAGTAGCCGAACCAATACAGTGGCGTGACGGTGACGTTGGAGAAGTCGTCCTCTACCTGGCAGCAGGACAGACTCACGAGCTGGCTACCGGTCGCGGTCTCGACTGCCGAGGCATGAGCCTCAGCGAGCGGCACGGCAACGGGGCACCGACCCATGAGCTGACAGTCGCCGCAGTCTGCGGCATGCCTCTCCCACGCGAGGAACGTCCTCACCTTCACGGCCCGTGCCTCAATGCAGGAAGCGCAGGCGCGGGGGCCCCGCTCGACCAGCATTCCGTCCAGGGGCCGTAGCGCGGCCTCGGCGGTGGTCGGGCACCACATGCACTTCTTCCCGGCATGCTCTTGTGGGCTCATCGCACTGTTCGACGGCTTCTCGTGAAGCACGATGAGCTGGTTGATCAAGCGCTTCTCCTCGGCCGGATCAAGGTCCGGCTCCGGCGGCTGTGGCTGTGCGGGTTCCATCGTTCTCCTTGGTGGCGCGCACCCCGCCCAGGGTCTTCTGGGACTCCGGGCGGGGTGGCGGCCCGCCGCGCTCGTGGTGGAAGGCGAGCCGCTGCCTTCCGGCGGCGGGGCTGGTGGGTGCGGCCCTGACCCGAGACGGCCGCCATGGGAGCGCTTCAGTGCGAGGCCCTTGTGAGCACCAGGGCGAGGGCGGGGGCGGTCACCGCGGTCACGTAGACGAGCAGGCCGACGATCACCCTCACGGCGCGGCGTTGCCCTCGTAGTGGTCGAGGAGGGCCCGCAGGACGCGCGCCAGGCGGCGGGCGTACTCCACCTCGCCGTCGGGGCGGGGCGCCGGCCGTGCCGCGAGCTTGCCGCGGGCCTCGCCGGCGCACGCGCTCGCGCAGTAGCGGCGGCTGCTCTCCTTCGGCAGCTGGGCGAGCTTCTTCTCCACCTCGGGGATGAGCATTTCCAGGTGGTCGCGCAGTTGGCCGATGAGGGTGTCGAGGGCCTCGGGCGCCGGGAGCGGTGCGTCGGTCTCGTCCTCGGGGCCGAGCGCCTGGGCGGCGGTTTCGCGCATGGTGGCGATGTCCACGGGCTCGGTGCCGGTGGTCTGCTTCACGGGGGCGCTCACCGGATCACCGTCTGCTCGGCTCGGTGACGCGGGCACTGGCACGCCGGGTAGGAGTCGGCCAGGGGCAGCGGCGGCAGCTTGCCGTCGACGGCCACGGTGACCGTGCCGCGGTCCTGGGTGATCGTGCCGTAGCGGTCCACGGTGTAGACCCGCATCGTCATCCGGCCACCCCGTGCGTTCACGGAGGTCTGGGCGGTAGCGTTTGTCATGTCGACGCTCCCTCTCGGGTTCGAGCGTTGGCCATGCCCCCGGACCGTGGACGCGGTCGCGGGGGTTTGTCTAAGAGCAGGATGCCGACACGAAAAGGCCCTAACTATCAGACATCACTGATAGCTAGGGCCAACGGTTTACGGGGTGTCACATCCCAAGCCAGGAGCCATAGTTGCTGAAGGAGTCAGGCATTCGACGCCTCGCCGCATCCAGCCCGGCGTACGTCTCGCGGACCGTCGGGTGATAGCGGGTCTGCTGCGGAGCCAGCTTGCGCGCCTTGAGCAGGCTCTTGAAGGCCGCATCGGTCTGGCCCGTCCACATTTGGGCCCGTGCGACCTCCGCGTGATGGTGGGCGAGCCGGGACGGCGGCCAACCGTCCGCAATCACCATGTCCTCTGCCTGGCGCACGGCCTCCGGGTACAGGTCCAACTCCGCAAGCACGCTTACTCGATGTGCGCCTACGTTCGTGGGCCCGAAGGACAGCCAGTGAACCTTCTCCGCTGGCCCGGTGCGCTTCGCGATGCGGGACGCCTCGGCGAGGTGTCCCTCGGCAGTGTCCGTGTCCTTGTCCCGGCCGGCGAGCACGGCGGCGCCCAGGTGTAGCTGCCCGGTGACGACATCCAAGACGCGCCTAGGCTCGGCCTGTTCCAGGGTGGCCATGCCGAGGCGGACCAGCCGTTTGCCCGTCTTGTAGTCGCTGGCCCGCAGGTAAGCCAGGGCGCGCAGGTACTGACGCATACCGCCCAGCACGGGGTCGGAAGCGCGCTGCGCCGCCCAGTCCATGCGGTCTAGGGCGACCGTGCATAGGTCGGGGAAGCCCAGCTTGGTCGTGACGTCGTACGCGGTCCGGTAGGTGCTGGCCAGCAACTGCCAGCTGCGCGTGCTGCCGCTGATGTGTGCCGCCGTCGTTGCCTCATGGATCAGCCCTGGCAGTTCCGTCGCGACCTGCTTGATGTTCGTGGCGCGGACTTGCGCGCACAGCTGATCGGCGTGCTCCTCCAGAGCTTCCAGCGTGCGCGGATGGACGTCCGGATCGGGCCCGAGGTCGTAGATGTTCAGTGCCTCACGGATCGGATTGATGAGGCCATCGAGCTGGTCCTGCCGCAGTTCGTCAACGTAGGGTTGCCCGTTGAGGTCGGACACTGGCACGGACAGGGCGCGCGCCAGCGCGCCGACCACCGAGGGGCTGGGCGGCATGACGCCCTGCTCGACCTTGGTGATCGTGCTGTAGGAGACGTGGGAAAGCTCAGCCAGTTCGCGCTGGGTCAGGCGACGGGCTTTACGCGCGTGCGCGATGCGTGTGCCCGTGTGTTCTTCAGAGTGCGGGGGCATACTGGACTCCGTTCTGAACTCGACACTCAGAACGGTACCCCTTGCGGCAACGGGCGTACCTGGTACGGGCCTTACGGTCATCGACCGTGAGGCCCGTCCGTGTTTGCCGGGACGGGCAGTGCGCAATCCGAGCCCGTCGGGAGAAACTCGCCTACGGCGTCAGGACCCTCTGGCTCACGAATTCGAACACGTGATTCAATCCGAACGTGCGATCGATGTACCGAGCTGGGGCTCGACTACGAGGCGCTGGTCTGCATCAGCGCCGCCATGTCCTTGTCGAGGGCGGCGGCGATGCGGAGCAGGTCGCTGTAGCGGGGGTCGGTGTCGCCGCGCTCGATGCGCTGGAGGGTGCGCCGGGAGATACCGGTGGCCTCGGAGAAGGATTCCTGGGTGAAGTGGGCCGCGGACCGTAACTCGCCGATGTGTTCACCCAGCTCACGACGTCGGTTCATGATCCATTCCAGTTCGTCGCGAGGCACTCGACAAAGCTGTACTGATCATGTTCAGATGTCAGCGCCAGCCGTGACGCTTTTTCTGACGGTGCGTTAGGAAAGGTCCGGCTCCATTTTCCCTCCCAGGTGGGTGAGTTACCCCTTCTACCTCGCACCCAAGCGCGAATTACCACCGAATTCGTGATGATGGGACTGCCCCCCGACGTCGCGTCCGACCTGCACATCTCCATACCCTCGGCCGGGCACCTGGTCTCCGCGTACGCGCTCGGCGTCGTCATCGGCGCCCCGCTGCTGGCCGCCGTCACCGCCCGCATGTCCCGTCGTACCGTCCTGATCGCCCTCATGGTCCTGTTCGTCGCGGGCAACGCGCTCTCGGCGTTCGCCCCCGGCAACGGCTCCCTGCTCGCCGCGCGCTTCCTCAGCGGGCTGCCGCACGGGGCGTTCTTCGGGGTGGGCGCGGTGGTGGCGACCGGCATGGTCGCGCCGGAGCGCAAGGCACGCTCGGTCTCCCTGATGTTCCTCGGCCTGACCGTCGCCAACATCGCGGGCGTCCCGGCGGCGACGCTGATGGGCCAGCACCTGGGCTGGCGGGCCACCTTCCTCGGCGTGAGCGCGATCGGCCTCGCCGCCATCGCCGCCCTGGCCCTGCTGATCCCGCACGACCACACCCACGCCTCCGCGACCGGCCTGCGCGGCGAACTGGCCGCGCTGCGCTCCCTGCCGGTGTGGCTGGCGCTCGGCACGACGGTGGCGGGTTTCGGCGCCCTGTTCGCGGCGTACAGCTACGTGACGCCGATGCTGACGGACGCGGCGGGCTACGCCGAGACGAACGTGACCCTCCTGCTCGCCCTGTTCGGCGTCGGCGCGACCGCCGGCAACCTGCTGGGCGGCCGGCTCGCCGACCACTCCCTGCGGGGCACCCTGTTCGGCGGCCTGATCTCCCTCGCGGTGGTGCTGGCCCTGTTCCCGCTGCTGATGCGGGCGCAGTGGAGCGCGGCGGTGGCGGTCACCCTGCTGGGCATGGCCGCGTTCATCACCGGCTCCCCGCTCCAGCTGATGGTGATGGAGAAGGCCGCGGCCGCCCCCTCCCTCGCCTCCTCCGCCAACCAGGCCGCGTTCAACCTGGCCAACGCGGGCGGCGCGTGGGTGGGCGGCATCGCCCTGGCCGCGGGCTTCGGTACGACCTCCCCGGCGCTCGCGGGCGCGGCGCTCGCGGTGCTGGGGCTGGCCGTGGCGGGCGCGGCGTACGCGGTGGACCGCCGCCGCGCACTGCCCTCGACGGGCCGGGTCGTCACTTCATCACATGTTCTGGAGGACTCGGAGGCACTGCACCCCTGATCCTCCGCGACCGGCGTTCCCCGTGCGAGGATGCGGCTACGCCGCCGACCGCGAGGTGCGTCATGCCGGAGAACCCCGCCCCGTCCTGGAAACCGACCGACCGCGACCTCGCCCGCCTGATCCGGCGGGCCGAGCGCGAACTGGCCGCCGACCCGGCCGCCCCGGAAATCGCCGAGCGCGTGCGCCGACGGCACGACCCGGACCACGAACACCGGTCCCACTCCGACAGGTCCGCGATCCTCGGCGCCCTGGCCGGCCTCCTCCTGCTCCTCATCTCCCTCATCGGCACGGCCATCGCGCACTACCGGTAGCGCTCTGACCGTCGCCCCGGCCCTACGGCACCCCGCCGAGCCCGGCCACCACGCCGTCCCGGCCTTCCTCACCGTCACGCCCGCCGGGGTCGGCCGGCTCCCGCTCGCGGACCACCTCGCACCAGACCGTCTTGCCGCCGGGTCCGCGCTCCACTCCCCACCTGTGCGCCAGCGCGGACACCAGGACGATCCCCCGCCCGCCCTGCGCCGTCTCCGCGGCCGAGAGGACGGCGGGCGTTCCGCGAGGGTCCGGGTCGGTCACCTCGATGCGGGTACGGCCGGGACCGCCCGCCCGAACGACGCTCACGCACACCGGAGTTCCCTCCCCGACGTGCTCGATGACGTTCGTCAGCAGCTCCGTCGCGCACAGGCGGACGTCGTAGTCGTACCCCCGGAGCCGGTGACGCAGTTCCGGCACGGCTTTCGGCGTCGCCGGGATGCGCAGTTCGACGGCCCTCATCCCTCACCCGCCGCCTTCTTCAGCACACCGGCGAGCGCCCGCGCCGTGGCCATGTTGCAGTTCCCGAGCGCGACGAGCCCGGCGGACTCCCCGTACCGGGCCGCGAAGCTCGGCAGATGAACGCTGAGGGAGGGCAACTTGACGCCGTGCAGGGCGAGGGCGGCGCGGAGTTCTTCTACGCAGAGGGTGACGTCGTAGGGCGTGGGGGAGGGGTCCGACATGGGTGGTCTGCCTTCTGCGCGTGGTCCGGCGCAAGGAAATCGACGCCTCCAGGGCAGCTACTACGGCAAGTCCTACCTCAGCGACATCGAGCGCGGTGGGCGGAGGATTCCCGTCGCGCTGGCTCGGCACGCGGACAAGAAGCTGGGGACGGACGGGTTCTTCGAACGGAACTGCAAGGACGTGCAGGATCCCCGGACCGCTTCAACTGGAGCCGTACATCCGAGCCGTGGTTCTCTCTGCGTACCCGCGGGAGTCCGAGGAGGTGCTGGCTGCCAAGGTGGCCGACCGGCGGGCCCGTGCCTGGCTGTTCGAGGACAAGGCATCGCCGGAGAGCTGGGTGATCCTGCATGAGTCAGTGCTCTGGCAGCCCTTCCTGCCGTCCGATGACATGGCTGAACAGCTGGCCCACATCGTGCAGGTGAAGCGCAAGCGCCGCACTTCCTTGCACGTTGTTCCCCAGAGTTCAGGCCCCCACCCCTTCATGATGGGCATGTCCAGGTTCCTGACCTTCAGCGATGCCCCTCCGGTCATGTACACGGAGGGGATGTACCACGGTCAGTTGATCGATGAGCCAGGACTCGTGAAGCAATATTCACGGGCATACTGTCGTCTGAGGGCCGCCGCGCTGGACCCTGAGACTTCCCTGAGATTGATCGAGCAAGCAGCTGAGGACTACCGAAATGGCAAGCGTCCCCTCCGATTTGAGTAGCGCCGCCTTGCGCGAGCCCGCCTCCGGAGCCGCCCTCTGGCGCAAGTCGAGCTATTCCGCAGCGAGCTGTGGCGACTGCGTCGAGGTTGCCGACAACGTGCCCGGCCTCGTCCCCGTCCGCGACTCCAAGGTGCCCGGCGGCCCCGCCCTCCTCCTCCCCGCCACCGCCTGGGCCCCCTTCGTCGCGTCGCTGAAGTCGGAGTAGTGGGGGACTACGAAGGGGCCTTCCGCGCCTGGCTGTTGAATCTGCACCGCGCGCTGGGCTACCCCGATCCCGAGGACCCGCCCTCCTGGATACGGGAGGTGTTCGAGGGGAACGGGGAGGTCCCGGCGGAGCGCTTCGCGGTGCCGGCGTTCGACCGCAGGCTGGAGGACATCACCGAGGCGTTCACCGAGGTGGCCGCGGCGGCGCGCGCCCACACCGGCATCGACGTACCCGCGGACTTCTACACCGAGGAGCCGTCCGACGACTTTCCCATCGGCGTGACGTCCTTCGAGGGCTCGGCGATCTGGTCCGCCGAGCCCCCGGAGGTCTACGTGGAGGTCGCCGAGGCCCTCCAGAGCCACCTGGCCGACCGGCACCGCGAGGTCTGGCCCCTCTGTCCGGTCCACCGCATCGGTACCCACCCCAAGCTGTCGTCCGGGCGCCCCGTGTGGTGGTGCACTCCCGGCGACCACGCGGCCGTCCCCATCCCCTGACCGGACATCGCGCACCCCTCGCCCAAGGAACCGTCTGCCGCCGTGTGGAAAGTCGTCCTCTACCTCAACTCCGTCACCGTGTCGGTGTTCGCAGTCTTCTGCGCGGTCATCCCCTGGGCGGCAGCCGCACTTGAGGCGCGGACACGCGACGCCGTTCCGAGGCTGTCCCGCGTTCTGCTCGCGCTGTGCCTCGTGATCGTCTTCGCCGCCACGCTGCTGCCCACCCAGCCCCTGGACAGCGGTGGCCCGCGCTCCATCTCGTGGGTGCCGGGCGAGGGCCTGTGGGACGACGGCTTGTCCTCCATGGGCGCGATGGAACACGAGATGGTCCTGCGCCTCCAGTTGGCCAACGCGCTGATGTTCGTCCCGCTCGGCATCCTGCTGCTGTTCTCCACCCGGCGCCCCCACCTCGCCCGGACCACCGCCGTCTGCCTGGCCCTGAGCGTCTCGATCGAGGCGGCGCAGTACGCGATGAACGCCGGCCGCACGGTCGACGTGGACGACGTCCTCTTCAACACCCTGGGCGCCCTACTCGGCGCCACCCTGGCCTACCTCCCCCGCCGAACCCTGACCGCCCACCCTGCCGACCCGACGGTCCTTCCCCTGGCCGATCAAGCGTGCGGGCACTGAAAGGACCCGCCGCCGTGCCAGAGTGGAGCTTCACCCTTCTGGTCAACCAGCCCCTCACCGCCGAGCAGGCCGATGCCTTCGATCACTGCGACGCGTTCGCGGACGGGTCCGTCTCCTACACGCTGGGTCCCGAGAACCCCGGAGACTGCGTGCGTGTCCCGGATTCGAGCGCGCTCAAGGAACTGGCGTGCGACATCGACGCCCCGACCCTCCTGGACGCCGTCGCCCAAGTCGCCCGCGACCTCCGTCTCATTCCGGGACTGCGGGCGGTCGGTGTCCGGTACGACGACATCGTGACCCTGGAGGAAGCCGCCCAGCGCTGCGGGCGGGAACTGTCCGAGCAGCGAGAGGAATTCACCGGGTTCCCGGACCCGGAACCTGGTGCCGGTGGCACGGAGTTCTACTCCTGGCGCAAGATCACCGAATGGCTGACCGGCCTTGGCGACGACGTACCCGAGACGCCCGCCGACCTCCGCGTTGCCGATCTGGCCCTGCGCCTGGCCGACGCCCTCGAAGACGCCGACGTACCTCCGGGCACGCTGCGCGCCCTGGGGCTGCCCGTCGCCTGAGCCTCACCCCGTACTCGCCCCCGTACTCGTCCCTCCCGGCGACCCCCGGAGGATTCGGCATGGTTTCGTAAAGCCGTCGCGCGGGACCCAACCCGACCCGCCTCCCCACCCCTCTCAAGGACCAGCGAGGCGCAATCGGGCGCTTTCGGATTGAAGCGGGTCTCGCCGGACGCCGGGGGGCCCAGGGGGAGGGAAGCGTATGAACGGGACGAAGAGGGCGCGGGGCGTTCGCGCGGCCGTGATCGGCGCACTGGGGCTCGCCTCGGTGACGCTGGCCGCCGTACCGGCGTTCGCCAAGGGCGACGTGGAGATCACGGCACCGCGCACGGCGCACGTCGGCAAGGCGTTCACGATCAAGGCGGACGGCGACGACGACAGCGCCGGCTTCCTGCACCAGCTGTGCCTTCAGGAGCGCAGCGGCAAGCAGGCGTGGCACCAGGAGACGTGCAGCGCCGCGGTCGAGGAGGGCGCCCGCGTCACCGCCCACGGCTCCGCCGCCCACCGCGGCGACCTGCAATTCCGCGCGGTCCTCTACGGCCTGAAGAACAAGTACGACCACCACCCCACCCGCCTGCACACCTCCACCGTGGCCACGGTCCACATCCGCTGACCCCACCCGCGCGGCCGCGGCGCTCACGTCGGCGTGGCACCGCCACCGCGCGCATCCAGGGGGCCGGGTGACGTACCCCCGACGTAGCGCGTCACCCGGCCGCCCCCGCCGAGGACTCCTCGGCCACCCACCTCAGATACGCCTCCGACCCCCCGGTCACCGGCAGCGTGATCCACTCCGGCACCTCGTAGCCGTGCCGTTCGGCCACCCAGGCCTCCAGCTCCGGCAACCGGTCCGCGGTCGTCTTGTACGAGATCCGCCACTCCCGCGCCGTCTCCACCGCGCCCTGCCACCGGTACACCGCCGTGAACGGCGCGTCGATATGAGCGCAGGCCGCCAGCCGGTTCTGCACCGCGCCGCGCGCGAGGGCCCTCGCCCGCTCCTCGTCGTCCACGGTCGTCTGCGCGATCACGATCCCGGTCATGCAACTGCCCTTCCGTGTCGGGGGATATGACCCTATCCACCCTCAGGACAAGGGTTCCTCGCGCACGGCGCGCAGGTCCCGGAAGAATGCCCGGATGTCGCCGGCAAGCAGCTCCGGCCGCTCCATCGCCGCGAAGTGGCCGCCCCTGTGGAACTCCGTCCAGCGGACGATGTTGTTCGTGCGCTCGGCGACATGGCGCAGCGCGATGAAGTTCTCCCGTGGGAAGGAGGCGAACGCGGTCGGGGTCGGGGAGGGCTCCGGCGGGCGGCCCCAGTAGGCGGCGTGGGCGCGCTCGTAGTAGAGGCGGGCGGAGGAGGCGGAGGTGTTGGTCAGCCAGTACAGCATCACGTTCGTCAGCAGGTGATCACGGTCGACGGCGTCCTCCGGGCGGTCGGTGGAGTCCGTCCACTCCTTGAACTTCTCCGCGATCCAGGCGAGTTGGCCGATGGGCGAGTCGGAGAGCGCGTAGGCGAGGGTGTGCGGACGGGTCGACTGGATGTCGGCGTAGCCCTGCTGGTCGCGGCTCCAGGCCCGCATCCGCTCCCAGGACGCTCGGGTGCGTTCCTGTTCCGCCGGGGTGAGCGCGGCGAGTTCCTCCGGCGTCGGCTCGGCCGTGGCGCCCGCGCCGGGGATCAGGTTCAGATGGACGCCGATGACGTGGTCCGGGCGGATACGGCCCAGCTCGCGGGAGATCGCCGCGCCCCAGTCGCCGCCCTGGGCGCCGTAACGGTCGTATCCCAGGCGGCGCATCAGCTCGGCGAGCGCGGCCGCGACCCGGCGGTACTCCCAGCCCTTCTCACGGGTGGGGCCGGAGAGGCCGAAGCCGGGGATGCTCGGCAGGACCAGGTGGAAGGCGTCCGCCGGGTCGGCGCCGTGTGCGCGGGGGTCGGTGAGCGGGCCGGCGATCCGCTCGAACTCGGCGAAGGAACCGGGCCAGCCGTGCGTGATGATCAGCGGTGTGGCGTCCGGTTCCGGGGAACGGATGTGCGCGAAGTGCAGGTTGGCGCCGTCGACCGTGGTCGTGAACTGCGGCCACCGGTTCAGCCGGGCCTCCGCCGCCCGCCAGTCGTACATGTGCCGCCAGTAATGCGCGAGTTCACGCAGATAGTCGCCCGGTACGCCGTACTCCCAGCCGGCGCCTCAGGTCCTCCAGGTCGGTGTCCGGGATCGCGATGCGGAACGGTCGGATGCTGTCCTGCGATGCGGTGGTCATGGAGGTGCAGCCTAGGCGCACGGGTCAGGCGAGCCCGGCAGATCCGCGAGGGGCCACCGGTTCCCGTGCGCCCGGACGCTCAGTGACCACTGTCACGCCCCCTCAACCCGCCTACCAATTAGTGGACTTGGGAAGATACACGGAACGCTGAGCCTGCTGAACTCGGGGGCGACTCGGCCTCGTCCGCACCGGGAGGCAGCATGCGAGACAGAACCGCCGAAGCCGTCGGACGGCATGGTGCGCCCTGGGGCTGGTTCCTGGCCTGGGCCGTGGTCGGCGCGTGTGCCGCGCTGGGGCCGGCCGCCCTGCTGTCCGTCGGCGTGATCCTGCTCGCGGTGGCGGCGGTGACCGCCGTCCTCCTGCTCCGCAAGGGCCACCGGAGCACCGCCATCGGCACCCTCGCGGGCGCGGCTCTGCCGCTCCTCTACCTCGCGTACACCAACCGGGGTGGGCCGGGGACCGTATGCCAGGCGACGGCGCCGGAAACCACCTGCACGGACGAGTTCACCCCCCTGCCCTTCCTCCTCGCGGGCGTCCTCCTGCTCGCCGTTTCCTTCCTTCTCTTCTTCCTGCTCGACCGCCGTCGCGGGCACTGACCGGCCGGTCCTTCCGGCGGTACAGGCAACGCGAAGGGGACGTGCGGCCAGTGCGGCCACACGTCCCCTTCTTGCGAAGCTCAGTTCAGCTCGGCGGAGCCGTTCAGCGCTTCTTGCTGTTGCTCTTGGCGTATGACGCGACGTAGCCGTCCGCCGGGGAGCCGACGCCCGTCACGTCGTCGTAGCCCTTGGTCGCGGACAGGGAGCTGTCCTTGCCCAGGGTGCGGACGGAGTAGAGCAGGCCGCCGGTGGCGTCGATGCCGTTGGCGTAGTCCACGCGGACGACACCCAGGCCGTGGCCCGTGGGGTTGTCCGTGACGTCGTGGTAGACGCCCTTCTTGCCGAACTTCGCGTAGATCGACGGGTTGGCGAAACCGATCGACTTGCCGCCGCGCGCCTGCTCGGCGAGGGCCTGGACCGCCGCGATGGTCGGCGCGGCCAGCGAGGTGCCGCCGATGCGGTACTCGCTGTACTGCTGCGACCCGTCGGGGAAGGTCTGCGTCTGGCCCACCAGGAACCCGGTGTTCGGGTCGGCGATGGCCGCGATGTCCGGGACGACGCGGTTGCCGGAGGCGTTGTTCGCCTTGGCGAGCGCGTCCGGGACGACGCCCTTCTGGTAGTACGGCTCGGCGACCGTGCTGCTGGTGCCGCCGCCCGCGCCCGAGGTGAAAGCGCCGGGGAAGTTGACCCAGCTCTTGCCGTCGGCCGACAGGCTCGACTTCTCGGTGCCCCAGCCGGTCTCCCACAGGTACTTGTCGCCCTTGCCGACCGCGAGGGAGGTGCCGCCGACGGCGGTCACCCAGGCGGAGTTGGCCGGGGTGTCGACCTGCTTGGTGCCGGTGTTGGCGACCTGGTCGCCGTCGTCACCGGAGGAGAAGTAGAAGCCGATGCCCTGCACCGCGCCCAGCTGGAAGACCTGGTCGTAGGCGGCCGCGAGGTCCGGCGTCTGGTTGGCCTCGACGTCGCCCCACGAGTTGGAGACGATGTCGGCCAGGTGGTTGTCGACCACCTTGCTCAGCGAGTCGAGCAGGTCGTCGTCGTAGCAGGAGGCCGCACCCACGTAGGTGACGTCGGCGTCCGGCGCGACCGCGTGCACGGCCTCGACGTCCAGGGTCTCCTCGCCGTACCAGCCCGACGCCTTGCACTCGTCGGTCCGGGTGAAGTTGGCCGGCAGCGACTGGTGCAGCTGACCGGTCTTCCACGCCTTGTCGCCGTTCTTCGCCGCGTACGTGCCGGCGTCGTAGGCGATGGTCGGCGAGGCGTAGGCGTCGGTGATGGCGACGCGGACACCCTTGCCGGTGTACTTGCCGGCGCCGTAGACCGAGCGCAGCTGCTTGCCGGTGTAACCCTTGACGGCGTACGGCAGCTTGGTGCCGTACGCGTCCGGCAGCGTGCTCGCGGTCTTCGAGCCGTAGTACGACGAGAACGGACCGGCGTTCTTGAACACCGCGTCCGGGGGCGGCAGCGTGTCGTCGTGGTCCGCCTTGTGCGGGGCGCTGTCCAGACCGGTGACGGTCAGCACGGTGCTCTTGAGGGCCGCCGGGACGGAGGCCGCCTGCACGGGGGCGCGGTAAGTCTTCGAGCCCTTGGCGTAGTTGTGCAGCTGGGTGCCGAACGCCTTCTCGGCGGAGGCCACGTCACCGGAGACGGCGACGTAGTGCTGCGTGACCTCGGTGACCTTCAGACCGGCCGACGTCAGCCAGGACTTGACGGCGGCGACCTGGGCCTTGGTGGCGCCGTAGCGGGCCTGGGCCTGCTTGGCCGACAGGTACTTGCCGTAGGACGGCGAGCTGGGGTCCGACACGGCCTTGGCGTAGGCCGCGAGGCCCGCCGCGTTCCGGCCGGCCAGGTAGACGCGGGCCTTGACCTGGGCACCATTGCTGGTGGCGCCCTTGTCCGCCTTGGCCGTGGCCCACAGCGGCTTGGTGCCCTTGAGGGCGTTACGGGCGGGGCTGTCCGCGGCGTGGGCCGCGGGTATGCCCAGCGCCAGCGCACCGGCGATCATGGGCAGCGCGGCTGCCATGCTCACGGCGCGCGTCTTGGCGCTCTTGGATCTCATAGAACCCCCTGCGATGCGTTGCGCATGCACGTAGTAGGTAGGTACACGCGGCTCCGCGCCGGCCGGCGGCGGTGGTGAACAGCCGGCGAATGGATCACACGATGGGGGCAACTCTGACCGATGAACCGTTCATGCCAGGTAAACGGGACGGAAAGAGAGAATCAAGTAACCGTCACCTAGGGGGATTTGGGCTGTTTTTCCTTACGGCTGTGTTACGAAGGGAGTTGTTCCCTGGTCACGAAAGCGGTTTGGCTCCGCGCTCCTTGAGCATCCCGGCCATCACCTGGAGCTCCGACTGCTGCGCGTCCACCATGCCCTGGGCCAGCCGTTTCTCCACGCCCACCGTGCACTTGGCCACGCAGCCCTCCGCCATGTGGATGCCGCCCTTGTGATGGTTCGTCATCAGCTGGAGGTAGAAGATCTCGGCCTGCTTCCCGTTCAGGGTCGCGAGCTTCCTCATCTGCGTGTTGGTGGCCATACCGGGCATCAGCGAGCCGTCCTTGGCGGTGACCATGCCGCCCATGCCCATCCAGGTCATCGGCGGGTCCGCGGACACCTTCGGCAGCCCCCACAGATCCAGCCAGCCCAGCAGCATCCCGCGCTGGTTGGCCTGCGTCTGCGCGATGTCGTAGGCGAGCCGCCGTACGTCCTCGTTCTTCGTGTGGTCGCGGATGATGTACGACATCTCGACGGCCTGCTGGTGGTGCACGGCCATGTCCCGCGCGAAGCCCGCGTCCGCCGAGTCCGCGCTCGGGACCCGCAGCACCGCCTTGCCGTCACCCGAGCCGGAGCCCGAATCGGCGACCGCGTACGTGACGGCACCGGCGGCGACGAGCACCGCCGCCGCGGCCCCCGCCGCCCAGCCGATGGCGCGCCGGCTCACTTCATCACCCCACCGGTGCACGAGGCGCCCGGCTCGGGCGTCTGCGGTCCCTGCACGAAGTCCGCGAAGAACTTGTCCACTTCGGGGTCCTTGGCGCTCTTGACCGCCACCTGGTGGCCCCACGCCGACAGCATCAGCGGCGCCGCCTGGTTCTCGTAGGGGCTCATCAGCGAGTACGGCGTCTTCTTCACCTTCGCCGCGAGCGCCGCCACATCGGCCTTGGGCGCCTTGGCGGTGTACGTCACCCACACCGCGCCGTGCTCCAGCGAGTGCACCGCGTTCTCGTCGTGCAGCTGCTGCGTGTAGACGTCACCGTTGCAGTCGGCCCACACCGGGTTGTGGTTGCCGCCGACCGGTGGGTGCATCGGGTACGACACCGGGGTCGTCACGTGCGTCCGCGACAGCGTGCCCTGCCAGGTGCGCACGCCGTCCTTCCCGGTGGTGAAGTGCCCGGAGTCCCCGGAGCTCTTGCTGTTCACATCGCCGCTGTTCTTGCCGTCGCCGCCGCTCGCCGCCGTGTCCTTCTTGCCGGACCCGTCGTCCATGAGCACGACACCGCCCACCACGAGCCCGGCGACGACCACCACGGACGCGACGACGACGAGCGCCCGGTTCCGGCGCGCCCGCGAACGCTCCGCGCGCCGCATCTCCTCGATGCGCGCCTTGCGCGCCGCGCTGTTGCTGTTGTTGGCGGAACCCATGAGGCGATGTCCTTCTGGGGAGAGGGGGCGGACAGGGGTGGAGCCCGCTGATCGTAATGGGGGAGCGGGGGAGTGCCGTAGAGCGAGCACGGCAAAAGGGTTAAATTTGCACCTGGGATGCGTATTATTTACGCTCGCGCCATGAGGCTGCTGCGGTCCACCGACCTCGCCCTGCGCATCCTGATGCGCCTCGCCGTGTCCACCGACGACACGCCCGCGACCCGCAAGGTCGCCGAGGACATGGGCGTGCCCTACACGCATGCCGCGAAGGTCGTCGCCGAACTCCAGCACCTGGGCCTGCTCGACGCCCGCCGCGGGCGCGGCGGTGGCCTGGCGCTCACCGAACGCGGCCGTACCGCCTCCGTCGGCGCGGTCGTGCGCGCCTTCGAGGGCGGCGACGAGGTGGTGGAGTGCGAGGGCGCCACCCCCTGCCCGCTGCGCTCGGACTGCCGGCTGCGCGGCGTCCTGCGCCAGGCCCAGGAGGCGTTCTACACGTTTCTGGACCCGATCACCCTGGACCAGCTGATCACGGACCCCACCGGCCCGGTGCTGCTGGGCATCTCCCTGCGCCCGCCCGGAACCCCGCTCTCCTGAACGGCGCGCAGGGCCGCCCACCGGAAATCCCGGCGGGCGGCCCTTTTCCCCTCTGAACCGTCAGGCGGCGAGCCACAGATCGGGCCCGAAGACCTCGTAGTGGATGTCGGCCGGCGCCACGCCCTTCTCGATCAGCCGGGCGCGCACGGCCCGCATGAACGGCAGCGGTCCGCACAGGTAGGCGCGGGTGCCGGGCGCGATGCCGATCCCGGACAGGTCGCCCAGTCCGGTGCGGCTGCCGGGCTCGGCGTCGCGCTCGTAGAAGAAGTGGACGGCCGAGTCCGCGAGCTTGTCCGCGTACGCCCGGTGGTCGCCGCGCAGGGCGTGGTCCGCGGGGGAGCGGTCGCCGTGCACCACGGTGACCGGCGCGCCGTACCCGTCGTCGGCGAGCGAGGCCAGCATGGCGACCATCGGGGTCACCCCGATGCCGGCGGAGGCGAGCAGCAGGGGGCGCCCGTCGGCATCGTCGAGCACCAGGTCGCCGTACGGCTCCGAGAGCTGGAGGACGTCACCCACCCGTACGTGCGCGTGCAGGTGGGTGGAGACCTCGCCGTCGGGGGTCGTACCGCCGTGCACCCGCTTGACGCTGAACTGCCGTACGTCCTCGCCGGGCGCCCCGGACAGGCTGTACTGCCGTATCTGCCGCGCCCCGTCGGCGAGCTTCACCCCTACGGAGACGTACTGCCCGGCGCGGAAGCCACGCACGGGGGACCCGCCGAGGGGCCGGACCCGGAAGGAGACGACGTCCGGCGTCTCCTCCTCGCGCCCCACGACCTCCCACTCCCGGAACTCCCGGCTGCCGCTCTCCTCGTACAGCCGCTTCTCGACGGCGACGAGGGCGTTGGCCATCAGCCAGTAGACCTCGCTCCAGGCGGCGGCGACCTCGGGGGTCACGGCCTCGCCGAGGATCTCCGCGATGGCGGCGAGGAGGTGCTCGTGCACGACCGGGTACTGCTCCGGTACGACGCCCAGCGAGGCGTGCTTGTGGGCGATGCGGCCGAGCATCGCGTCCGGCCGCTGGTCCGGGTGCTCGATCAGGTACCCGGCGAACGCGGCGATGGAGCCCGCGAGGGCCGACTTCTGGGCGCCGGAGGCCTGGTTGCCGCGGTTGAACAGGTCCCGCAGCAGCTCGGGGTGGGCCTCGAACAGCCGGGCGTAGAAGCGCTCGGTGATCCGCTCGATGGCGGCCCCCACGGCGGGGAGGGTGGCGCGGACGGTGGCGGCGGACTTCTCGGACAACATCGCGGACTCCTTGCGGTCTCGGCTGGATCGAACGCTATTTAAACTTGCATCTGAGATGCAAATTTAGGTGACGTGTCCTGCCTCACGCCCCCGCCCCGCCCGGCCGTTACGGATGCCGCCGCCGACAGGCAAGATGGGCGGCAGGGCAGTACACCTGCCGTAGGAGAGGCGTTCAGTAGGTGGACGTCGGGGCGATCAAGGTCCGCAACACGGATGAAACGGTGTTGTGGTGGGATGCTCCTGACCAGCAAGGATGGGGAATCGGAAGATGGACAAGCAGCAGGAGTTCGTGCTCCGCACCCTGGAGGAGCGCGACATCCGGTTCGTACGCCTGTGGTTCACGGACGTGCTGGGCTTCCTCAAGTCGGTCGCCGTGGCCCCCGCCGAGCTGGAACAGGCCTTCGACGAGGGCATCGGCTTCGACGGCTCCGCCATCGAGGGCTTCGCCCGCGTCTACGAGTCCGACATGATCGCCAAGCCGGACCCGTCCACCTTCCAGATGCTGCCCTGGCGCGCGGAGACCCCCGGCACGGCCCGGATGTTCTGCGACATCCTGATGCCGGACGGCTCCCCGTCCTTCGCCGACCCGCGCTACGTCCTCAAGCGCGCCCTGGCCCGCACCTCCGACCTGGGCTTCACCTTCTACACCCACCCGGAGATCGAGTTCTTCCTGCTGAAGGACCGCCCGCTGGACGGCTCCCGCCCGACGCCGGCCGACAACTCGGGCTACTTCGACCACACGCCGACCAGCGTCGGCATGGACTTCCGCCGCCAGGCGATCACGATGCTGGAGTCGATGGGCATCTCGGTGGAGTTCTCCCACCACGAGGGCGCGCCGGGCCAGCAGGAGATCGACCTGCGCTACGCCGACGCCCTCTCGACCGCCGACAACATCATGACCTTCCGCCTGGTCATGAAGCAGGTCGCGCTGGAGCAGGGCGTCCAGGCCACCTTCATGCCGAAGCCGTTCTCCGAGCACCCCGGCAGCGGCATGCACACCCACCTCTCCCTGTTCGAGGGCGACCGCAACGCGTTCTACGAGTCCGGCGCCGAGTACCAGCTCTCCAAGGTGGGCCGCTCCTTCATCGCGGGCCTGCTCAAGCACGCCGCGGAGGCGTCCGCGGTCACCAACCAGTGGGTCAACTCCTACAAGCGCATCTGGGGCGGCTCCGAGCGCACGGCGGGGGCGGGCGGCGAGGCCCCCTCGTACATCTGCTGGGGCCACAACAACCGCAGCGCCCTGGTCCGCGTCCCGATGTACAAGCCCGGCAAGACCGGCTCGGCCCGCGTCGAGGTCCGCTCCCTGGACTCCGGCGCCAACCCCTACCTGGCCTACGCCGTCCTCCTCGCCGCGGGCCTGAAGGGCATCGAGGAGGGCTACGAGCTGCCGCCGGGCGCCGAGGACGACGTCTGGGCCCTCTCGGACGCCGAGCGCCGCGCGATGGGCATCGAACCCCTCCCGCAGAACCTCGGCGAGGCCCTGACCCTGATGGAACGCAGCGACCTGGTCGCCGAGACCCTGGGCGAGCACGTCTTCGACTTCTTCCTGCGCAACAAGCGCCAGGAGTGGGAGGAGTACCGCTCGGAGGTCACGGCGTTCGAGCTGCGGAAGAACCTGCCGGTGCTGTAATCGCGGGTCGGCGCGGGATTCCGCCGAAGCGATCCGTTGGGGCCCGACGGTCACTGCCCGCCGTCCCCCACCGTCTTATTCGCGCGACCGTCTTATTCGCGCGACCGTCTTATACGCGCGCAGATCGCGGCACGGGCGGCGAGCGACGGGCGCCAGGAAGCCGTGCCGCCTTCTCGCGGGAGCGAGGGCGGCACGGCGGGCTTACTTCGGCAGCAGCTCGATCTCGATGGCGAGCGCGCCGAGCGCTTCCTTCTCCGCCGGGTAGATCTCGCGGATGTCGGCGAGCTGCTGCTCGCGGGAGGAGGCCGGGTTCACGTTCGCCGGCCCCTCCCCGTCGAGCAGTCCCTCGAACGTCTCGTACTCCGTGACCCGCTTCACCAGGACGTCACAGCTCTCGTCCGTGCCCTTGATGCGGAAGCGGATGACGTCTCCGGCGGCCAGATCTTCGAGGTGGGCATACTTCACCCGCACCTCGATCGTCTTCCGGCCAGCGGCGACAAGGCCGAAGTACCGGCGGTAGAGGTTCAGTTCGCGGACGCGCGCGGCGGCGGTTTCCGTCATCGGGCGGGAACGCTCCTAGCGGTTGCGGTGGACATGAGCCGGCCGAGTTCACCGGCCGAGTACGAGCGGAAGAAGTGGCGGGGGTCCCGTACCCTCGGGGTCGCCGTCCGAAAACGACCGGCCCCGCCCCCCTCCCCCCTGCGAGAATCGGGCGCACGCCTATGCGATCTCGGGGGAGCGGCGTTGAAGGATGCGACGGAACTGATCAAGGCACTCACCGGGCTGGCCTGGCCGCTCATGGCGGGGGTCGCGCTCTGGCGCCTGTTCCCCCTGATCAAGGAGATGGTCCGCTCCCGCGGCTTCACGATCAGGGTGGGCGAGGCCGAGCTGTCGGTGCAGGAGGTCTCGGAGAGCCTGATCCGGGCCACCGCCGACCTCCAGGGCCGGTTGGCCTCCGTACGCGCGCCGGCCGCCACGCGCACCCTCGACTCCGTCCTCTGGGTGGACGACCGCCCGGAGAACAACGCCACCGAGGTGGCCCAACTCCGCTCCCTCGGCGTCGACGTCGTCCTGGCCAAGTCGACGGACGAGGCCCTGCGCGCGCTGGCCCGCCCGCACCGCCCCTTCGACGCCGTCATCTCGGACCTGAGCCGCAGGGAAGGGGCCCGCACCAACCGCACCGCCGGCCTCGACCTGATCCGCGAACTGCGCGACCGGGACGACGCGATCCCGGTCTTCGTCTACGCCACCGCCCGCGCCCTCGCCCTGCGCGCGGAGATCACCGACGCCGGCGGCACCGGGGTGGCCGGCTCCGCCACCGAACTCTTCCAACTCCTGCGCGGCGTCGGCGAGTTCCCGGCCCAGCGCACCTGAGCCGGGACCCCCCGCCCGTCAGGAGGACGCCCAGATCCCGCTGATGTCCTGCGCGGCGGCGGCGTTGCCCGCGTGCGCGCTCAGCCCCTGGCTGTCCTCCAGAGTGCGCAGCACGTCGTAGTGGTCGTACGTGACGGAACTCGACGACCCCGCGACCACCGGCTGCCCGTACAGCAGGGTCGGAATCCGGTTCCCGCTCCTGGAGTCGTCCTCGTCGAAGGTGACGACGAGCAGACTGTTGTGCGTCTTGGCCCAACTGGCATACCCGCCGAGGTTGTTCTTCAGCCACGTGTCCCCAGTGGCCACCGAGCAGTCGTGCATGTCACTGCACAGGTTCGGCGTCACGAACGACACCTGCGGCAGCGTCGAGTAGTCCGCCGGGAACTGCGCGAACGTCTTCGCGCTCGACGTGGGCACATTGCCGAACCCGAACCACGGATTGTGCTTGCGCGCGTACTTCCCGCTGCTGCATACGGTCGATCCCTGACCGGGCAGCGACTCGTTGTAACTCGCCCAACTGCGCCCGGCCGCGATCAGCTCGGACGCCAGGTTCGGCGCCGACGAGAACCCCGGCGTGTAACAGCTGTCGTCCGTGATGCCCTGGGTCGCCCCCGAGAACAGGGCGAAGTAGTTCGGCTGACTGGGATGCGTGATGGCGTACGACTGCGACAGGTAAGCCCCGCCGGCCTTCAGCGAGTTGATGTACGGCGCGCTGGAGGACCCGATGACCTGGCTGTCGGCGTGGTTCTCGAACACCACGACCACCACGTGATCCGGACGGGGCACAGCACCCGCGGCCTGCGCGGTCTCACCGCCGAGTCCGGCCCACAGACCGGTCGCGGCGACGAGGGAAGCCACGGACGCCATGGCGGTACGGGTACGGCGGAACGGGGAACTGCCGGACACGACGACCTCCGGGGAAAGCGGGGTTGGCGGACCAGCCGAGCATGCGCACGCCAAAATGCTCCTTCCCGGCACCGCCCGTCCCCCCGCGATGAAAACCCGGTGAACTACTGGGTACCCCCGCTCCCATGGCGAACATCCTCACCGGCACCTGCGGCTGGACCGACCGCGCCCTCCTGACCAGCGGCTGGTACCCGCCCGGCCACCGCGACACCGAGGGCCGCCTGCGCCACTACGCCACCCGCTTCCCCGTGGTCGAGGTGGACTCCCCGTACTACGCCCTGCCGACCGCCCGCACCACCACCCACTGGGCCGAGCGCACCCCCGACGGCTTCCGCTTCGACGTCAAGGCCCACGCCCTCCTCACCGGCCACCCCATCCGCCCCTCCGCCCTCCCCCCGGACCTGCGCGGCCACCCCCGCGACGACGCCCTCCTGACCGAGGTGTGGACCCGCTACGCCGAGGCCCTGACCCCCCTGCGCACCGCCGGCCGCCTCGGCACCCTCCTCTTCCAGTACCCGCCGTCCCTCACCCCCGGCCCCGCCGCCGAGTCCTTCATCCGCGCGGCCCGCGAACGCGCCCGCGACTGGCCCTTCGCCGTGGAGTTCCGCAACCCCGCCTGGTGGCAGAGCCCCCGCACGCTCCCCTTCCTCACCGACCTGAACGCCACCGCCGTATCCGTGGACGCCCCCACCCTCCCCCCGACCCCCCTCGTCACCACCCCCCACCTCTCCCTGATCCGCTTCCACGGCCACAGCCCCCACTGGGGCACCGGCACCAAGGAGGACCGCTTCCGCCACCACTACACCCCCGACGAACTGGCCGAATGGCTCCCCCAGATCCACCACCTGGCCACCCACACCGACGAAGTCCACCTCCTCTTCAACAACTGCTGCGGCGACGCGGCCGTCAAGGCGGCGGAGACGATGCAGACGACCCTCCTCACCACGACGCTGCCGCACCCGCGCACGGCGGGGAGGTGACACGGCGGGTGGTGTCCGCCCGCAGCGGCCGGCGAAAACCCCCCACACCTTTGAACCCCCAGACCGCCGGACCGAGGACGGACACCACCCGCCGGGGCGCCGACGCACCGCCTCCCCGCAGGCGCGACACAAGCCACGACGACGCTGAGCAGGCCGCCGCAGGCACCGTCGGCGCCGAAGGCGCCGCAACCGCACCGCGACCGCGCTGAAGGTGCCGCAGCCACCCACCCCCGAGCCCACCCCCACCCGACCCGGCACAGCCCGCCGCAGGCGACTACGCTCCCCTCCAGGACCAGATCCACCCCGAGGGGAGCCCCGAACATGACGCCGGGCCGCAGAAGCAGCACCTTCACGCGCCTGCTCCGACACGGCTTCACCGACGCCACCGCCGCCGAACGCCTCCTCGACACCCCCGAACTCGCCCACATCCGCGACGACCCCTTCCTCCTCGAAGCCCTGGGCGCCACCGCCGACCCCGACCTCGCCCTGCACGGCCTCGTCCGCCTCCTGGAAGCCCAGCCCGCCCCGGACTCCCACCGCGAACTCCTCGACACCCTCATCGCGGCCAAACCCCTGCGCGACCGCCTCCTGGGCGTCCTCGGCGCCTCCACCGCCCTCGCCGACCACCTCGCCCGCCACCCCACCGACTGGCAGGCCCTGGTCACCTACGAACCCCAGGACCTCCACCCCGGCGTCACCGAATTCGAACGCGGCCTGGCGGACGCCACCGACCCCGTCTCCCTCCGCGTCGCCTACCGCCGCTGCCTGCTGTCCATCGCCGCCCGCGACGTCTGCGGCACCACGGACGTCGCCGAGACCGCCGCCGAACTGGCCGACCTCGCCACCGCCACCCTCCGCGCCGCCCTGGCCATGGCGCGAGCCGCCGCCCCCGAGGACGCCGCCGCCTGCCGCCTCGCCGTGATCGGCATGGGCAAGTGCGGCGGCCACGAACTGAACTACGTCTCCGACGTGGACGTGATCTTCGTAGCGGAAGCCACCGAGGGCACCGACGAGACCAAGGCCCTGCGCGCGGCCACCAGCCTCGCCTCGCACCTGATGCGGATCTGCTCCGAGACCACCGTCGAGGGCTCCATCTGGCCGGTCGACGCCAACCTCCGCCCCGAGGGCCGCAACGGCCCCCTCGTCCGCACCCTCTCCTCCCACCTCGCCTACTACCAACGCTGGGCGAAGACCTGGGAGTTCCAGGCCCTCCTCAAGGCCCGCCCGGTGGCAGGCGACGAGAACCTGGGCCAGGAATACCTGGCCGCGCTGCACCCCCTGGTCTGGCAGGCCGCCGACCGCGACAACTTCGTGGCGGACGTCCAGAAGATGCGCCGCCGTGTCGTCGACAACATCCCCGCCGCCGAAGTCGACCGCGAACTGAAGCTCGGCCCCGGCGGCCTGCGGGACGTCGAATTCGCCGTACAGCTCCTCCAGTTGGTCCACGGCCGCACCGACCCCACCCTGCGCAGCGGCAGCACCCTGGCCGCCCTGGACGCCCTCGCCGCCGGCGGCTACGTGGGCCGCGAGGACGCCGCCCGCCTGGACGAGGCGTACCGCTTCCTGCGCGCGATGGAGCACCGCATCCAGCTCTACCGCCTGCGCCGCACCCACCTCGTCCCCACCGCCGAGGAGGACCTGCGCCGCCTGGGCCGCTCCCTCGGCCTGCGCGCCGACCCCGTCACCGAGCTGAACCGCGAGTGGAAGCGGCACGCCGGCGTCGTACGACGGCTGCACGAGAAGCTGTTCTACCGCCCGCTCCTGGACGCCGTCGCCCAGCTCGCCCCCGGCGAGGCCCGGCTGCGGCCCGAGGCCGCCCGCGAACGCCTGGTCGCCCTCGGCTACGCCGACCCCGCCGCGGCCCTGCGCCACCTGGAGGCCCTCGCCTCGGGCGTCACCCGCAAGGCCGCGATCCAGCGCACCCTGCTGCCCGTCCTCCTGGGCTGGTTCGCGGACTCCGCCGACCCGGACGCCGGTCTGCTGAACTTCCGCAAGGTCTCCGACGCCCTCGGCAAGACCCCCTGGTACCTGCGCCTGCTGCGCGACGAGGGCGCCGCCGCCGAGAACCTGGCCCGCGTCCTGTCGGCGGGCCGGCTGGCCCCCGACCTCCTGATGCGCGCCCCCGAAGCGGTCGCCCTGCTCGGCGACGGGGACGGCGCGGCGAGCGGCCTGGCCCCCCGCGGCCGCGCCGCGCTCGAACAGGAGATCCTGGCCGCCGTCGGCCGGGCGGAGAACAGCGAGCAGGGAGTCACCGCCGCCCGCGGCGTCCGCCGCCGCGAACTCTTCCGCACCGCCGCCGCCGACATCATCGCCTCCTACGGCACCGAGACCACCCCCGTCCAGGCCGACCAGGGCGCCCTGGTGGACCTCGTCGGCGGTGCCGTCTCCGACCTCACCGCCGCCACCCTCGCGGGCACGCTGCGCGCGGTGGTCCGGGCCGGCTGGGGCGACACGCTGCCCACCCGGTTCGCGATCATCGGCATGGGCCGGTTCGGCGGCCACGAACTGGGCTACGGCTCCGACGCCGACGTGCTGTTCGTCCACGAGCCGCAGGAGGGCGTGGACGAGCACGAGGCCACCGCCGCCGCGAACAAGGTCGTCGCCGAGATGCGCCGGCTGCTCCAGCTGCCCAGCGCCGACCCGCCGCTGCTGATCGACGCCGACCTGCGCCCGGAGGGCAAGTCGGGCCCGCTGGTGCGCACGCTGAAGTCGTACGCCGCGTACTACCGCCGCTGGTCCCTGGTCTGGGAGTCCCAGGCGCTGCTGCGCGCCGAGCCGTTCGCGGGCGACGCCGACCTGGGCCGCCGCTTCGTGGAGCTGATCGACCCGCTGCGCTACCCGGCGCGCGGCCTGACCGACGACTCCGTGCGCGAGATCCGCCGGCTGAAGGCCCGCATGGAGTCGGAGCGGCTGCCCCGCGGCGCCGACCCCCGGCTGCACACCAAGCTGGGCCCCGGCGGCCTCTCCGACGTGGAGTGGACGGTCCAGCTGCTCCAGCTGCGGCACGCCCACGAGATCCCCGGACTGCGCACCACCCGCACCCGCGCCGCGCTCGCGGCGGCGCGGGAGGCGGGCCTGCTGGGCGAGGAGGAGGCGGCCACCCTGGACGAGGCATGGGTGCTGGCCACACGGGTGCGCAACGCGGTGATGCTGGTGCGCGGCCGGGCGGGCGACACCTTCCCCACCCAGCCCCGCGAGCTGGCCGCGGTGGGCCGCTACCTGGGCTACGGCGAGGGCCACGCCGGCGACATGCTGGACGCCTACGGCCGTACGACCCGCAAGGCGCGCATGGTCATGGAGGAACTCTTCTACGACGACGAGGCGTAACCGGGCCGGCGGCCCGCGCCCTCGCGCACCCGCCGGGGCAGGGCGTACGGCCCCGCTCCGTACCACAGGCGCGCCACCCCGAAACCGAACGAGAGGCAGACCACGCCCCCCACCGCGTCCAGCCAGAAGTGGTTGGCGGTGGAGACGATGACCAGCAGCGTGGCCAGCGGATACAGCAGCCCCAGCACCCGCACCCAGGGCACCGACGCCAGCGCGAAGATCGTCAGCCCGCACCACAGCGACCAGCCGATGTGCATGGACGGCATCGCCGCGTACTGGTTGGACATGTGCTTGAGGTCCCCGGAGGCCATCGAGCCCCAGGTGTGGTGCACCATCACCGTGTCCACGAACCCCCCGCCCCGCATCAGGCGGGGCGGGGCGAGCGGGAACAGGTAGTAGCCCACCAACGCGCCCCCCGTGGTGGCGAACAGCGCGAGGCGCGCGGCCGCGTACCGGCCCGGATGCCACCGGTACAGCCACACCAGGACGCCGAGCGTCATCACGAAGTGCAGTGTGGCGTAGTAGTAGTTCATGCCGATGATCAGCCAAGTCACCGCGTTCACCGCGTGGTTGACGGACCGCTCGACGTCGATGCCCAGCGCGTGCTCCGTGCGCCAGATCCAGTCCGCGTTGCGCAGCGCCTCGGCCTTCTGCTCGGGCACCGCGTTGCGGATCAGCGAGTACGTCCAGTAACTCACCGCGATCAGCAGGATCTCGAACCAGAGCCGGGGTCTGCGCGGGCGCCGCAGCCGGCCCGGCACGCCGCGCGCCCCGCTGCCGTCCCTGCCCGTGCCGGCCCGCGGTCCGGCCGCCTCTTCGCGACCTTCCCACTGCGTCACGGTCGAGTCACTCATAGGCATCAAGTCTGCCAGAAAACGGCCTCAGCGCCCGATCATCCCGAAGTCTTGTCCGCGGCGCACGTCCTACGACGTACGCAGGAGATGCGGGGCCGATGCCGTCGAGCCGCGCACCACCAGCTCCGGCATGAACACGAACTCGCTGTGCGGCGCGGGCGTACCGCCGATCTCTTCCAGGAGCGTGCGCACCGCCGCCTGCCCCATCGCCGGGACCGGCTTGCGGACCGTGGTGAGCGGCGGATCGGTGAACGCGATCAGCGGGGAGTCGTCGAAACCGACCACGGACACGTCCCGCGGGACGTCCAGACCCCGCTGCCGGGCGGCCCGTATGGCGCCGAGGGCCATCATGTCGCTGGCGCAGACCACCGCGGTGCAGTCCCGGTCGATCAGCGCCGTCGCGGCCGCCTGACCGCCCTCCAGGGTGTACAGCGAGTGCTGCACCAGCTCGGTCTCCACCATCTCGGCGCCGAGCCCCAACTGGTCCTGCATCGCCCGCAGGAAGCCCTCGATCTTGCGCTGCACGGGCACGAACCGCTTCGGCCCGAGCGCCAGCCCGATCCGGGTGTGGCCGAGCGAGGCGAGGTGGGTCACCGCGAGCGTCATCGCGGCGCGGTCGTCGGGGGAGATGAACGGCGCCTGCACCCGCGGCGAGAACCCGTCCACCAGCACGAACGGCACGCCCCGCGCCCGCAGCCGCTCGTAGCGCTGCATGTCGGCGGTGGTGTCGGCGTGCAGCCCGGAGACGTAGATGATGCCCGCAACCCCCCGGTCCACCAGCATCTCGGTCAGCTCGTCCTCGGTGGAGCCGCCCGGTGTCTGGGTGGCGAGCACCGGGGTGTAACCCTGGCGGGTCAGCGCCTGCCCGATGACCTGCGCCAGGGCGGGGAATATCGGGTTCTCCAGCTCCGGCGTGATCAGCCCGACCAGACCCTCGCTGCGCTGGCGCAGCCGCACCGGCCGCTCGTAGCCGAGCACGTCGAGTGCGGCGAGCACGGACTGGCGGGTGGTGGCGGCGACGCCCGGCTTCCCGTTGAGGACCCGGCTGACGGTCGCTTCGCTCACCCCCGCCTGCGCTGCGATGTCGGCAAGCCGTGTGGTCACGCCACTGGACTGTACCGGGCGTCTCCCGCCTTGCACACCGCTCGGACACCGGGCACGCCCGGTCGAACGACCCCCTGCGGGTTGCTGCCTCATCGCGCTCCCTCAAGTTCGTCTGTGTGCGTCGGTGGCAAGAGCTTGCAGAGTCTTGCACACGTTGTCGCAGGCCGCTGAGCGGTAACGACAGGGTAACCATCGGGTTCACTTGCACTTTTTTTCTGCAAGGTCTTTCGCAACGCTTACATCGCTGTTACGTTCCCTGTCGCCCGGCAGCCTCCTCCATCGGCGCAGTCGGCATCACTCGGGCTTAACCCTCAAGGAGAACTCATGCGGCGTGGCATAGCGGCCTCCGCCCTGGTGGCGTCCCTCGCCCTCGCGGCGACGGCCTGCGGCGGCGGAAGCGGCGACAGCAAGTCGGACGGGCCGGTCACCATCACCTGGTGGGACACCTCCAACGCCACGAACGAGGCACCGACGTACAAGGCCCTCGTCCAGAAGTTCGAGGCCGCGAACAAGGACATCAAGGTCAAGTACGTCAACGTCCCCTTCGACCAGGCGCAGAACAAGTTCGACACCGCCGCGGGTGCCTCCGGCGCCCCGGATGTGCTGCGCTCCGAGGTCGGCTGGACCCCCGCCTTCGCCAAGAAGGGCTACTTCCTGCCGCTGGACGGCACCGAGGCCCTCGCCGACAAGGCCAAGTTCGAGCCGAACCTGGTCAAGCAGGCGCAGTACGAGGGCAAGACCTACGGCGTGCCGCTGGTCACCGACACCCTGGCCCTGGTCTACAACAAGGCCCTGTTCAAGAAGGCCGGCATCACCACGCCGCCGAAGACCTGGGACGAGCTGAAGTCCGACGCCGCCAAGATCAAGGACAAGACCGGCGCCGACGGCTACTGGGGCTCCACCGCGGGCTACTACGGCCAGCCGTTCCTGTACGGCGAGGGCACCGACACCGTCGACGTCCGCGCCAAGAAGGTCACCATCGACACGCCGGCCGCCAAGAAGGCGTTCGGCACCTGGCTGAGCCTGTTCTCCGGCAAGGGCCTGCACAAGGCCGACACCACCCCGGACGCCTACGCCCACATCATGGACGCGTTCTCGGGCGGCAAGGTCGCCGCGATCATCCAGGGCCCCTGGGAGAACACGAACATCTACAAGGGCAGCGCCTTCAAGGACAAGACCAACCTGGGCGTCGCGGTCGTCCCGGCCGGCTCCACCGGCAAGGCGGAGGCCCCGACCGGCGGCCACAACCTCTCGGTCTACGCCGGCTCCGACAAGGCGCACCAGGCGGCGGCCCTGAAGTTCGTCAACTTCATGACGTCGGCCTCCTCCCAGGAGACCATCGCGCTGAAGAACGCCACCCTGCCGACCCGCATGGACGCCTACACCGCCAAGGTGACGGCCGATCCGGGCACCGCCGGCTTCCAGCGCGTGCTCTCCGCCGCCCAGCCCCGCCCGTCGCTGCCCGAGTACGGCTCCCTGTGGGCGCCGCTCGACACCGAGCTGCCGAAGATCGCCAGCGGCAAGGAATCGCTGGACACGGGTCTGAGCAACGCCGACATCGCGATCGGCAAGCTGGTCCCCGACTTCGCCAAGTAAGCCCGGACGGCCGCCGGCTGCCTCACCCACGAGGAGGCAGCCGGCGGCCCCCGCCCCGTGCCCGGCCATCCTTGAACCATCTGAAGGTGTCGAACCATGACAGTCGCCATCGACCGCGCGACCGGCAAGAGCCGCGGTGACCGCGCGCCTCGGCCAGGGCTGGGGCAGCGCATCAGGAACAGCCTCCAGAAATACTGGTACGCCTACGCGATGATCGCCCCGGTGGTCATCGTGCTCGCGGTGCTCGTCGGCTATCCGCTCGTGCGGGGCTTCTACCTCACCCTGACCGACGCCAACAGCCTCAACTCGGCGCGCACCATCGGCGTCAACCACATCGCCGCGACCTACAAGTTCGTCGGTCTGGACAACTACAGGAACATCCTGTGGGGCCCGCTGTCCTACGACCGCTTCTGGTCCCACGTGATCTGGACGATCGTGTGGACGGTCGCCTGTGTGACCCTGCACTACACCATCGGCCTCGGCCTCGCGATGATGCTGAACCAGAAGCTGCGCGGGCGGACCGTCTACCGGGTGCTGCTCGTCCTGCCGTGGGCCGTGCCCACCTTCGTCACCGTCTTCTCCTGGCGGATCATGCTCTCCGACTCCGGAGTGCTCAACCAGCTCCTGCACGCGCTGCACCTGCCGCAGCCGCAGTGGCTGGAGGACACCTTCTGGCAGCGCTTCGCCGCGATCATGGTCAACACCTGGTGCGGTGTGCCGTTCATGATGCTCTCGCTGCTCGGCGGCCTCCAGTCCATCGACACCGCCCTGTACGAGGCGGCGCGGATGGACGGCGCCAACGCCTGGCAGCGCTTCCGGCACGTCACCCTGCCCGGCCTGCGCTCGGTCAGCTCCACGGTGGTGCTGCTCGGCGTCATCTGGACCTTCAACCAGTTCGCCATCATCTTCCTGCTGTTCGGCCCGACCAGCGCCCCGGACGCCCAGATCCTCGTCACCTGGGCCTACTACCTTGGCTTCGGCCAGCAGCCGCGCGACTTCGCCCAGTCCGCCGCCTACGGCGTACTGCTGCTGTCGATCGTCACCGTCTTCACCTCCTTCTACTTCCGCTGGCTGAAGCGCAATGACCAGCTCGCCGTCTGACGCCGCAGGAGCCGCCGCCATGAGCACCACCACCCTCGCAAAGCCGGCCGACGCACCGGCCCCCGCCGCGAAGCCCGCCCGCCAGGGCCGCCGACCGGACGAGCGCGGCCCCCTCGGCACCGTCCTGCTGCACGCCGGCCTCATGGTCGCGAGCCTCGTCGCGCTGGCGCCCGTGGCCTGGCTGGTCTACCTCTCGCTCGGCCCGGACAAGAACGACTACCTGCACCCCGGCGGCATCGCCGGGAAGATGAGCTTCGCCAACTACGGCTTCGTGCTCCAGCACACCGAGTTCTTCAGCTGGTTCAAGTCCACGATGATCGTGGCCCTCGGCACCACCGTGGTCGGTGTGCTGCTCGCCGCGACCACCGGCTACGCCGTCTCCCGGATGCGCTTCCCCGGCCACAAGCAGCTGATGTGGGTCCTGCTGCTCACGCAGGCGTTCCCGATCGCCGTCCTGATCGTGCCGATGTACCAGATCTTCAGCGACCTGGGCCTCATCGACTCCTACTGGGCGCTGATCCTCGTCAACTGCACCACCGCGGTGCCGTACAGCGCCTGGCTGCTCAAGGGCTACTTCGACACGATCCCGATCGAGATCGACGAGGCGGGCCGGGTGGACGGCCTCACCCCGTTCGGCACCTTCTTCCGGCTGATCCTGCCGCTGGCCCGGCCGGGCCTGGCCGTCGCCGCGTTCTACAACTTCATCACCGCGGTCGCCGAGGTGGCCTTCGCGACCACCTTCATGCTGGACGACTCCAAGTACACCTTCGCCGTCGGCCTCCAGACCTTCGTCAGCGAGCACGACGCCGAGTGGAACTACATGGCCGCCACCGCGGTGCTGATCGCGATACCCGTCTCGGTGTTCTTCTACCTGGTGCAGAAGAACCTCGTCACCGGTCTCACCTCCGGCGGCACCAAGGGCTGAGGCGCCCGCACCACCCGAGGCTCCCGCGCGCCTGACCGCGCGGGCAGGCGGCCGCGGTGTCCTCCCCCAGCGCTCGGCTTCGCTCGCGCCGGGGGGACCCCCAGCCCCCGCTGACATCGCGGCCGCCTCGCATCCCGTTCCCCCGGCCCGCCTCCGCCGCCGTACCCGCACGGGCCCTGGCCGCCCGTGCGCCCCACGCGCCATGACCCGATTTCCGTCACCACCAAGGAAGCCATGAGCCAGCAGCACACTGCCGCCCCGGCCACCGACTCCGCCACCGCCACCGTCGCGGGCCACCGCCGCGACTGGTGGCGGGAGGCGGTCATCTACCAGGTCTACCCGCGCAGTTTCGCCGACAGCAACGGCGACGGCATGGGCGACCTGGAGGGCGTACGCTCCCGCCTGCCGTACCTGCGCGACCTCGGCGTCGACGCGGTGTGGCTCAGCCCCTTCTACGCCTCCCCGCAGGCCGACGCCGGCTACGACGTGGCCGACTACCGCGCGGTCGACCCGATGTTCGGCACCCTGCTGGACGCCGACGCGCTGATCCGCGAGGCCCACGGGCTCGGCCTGCGCATCATCGTGGACCTGGTGCCCAACCACTCCTCCGACCAGCACGAGTGGTTCAGGCGCGCCCTCGCCGAGGGCCCCGGCTCCCCGCTGCGGGAGCGCTACCACTTCCGCCCCGGCAAGGGCGCGGACGGCGAACTGCCGCCCAACGACTGGGAGTCCATCTTCGGCGGCCCGGCCTGGACCCGCGTCACCGAGCCCGACGGGACGCCCGGCGAGTGGTACCTGCACCTGTTCGCGCCCGAGCAGCCCGACCTCAACTGGGAACACCCGGCGGTCGGCGACGAGTTCCGCTCCATCCTGCGCTTCTGGCTGGACATGGGCGTGGACGGCTTCCGCATCGACGTGGCCCACGGCCTGGTCAAGGCCGAGGGCCTGCCCGACCTCGGCGCGGGCGAGCAGCTGAAGCTGCTGGGCAACGATGTCATGCCGTTCTTCGACCAGGACGGCGTGCATGCCATCTACCGGCAGTGGCGGACCATCCTCGACGAGTACGCCAAGAAAATGGGGCCCGAAGGGCCTTCGTCAGAAGGGCGGCGGTGGGAGACGGGTGGGCGGATCTTCGTCGCCGAGGCGTGGACCCCGACCGTCGAGCGCACCGCCAACTACGTCCGCCCGGACGAACTGCACCAGGCGTTCAACTTCCAGTACCTGTCGACGGCCTGGGACGCGGCGGAGCTGCGCGCGGTCATCGACTCCACGCTGGCGGCGATGCGCCCGGTCGGCGCCCCGGCCACCTGGGTGCTGTCCAACCACGACGTCACCCGGCACGCCACCCGCTTCGCCAACCCGCCGGGCCTCGGCACCCAGATCCGCACCGCCGGCGACCGCGAACTCGGCCTGCGCCGGGCCCGCGCCGCCACCCTGCTGATGCTGGCGCTGCCCGGCTCGGCCTACCTCTACCAGGGCGAGGAGCTGGGCCTGCCGGACGTCGTGGACCTGCCCGACGAGGTGCGCCAGGACCCCGCGTACTTCCGCGGCGCGGGCCAGGACGGCTTCCGCGACGGCTGCCGGGTGCCGATCCCGTGGACCCGCACGGGGTCGTCGTACGGCTTCGGCGACGGCGGCAGCTGGCTCCCGCAGCCGGCGAACTGGGGCGAGTTGAGCGTCGAGGCGCAGACGGGGGCGGCCGGCTCCACCCTGGAGCTGTACCGCGCCGCCCTCGCCGCCCGCCGCGCCCAGCCCGACCTGGGCGCCGGGGACAGCCTGGAGTGGCTGCGCGCCCCCGAGGGCGTCCTGGCCTTTTGCCGGGGCGAGTTCGTGTGCGTCGCCAACACCACGGGCGAGTCGGTGACCACCCCGGCGTACGGCCGGGTGCTGCTGGCGAGCGGTGAGGTGGCCGAGACCGGCGGCGAGGCGAAGGTGGCCGCCGACACCACCGTGTGGTGGACCGCGGCGGTCTGACCCCCCGTGTGAAATTTCTTGCATCAACTTCTCTGCGGCCCGCTGCCTTTTCCGGCAGCGGGCCCTTAACATCTGCGTCACCGCAAGGTTTCTGAAACTTTGCAGCAAGTACCTTCAGCGACGAAGGAACCCCACATGGTACGCAAGACCCTCTCGGGGGTGGTCGCCCTCGCGGCCGCCGCCCTTGTCATGAACCCGACGAGTGCCGTGGCCTCCCCACCCGGCACCAAAGACGTCACCGCCGTCCTGTTCGAGTGGAACTACGCCTCGGTGGCCCGTGAGTGCACCAGCACGCTGGGACCCGCGGGCTACGGCTATGTGCAGGTCTCGCCGCCCGAGGAGCACATACAGGGCTCCCAGTGGTGGACCTCGTACCAGCCCGTGTCGTACAAGATCGCGGGCCGGCTCGGCGACCGGACCACCTTCAAGAACATGATCTCCACCTGCCACGCGGCCGGTGTGAAGGTCGTGGTGGACACGGTCATCAACCACATGACGGCCGGCAGCGGCACCGGCACCGGCGGCACGCAGTACACCAAGTACGACTACCCCGGCCTGTACTCGGACTCCGACTTCCACACCTGCCGGACGCAGGTCGACGACTACCAGGACCGCTCGAACGTCCAGAACTGCGAACTCGTCGGCCTGGCCGACCTGGACACCGGCTCCGAGCACGTCCGCGCGACGATCGCCGGGTACATGAACGACCTGCTCTCCCTCGGCGCCGACGGCTTCCGCATCGACGCGGCCAAGCACATCGCCGCCGCCGACCTGGCGAACATCAAGAGCCGGCTGACCAACCCGAGCGTCTACTGGAAGCAGGAGGTCATCTACGGCGCGGGCGAGGCCGTCCAGCCCACCGAGTACACGGGCAACGGCGACGTCCAGGAGTTCCGCTACGCCTACGACCTCAAGCGCGTCTTCAACAGCGAAAAGCTCGCCTACCTGAACAACTTCGGCGAGGGCTGGGGCTATTTGCCCAGCAACGTGGCCGGTGTCTTCGTGGACAACCACGACACCGAGCGCAACGGTGCCACCCTGAACTACAAGGACGGCGCCAACTACACGCTGGCCAACGTCTTCATGCTGGCCTGGCCCTACGGCGCCCCGGACATCAACTCCGGCTACGAGTGGAGCGACGCCGACGCGGGCCCGCCGAACAACGGGCAGGTCAACGCCTGCTGGCAGGACGGCTGGAAGTGCCAGCACGCCTGGCCGGAGATCAAGTCCATGGTCGCCTTCCGCAACACCACCCACGGGCAGGCGGTCTCCAACTGGTGGGACGACGGCGACAACCTGATCGCCTTCGGCCGCGGCGACAAGGGGTACGTGGTCATCAACCACGAGGGCACGACGGCCGATCGCTCCTTCCAGACCTCGCTGCCCGCCGGCACCTACTGCAACGTGCAGAACAACACCACGGTGACGGTCAACGGCACCGGCTGGTTCACCGCCTCGGTCGCCCCGAACACCGCGCTGGCGATCTACGCCGGCAAGTCCTCCTGCTGAACCGGAACCTGGCCCGCACCGCACCCCTATGGCGGTGCGGGCCGCAGTAGTTGAAATCCCTTGCCCAATGTTTCAGGACTCTTGCTGCAACCCTTTCGCGAGGGGTACGGTCGCGCGGGCGCCCGGCATCGAGGCCGAGCCGCGGCGTGGGGTCGAACCCGATCGAGCCGCCATCGCAAGGAGTTCTTGCCTGTGATACCGAGATGGCCGACGCCCCTACGGCGTCGCACCACCCACCGCAGGAGAGCCGCGGCCCTCGCCGTCGCCGCGCTCACGGCCGCACTCGTGCAGCCACTGGCCGCGCCCGCCGCGCAGGCCGCCGCCCCGCCCCCGCCCCCGTCGGACGCGGCCCTCGCGGCCCAGCCGGCCCGGCACGGCGACACCCGTGAACAGTTCTACTTCCTCATGCCGGACCGGTTCGCCAACGGCGACAAGGCCAACGACCAAGGCGGCCTCACCGGTTCACGCATGACGACCGGGTACGACCCCACCGACGAGGGCTTCTTCCAGGGCGGCGACCTCAAGGGCGTCACGCGGAAGCTGGACTACATCAAGGGGCTCGGCACCACCGCCCTGTGGCTGGCACCCATTTTCAAGAACATCCCGGTGCAGGGGGCCGGAGCCAACGCCTCGGCGGGCTACCACGGTTACTGGATCACCGACTTCACCCAGGTCGATCCGCACTTCGGCACCAACCAGGACCTGAAGGACCTCATCTCCAAGGCCCACGCCAAGGGCATGAAGGTCTTCTTCGACGTCATCACCAACCACACCGCCGACGTGGTGACCGACAAGGAGAACTCCTCCGACTACCGCACCAAGGGCGCCTACCCGTACCTCACCAAGGACGGCAGGCCCTTCGACGACGCCGACTACGCGGACGGCACCAAGAAGTTCCCGGCCGTCTCCGCCGCCTCCTTCCCGTACACCCCGCAGGTCACCAGCGAGTCCAAGGTGCCGGCCTGGCTCAACGACCCGACGATGTACCACAACCGGGGCGACTCCACCTTCGCCGGCGAGTCCGGCACCTACGGCGACTTCGACGGCCTGGACGACCTGTGGACCGAGCGCCCCGAGGTCGTGCACGGCATGGAGCGGATCTACGAGCGGTGGGTGAAGGACTTCGCCGTCGACGGGTTCCGCATCGACACCGCCAAGAACGTCGACCTGCCCTTCTGGACCCAGTGGGCCACCGCACTCGACCGCTACGCGGCGGCGCACGGCCGGAAGAACTTCTTCCTGTTCGGCGAGACCTACGACACCGACACCTCGGTCACCGCCCCGTACGTCACCCAGGGCCGCCTCGACGCCACCCTCGACTTCCCCTTCCAGCAAGCCGCCCGCGGCTACGCCTCCCAGGGCGCGAGCGCGCGGAAGCTGGCGGGCGTCCTCGGCGATGACTACAAGTACACGACCGACCGGGCCAACGCCTACGAGCAGGTCACCTTCCTCGGCAACCACGACATGGGCCGCATCGGATACTTCCTCAAGCAGGACAACCCGGACGCCACGGACGCCGAACTGCTGAAGAAGGACGAGCTGGCCAACGAGGTGATGTTCCTCAGCCGCGGCAACCCGGTCGTCTACTACGGCGACGAACAGGGCTTCACCGGCAGCGGCGGCGACAAGGAAGCCCGCCAGACCATGTTCGCCTCCAAGGTGCCCGCCTACCTCGCCGACGACGAGATCGGCACCGACCGCACCCACGCCAGCGACTCCTACGACACGAAGGCGCCGCTGTACCGGCAGATCGCCGGCCTCTCCGCGCTGCGCAAGGCCAACCCGGCCCTGACCGACGGCGTCCAGAGCGAGCGGTACGCGGCCGACGGCGCCGGGATCTACGCCTTCACCCGCACCGACGCCGGCAGCGGCCAGGAGTACATCGTCGCGTTCAACAACGCGGGCGAGGCCAAGTCGGCCACCTTCGCCACCGGTTCGGCCGGGATGCCGTACCGGGGCGTCTACGGCGCGACCGGCAGCGTCAGCTCCGACGGCGACCGCCAGGTCACCGTGACCGTCCCGGCCGAGTCCGCCGTCGTCTACAAGGCGTCCGGCCCGCTCGACAAGCCGGCCACCAGGCCGACGCTCACCCTGCACGCCCCGGCCGCGGGCGCCACCGGCACGGTGACCGTCGGCGCCGATGTCGATGGTGGCCAGCTGAACCGGGTGGTCTTCGCCGCCCAGGTCGGCGACGCCCCGTGGCAGGTCCTCGGCTCCGCCGACCACGCGCCCTACCAGGTCACCCAGACCTTGAGCGGCAAGGTCCCGGCCGGCACCGCGCTGCGCTACAAGGCCGTCGTGATCGACAGCGCCGGACACACCGCGAGCGCCACGGCACAGGGCACCACCGGCGCCGTACCCCCGCCCGCCCCGCCCACCGCCTCCGCACGCGACTACGTGATCGTCCACTACCAGCGCACCGACGGCGACTACGCCGACTGGAACCTGTACGCCTGGGGCGACATCGCCGACGGCGAGGCCACCACCTGGCCGGCCGGGCACCCCTTCGCCGGCCGGGACGCCTGGGGCGCCTTCGCCTACGTCAAGGTCAAGCCGGGCGCCTCGAACGTGGGCTTCCTGGTCGTCGACAAGAACGGGAACAAGGACGGCGACGCCGACCGGAGCATCGACGTCACCAAGACGGGTGAGGTCTGGGTCCAGCAGGGCAAGGACGGCGTCCAGACCCAGCGGCCGTCGTCGTACCCCGCGCCGGACACCACCAAGGCGGTCATCCACTACCACCGCGCCGACGGCGACTACGACGGCTGGGGCCTGCACGTCTGGACGGGTGCCGCGAACCCCACCGACTGGTCGGCCCCGCTGAAACCGGTGAAGACTGATGCCTATGGCGCCGTCTTCGAGGTCCCGCTCGCCGCGGGTGCCACCAGCCTCAGCTACATCATCCACAAGGGCGACGAGAAGGACCTCGCCGCCGACCAGTCCCTGGACCTCAAGGCCGACGGCTACGAGGTGTGGCTGTTGAACGGCCAGGACAAGCACCTGCTGCCGCAGCCCGCGGGCAGCGCCGCCGCCCTCGACCTGACCACCTCCAAGGCGGTCTGGGTCGATGCGTACACCGTCGCCTGGGACGGCGCCGACGGTGCCGCCTCCACCCAGCTCGTCTACTCCCACGACGGCTCCATCACCGCCAAGGACGGGGCCCTCACCAGCGACGACGAGCGCTGGCTGCGGCTGGAGAAGACCACCCTCACAGACGCCCAGAAGGCCAAGTTCCCCTACCTGAAGGACTACACGGCCTGGTCCGTGGACCCGCGGGACCGCGGCCGGGTACGCGAGGCGCTCACCGGTCAGCTCGTCGCCTCCCAGCGCGCCGCCGACGGCGCCGTGCTCGCCGCGACCGGCGTGCAGATCGCCGGCGTCCTGGACGACCTGTACCCGGCCGCCACCAAGGCCCGGCTCGGCCCGGTCTTCCACGGCGGCAAGCCGACCCTGTCCGTGTGGGCGCCGACCGCCCAGAGCGTCGGTCTGGAGATCGACGGCCAGGTCAGGCCCATGCACCGCGACGACACCACCGGCGTCTGGTCGCTCACCGGACCCGCCTCCTGGAAGGGCAAGACCTACCGGTACGTGGTCCGGGTGTGGGCGCCCAGCGTCCGCCGGATGGTCACCAACAAGGTCACCGACCCCTACTCGGTCGCCCTCACCGCGAACTCCGGGCGCAGCGTCGTCGCCGATCTGGACGACAAGTCCCTCGCCCCGAGCGGCTGGTCCACCCTGCGCAAGCCCAAGGCCGTACCGCTGAAGGACGCGCAGATCCAGGAACTGCACGTGCGGGACTTCTCGGTCGCGGACAAGACCGTCCCGGCGGAGGACCGGGGCACCTACCTCGCCTTCACGGACAAGAACAGCGACGGCTCCCGGCACCTCAGGGAACTGGCGAAGTCCGGGACGTCGTACGTGCACCTGCTGCCCGCCTTCGACTTCGCCACCGTGCCCGAGAAGAAGGCCGACCAGCAGAGCCCCGGCTGCGACCTCGCCGCCTACCCGGCCGACTCCGACCAGCAGCAGGCGTGCGTGGCCGCGAGCGCCGCGAAGGACGCCTACAACTGGGGCTACGACCCGTACCACTTCACCGTCCCCGAGGGCTCCTACGCCACCGACCCGGACGGCACCGCGCGCACCCGGCAGTTCCGGCAGATGGTGCAGGGGCTCAACCAGGACGGCCTGCGGGTCGTGATGGACGTCGTCTACAACCACACCTCGGCCAGCGGCCAGGCGGACACCTCCGTCCTGGACAAGATCGTGCCCGGCTACTACCAGCGGCTGCTCGCCGACGGCTCGGTGGCGAACTCCACCTGCTGCTCCAACACCGCGCCCGAGAACGCGATGATGGGCAAGCTGGTCGTGGACTCGATCGTCACCTGGGCCAAGGAGTACAAGGTCGACGGGTTCCGCTTCGACCTCATGGGCCACCACCCGAAGGCCAACATCCTCGCCGTCCGCAAGGCCCTCGACGCGCTCACCCCGGAGAAGGACGGCGTCGACGGCAAGAAGATCATCCTGTACGGCGAGGGCTGGAACTTCGGCGAGGTCGCCGACGACGCCCGCTTCGTGCAGGCCACCCAGGCGAACATGGCCGGCACCGGCATCGCCACCTTCTCCGACCGGGCCCGCGACGCGGTGCGCGGCGGAAGCCCCTTCGACGCCGACCCCGGCGTCCAGGGCTTCGCCTCCGGCCTCTACACCGACCCCAACGGATCGGCCGCGAACGGCACTCCGGCCGAGCAGAAGGCCCGGCTGCTGCACTACCAGGACCTGATCAAGGTCGGGCTGACCGGCAACCTCGCCAAGTACCGCTTCACCGACACCGACGGCAAGGAGGTCACCGGCGCCGGGATCGACTACAACGGCTCGCCCGCCGGATACGCCGACGCGCCCGGCGACGCCCTCGCCTACGTCGACGCCCACGACAACGAGACCCTGTTCGACGCGCTCGCCTACAAGCTGCCCAAGGACACGTCCGCGGCGGACCGGGCCCGGATGCAGGTCCTCGCGATGGCCACCGCCACCCTCTCCCAGGGCCCGTCCCTGTCGCAGGCGGGCACCGATCTGCTGCGCTCGAAGTCGCTGGACCGCAACTCCTTCGACAGCGGCGACTGGTTCAACGCCATCCACTGGAACTGCGCCGACGGCAACGGCTTCGGCCGGGGCCTGCCCATGGCCTCCGGCAACCAGGACAAATGGCCGTACGCCAAGCCGCTGCTGACCTCCGTCAAGGTCGGCTGCCCGCAGATCGAGGGCAGTTCGGCCGCCTACCAGGACCTGCTGAGGATCCGTACGACCGAGAAGGCGTTCTCGCTCGCCACGGCGGGCCAGGTGCAGAGCGAGCTGTCCTTCCCGCTGTCCGGCACGGACGAGACACCGGGCGTGATCACGATGAAGCTCGGCGACCTGGTCGTCGTCTTCAACGCCACCCCGCGGGCCCAGAAGCAGACGGTCTCCGCGCTGGCCGGGACCGCCTACCGGCTGCACCCGGTGCAGGCGTCCGGCGCGGACCCGGTGGTGAAGACCTCCTCCTACGCGGCCGGCTCGGGCACCTTCACCGTCCCGGCGCGGACCGTGGCGGTCTTCAGCCGGGCGGCGCAGTAGGGTCGGGCCGTCCCCCGGAACAGGAGTGCTCATGCCGCAGATCACCGTCGACCACACCCACGTCTGGAAGGAGCCCGCGCAGGCCGGCGACTTCGTCCGGGAACTGCACGAGGCGGTCGTCCGGATCGCGGCGGCGAAGCCCGAGGCCTGCAAGACGGTGCTCCGCGACGGGTTCGCGGTGTACGGGTACGAGGGGACCGGGGAGCGGCGGCACGCCATCGTGCACGTGACCATCGGTCTCCTCGCCGGCCGCACCGAGGAGGCGAAGGCGAGGCTCACGGAGACCGTCCTCGAGCTGCTGGAGCGGCATGTGCGCCCCGAGGACGGGGTCACCCTGCACGCCTCGGCCGAGGTCCGCGACCTCGACCCGTCGTACCGGAAGTCCGACCGGTGACCGGCCGCTAGGAACCGAGCGAGACCAGCCGGCCGACGAGCTCCGCGAAGGGGCCGTCGGCCGGTTCGTTCTCCAGCATGGTGCGCAGCACGTCCGCCATGCCCTCGTCCCGTGCCGCGCTCACCGCGACCAGGGCCGCGAAGTCGTGCACCAGCTGGAGCTCCAGCTCCTCGCGCGGGATGCGGCGGCCGTCCAGCCAGATCAGCGCCGTGGACTCGGCGAGCGAGATCCAGGAGCGGATGACCAGCTCCAGCCGCGGGGGCGCCTCGGCGATCCCCAGATGGGCGAGCATCTGGTCGTACGCGGCCTGCCGCACGTCCTCGATCAGCGCGTTGGTGGCCGAGACGTGCTCCTTCTCGCGGGAGCCGGTCGCGGACACGGCCGGGCCGCCGCGCATCAGGGCCGAGAAACCGGGGCCGTACTCCTCCACATGGGCGAAGAAGCGGTGCATCACATGCAGCAGCCGCTCGCCCAGCGGCCCCTCGTGCGGCTCGGTGAAGCGGGCCTTCAGCTCCTCGGAGGCGCGCCGCAACGCGGCCTCGTACAGGCTGAGTTTGCCCGGAAAGTAGTGGTACACCAGCGGCCGCGAGATGCCCGCGGCCGCCGCTATGTCGTCGATGGACACCTCGTCGGGCGAGCGGCGGCTGAACAGGTCGAGAGCGACACCGATCAGCTGCTGCCGTCGCTCCTCGACACCCATCCTGCGGCGCACCCCGGTACTCATACGAACACCTTACCGAGCGGATCCGGCCGCCAACGGTCCGGACCCGAACCGGTGTTCACATCGATGGGTCAGGGCATCAGCGCGTCACAGATCGAGCACGAGGCGTTCGCCGCGGGCCCGCGACACACAGATCAGCATCGAGTCGGCACGCTCCGCGTCCGTGAGCAGTTCGTCCCGGTGCTCCACCTCGCCCTCCAGCACCCGCTGCTGGCAGGTCCCGCAGAACCCCTGTTCACAGGAGTAGACGGTGCCCGGCAGCTCCCGGCGCACGGCGGCCAGCACCGTGGAGCCGGCCGGCACGCGCACCGTGCGCCCGCTGCGCCGCAGTTCCACCTCGAACGCGGTGTCCCCGTCCGCCGCGGCGCGCGGCGCGAACCGCTCCAGATGCAGCGCGGCCCCCTCCGGTACCCGCTCCGCCACCGCCTCCATCAACCCCTCGGGACCGCAGCAGTACACCGCCGTGCCCGGCGCCACCCGCGCGAACAGCGCATCCAGGTCAGGTCGCCCGTCCTCGTCCCGCGCGACGAGCGTGAGCCGGTCCCCGGCCAGCTCGCGCACCTCCGCAAGGAAGGGCATCGAGGCGCGCGTCCGCCCGCAGTACAGCAGCCGCCACGCGGCGCCCTCCGGCAGCGCCCGCAGCATCGGCAGCACCGGGGTGATGCCGATCCCGCCGGCGACGAAGACGTACGACTCGGCCCCGACCAGCGGGAACCGGTTGCGCGGCCCGCGCACCTCCAGCTCCATCCCCTCGGCCAGCTGCTCGTGCACCTCCCGCGAACCGCCCCGCCCGTCCGCCACCAGCCGGGTGGCGACCGTGTACGAGGAGGTGTCCTCCGGGTCCCCGCACAGCGAGTACTGCCGCACCAGCCCCGAGGGCAGCACCAGGTCCAGATGCGCCCCCGGCGTCCAGCGCGGCAACCCCGTGCCCTCCAGACGCAGTCGTACGACACCGTCGGCGATCGTCTCGTGCGCGGTGAGCAGCAGCCTGAGGGCCCGCGAGCGCGGCCGGCCGGAGATCGGTGTCTCCAGCGCGGGCATCGGCCACAGCGGCGAGACCTGCACGCGGCGGCGCAGCGCGCTCCGGGTGAACAGGGCGGCGCCCGCGACCAGGGCGACCGTACGCAGCTTGGGCATCAGGCGGCACCCTTCGCGGAGTGCTCCGCCCGCTCGGCGGCGAGCGCGGCGGGGGAGGCGGCCAGATAGGCGACGGCCTGGGCGGTGGAGAACTCGTGGGAGGGGTGGTAGTCCCGGCCGAGATAGCGCGGGATGGACCGCAGCATGGCGCCGGTGCTGGGCAGCAGGCCCGCGCGACCGCGGTCGTAGAAGTCCTTGAAGGACGCCCTGGGGTCGGTCAGCGTCGGGTCGTTGGCCAGGAAGAAGCGCACCCCGCGCTGCCACAGGAACAGCAGGGCGGAGAACGCGCTCGCCCAGGTGCGGGCCCGCCGCCGGTAGCTGCCGTCCAGATGCGTGAACAGGTCGAAGGCGACCGAGCGGTGCTCGACCTCCTCCGCGCCGTGCCAGCGCAGCAGGTCCAGCATGGTGGGGTCGGCGCCCCGCCGGTCCAGTTCGGCCGCGCCGAGCACCCAGTCGCCGAGGAACGCGGTGTAGTGCTCGATGGCCGCGATCAGCGCCACCCGTTCCAGCAGCCACCAGCGGCGCGCCCGGCCCGGCGGCAGGGTGCGGTCGCCGAGCAGCTTCTCGAAGAACCAGTCGACCTGCGCGGTGTACGGCGTCGGGTCCAGGCCCTGCTCGCGCAGGTGCGGCAGCACCTCGTCATGGGACTGGGAGTGCATCGCCTCCTGCCCGATGAACCCGATGACGTCCTCGCGCAGCCGCTCGTCCGTGATCAGCGGCAGCGCCTGCTTGTACACGTGCACGAACCAGCGCTCACCGGCGGGCAGCAGCAGGTGCAGCACGTTGATGGTGTGCGTGGTGAACGGATCGCCGGGCACCCAGTGCAGCGGCGTGTCCTCCCACGAGAAGGACACGTTGCGGGCCTTGAGCGCGATGCGCTCGGACTCCACCGGCCGGGCCTGCTTATCAGACATAGCGTCAATGTACTGACGGGTAGACGTCCTGAGAAGGGTTACGGCACCGGTTGTTTACGGCGGTGTCAGCAGCGCCCCGCTCCGCGCCTCCTAATGCAGCCCCTGGATCGCCCGGCCGCCCGCCAGCGTGCCCTTCAGCTGGGCCTGCGCCCCCTGGGCGGCCTTGGCGACCAGCAGCGAGCCCGGCGCGGACGCGGTGATCCCGCCGCTCGCGTGGATCGCCACCGTGTCCGGGGAGCCCGCGGCCAGCAGATACCAGTGCCCGCCGCGGGACTTCCACAGCACCCCGGCCAGCACATGCGGATCGCGCGGGCCGCACGCCGCGGTGCCGGTGCCCTTCGCGGTGACCGCGCCGTAGCGGGAGCCGGGGACGCGGAACTGGGCCAGCGCGGCGGCGCCGTCCCCGCGCCAGGTCTCGGCGCGGGTGCAGGCCCACTGACCGGCCCCGCTGCCGTCGGGCAGCGGCTGCTCCGCGAAGTCCCAGGCGTTGACGCTGCGCACACCGGAGGAGCGCTCGGTGGCCAGGGAACAGGCGAACGGCGCCCACGCCTGGAGCCCTCCGGTGGTCGCGGCCTCGCCGGTGGCGCCGGGGCGGCCCGCGGTGAGGCGGGCCGGGACCAGCTCGCCGAGGTCGGTGGCGAGCTGGGTGCCGGACCCGCCGGTCACCTGGAGCACGGTCCAGGAGGTGCAGTTGCCGGTGGCCAGGGCGGGGCTGGTCAGCGGGGCGGTGACGCCGCCGTGGACCGCGAGCGGGGTGGGCGCGGCGGCCGGCTTCATCAGGTCGCGGGTGGCCGCCTTCTTCACCCAGGGGGCCAGCAGGTACTGCACATTGCCGTCGGCGCGGCCGAGGACCAGGGCGCTCGCCTCGGCGCCGGTCGCGCCGTCCACTCGCGCGAAGTCCAGGGCGGCGCCCTGGGTGCCGTCGGCCGGTTCGGCGTAGCGGGCGATGCGCAGGCCGTCGTAGAGGATCACCACACGGGCGGCGTCGACCTGGCCCGCGTACAGCAGTTGGGGCGGGCCCGCCGGGCCGCCGGTCTGGGTGCCGGGGGTGGCCGAGACCCGGACGTTCTCACCCGGCCGGGCCCAGACCGCGAGGGCGCGGCGCAGCAGGTCCTTGTCGCCGGTGAGCGGACCGCGCGCGGGCCAGGCCGAGAAGTCGGTACGGGCCGCGGTGTGCCAGGCGGTGGGGGAGACGCGGGTCAGCTTCGCCGGGTCGAGGGCGGCCTGGGCGGCCGGGTTCTCGGCGTAGGCGGGGGCGGCGGCGCCGTCCGGGCCCCAGCCGGAGTGCGGCAGCGCGAGCAGCGCCCCGCACACCGCGAGGGCGGCGGCGGCGCCGAGGGCGGCCTTGGTGTGCTGGCGGCGGCGGAGCAGATCGGTGGGCCGGGCCTGGAGGGTGCAGGGGTCGAACTCGGGCGAGGACAGCAGGCCCGGCTGGGCGGGCACGCTGTTCGCCATGGCGAGCGCGCCGCCCGGATCGTCCACCCCGGCGGCGTCCAGGATCTCGCGGATGTCGTCGTCGGACAGCCGGTCCAGGCCGCGCAGGACGTAGGCGGCGCGGGCCGGTGCGGACAGCTTGGACAGCCGCTGGTCCAGGGCGAGTTCGTCGGCGCCGCCCGAGCGCGGGAGCAGCCGCAGGCCCCAGACGCGGGGGAGTGGCTGGGGCAGGGCCCGGCGGGGGCGGGCGGCGGCGAGGGCGGCGCGCAGGACGCGCTCGCGCAGATAGGCGTAGCCGGGGTCGTCCGGGCGGGCCGCCGGCTCGGCGGGGCCCCGGCGGGCGGGGGTACGGCCCGAGGACTGCGCCGGGATCCGGTCGGCCTGCTTGCCCCGTGGCAGGGCGCGCTGGGTGAGGGCGTGTGCGGTCAGCACCCGGCGCCCGCGGCCGAGGCCCGGCGGCAAGACCAGATAGGCGAGCCGGACCAGCCGTGGGTAGTGCTCGACGAGCGTGGCTTCGGCCTGCTCGACGTCGGCCGGTCCGGAGGCGGGTGCGTGACGCTGGGCTACATCCTGTGACTGCACGTCCGGGAAAACGAGCGAGTCCTTGGTTGGTCACCGTCAAGCGCCCCGCCGATGCGTCCGGGGCGGCGGGTTCGGGCCGGTTTCAGGCCGGTTTCCGGGCCGGTTCGGGACGCGGGGCCGACGCGTCCGGGCTGCCGGAAACGGTGCGTCCGGGCTCTCCGGTTCAGCGCGTTCAGGCCCTGCGCTTCGGTGAGTTCAGGGGGACGGGCACGGCGCGGGCACGGCTTGGGTACGCGACGCGTTGCCGCCGACTGCCGACTGCCGACTGCCGACTGCCGTCTGCCGTCTGCCGTCTGCTGTCTGCGGTTTGCCGTCCGTCGCCTGGCGTCTGCCGCCGGAGCCGGTGCGTGCGCGGCTCCGCGCCGGCACGACATGCCGACGCGGCCGGACATCGGCGTGCGCGCGGCCCCGGAGCCGGCCCTTTCAGGTCTCCGGAGCGACCAACGCGCGCGCGTAGTTGGTCATCGACCGCTGGTAGCGCGGCAGATGGGCGGCCAGCGCCTCCAGCACCAGGGACAGGCCCTCGCGGTCGCGGCCGAGGCTGGACAGGCACAGCGCGAGACAGGCGCGCACCGCGTCGTCCAACTCGTCGCTCGGGCCGTCCAGTTCGGGGGTGAGGAGCTTGACGCCCTCCTCCGGTTGCCCGATGTTGCGCAGCGAACTCGCCAGCTGGATCCGCGCCCGCCGCCCCCGGTAGCCGTCGAGACCGCGCGCCAGCGCCTCCCGGTACAGCGGCACGGCACGGTCCGAGTGCCCGGTCGAGTCGAAGGCGCAGGCCCGCTCGAAGGGGCCCCGCGCGCTGTCCTCGGGCAGTCCGGCGACGAGGCCGTCGATCAGGGCGCGGAACTCCGCCGCCCGCTCCTCGGGGTACTCGCCGCGCGCGAAGGCGGCCCAGGCGGCGTCCACCCGGTCTTCCCAGTCCTGGTTCACCGCGTCAGCCTCGCACACATGTACCCCCGAGGTCACCCGGAATCGAGCCGGCGGCCGGTCCTCAGCGGGCCCCTCCGTCGAGATACGCCAGCACCGCGAGCACACGCCGGTTGTCGTCGTCGGACACCTCCAGACCGAGCTTGCCGAAGATGTTGGAGGTGTGCTTGGCCACCGCCCGCTCGGTGACGACCAGTTGGGCGGCGATGCCCGCGTTCGACCGGCCCTGGGCCATCAGCTCCAGCACCTCCCGCTCGCGCGGGGTGAGCCGGTCCAGCGGCCGGTCGCCGGCCGGGCCGCCGCGGGCCAGCAACTGCTGGATGACCTGCGGGTCCATCGCCGTACCACCCGCCGCGACCCGCCGTACGGCGTCCACGAACTGCTCCGCGTCGAACACCCGGTCCTTGAGCAGGTACCCGATCCCGCCCTCGCCGTCCGCGAGCAGTTCGCGCGCGTACAGCTGCTCCACGTGCTGGGACAGGACCAGTACCGGCAGCCCCGGCCGGGCGCGCCGGGCGGCCAGGGCGCACTGGAGGCCCTCGTCGGTGTGCGTGGGCGGCAGCCGTACGTCGACCACCGCCACGTCCGGCCGCGACTCGGCCAGCGCCCGCGTCAGTTCGGGGCCCGACTCGACGGCCGCCGCGATCTCGAAGTCGTACGCCTGAAGCAGCCGGACCAGTCCGTCGCGCAGCAGGAATAGGTCCTCGGCTAGGACAACACGCACGGAATCTCCATGGTCACCATGGTGGGGCCGCCCGCGGGGGAGCTGACGGCCAGGACGCCGTCGAATGTACCGAGCCGCTTCTCGACCCCGGCGAGCCCGGAGCCGGCGCCCACCGCGGCGCCGCCCCTGCCGTTGTCGGTGACCGTGACCCGCAGCCGGCCGTCGGTGTGGTGCAGATCCACCCATATCCGGTCGGCGCCCGCGTGCTTGGCCGCGTTGGTGAGCAGCTCGCTGACCGCGAAGTAGGCGGCCGACTCCACCGGCGGGTCGGCGCGGCCCGGCAGCTCCACCGTGACCTCGGCGGGCAGCGGCAGCCGCAGCGCCAACGCCCGCACCGCGTCGCCCAGTCCGCGCTCGGCGAGGACCGGCGGATGGATGCCGCGGACCAGGTCGCGCAGCTCCTCCAGGGCGTCCGCGGAGTTGCGGCGGGCCTGCGCGAGCAGTTGCCGGGCCTGCGCCGGGTCCTTGTCGAGCAGCATCTCGATGGTGCCGAGGTCCATGCCCATGGCGACGAGGCGGGCCTGGGCGCCGTCGTGCAGGTCCCGCTCGATGCGGCGCAGTTCGGCGGCGGAGGTGTCCACCGCGTCCCGCCGTGTCTCGGTCAGCACCCGGACCCGCTCGACGAGTTCGCCCTCTCCGTTGCCCAGCACCGCCCGGACGAGCCGGAAGTGCGCGGTCAGCAGGCTCGGCGTGAACCGCAGGGCGACCCGCAGGATCACGAGGGCCAGCAGGGCCGCGACGATGGCCCCGCCCTCCCCGCTGACCGGGACGAACGCGTACCAGTAGGTGCCCCCCTGGGCATACGCCCGCCACAGCCCGAAGGGCAGCATCAGCCCCTCGACGGGGTAGAACAGCAGCACGGCCGGGAGCAGCGCGGTGAAGAAGCCCGCCGTCATGTCCACCGGCAGCCAGCGCACGTCCCGCCAGGTCTGGGGGTCGCCCAGCATCGTGAAGGCGCGGGTCCACGGGTTGGTGCCGCGCGGTATCGGCCGGTACACGGCGCGGATCGGCACCCCGCACCACTCGGCCGCCAGCCTGCGGCGCACGTCCGCCAGCGCCCTGACTCCCGTCAGCACGAGGGGAGTCGTGAGCAGTCCGATGCCGAGCGGGATGAAGACGAGGGAGAGCAGGGTCAGCACCAGGAACGCTATGGCGAAGGGCAGCGTGATGAGGGCCAGCACCAGTCCCCGCACGGCGGCGAGCAGAGACTGCCGGGCCCGGTCACGCATGGTGTCGCTGTTCATACGGCGAGTCTGGCCGAACCGCGGGGCACGGGTCACTGGTCCGGGCCCCCCTCTCCGGGTGGGGTTAGGTGCACCCCCATTCGGGTGATGCCGGTACTCCCTCAGCCTGCGCGGCCGTCACCTGGGAGAGCGGCGCCGGTGACGCCGTCCCGCAGCGCGGTCAGCACCTTCGCCTCCACCTCCGGCGCGACGCCGACCGGGCTGCGGCCGGACCGCCGGGGCGGGGTGCCGCCGATGCCGGTCAGCCAGCGCCAGGTGTCCGCGACGGTCGCCGCCACCGGCCGGCAGACCAGCCCGGTGGCGAGCGCCCGCGACACATCGCAGCCGTGGACGGCGGCGTGCATCTCACCGCCCGGCGGCACCCACACCGGCAGCTCGGTCCACGGCTCGATCCCGGCGTCCAGAACCGTCTGCGGCTCGGCCCAGCACAGCTCGGCGTCCGCGCCGGTGGCCGCGAGGCAGGCGTCGAGGAACGCGCCCATGGTGGTGTGACCGGGCGGGCTCACCAGGTCGTACGGGCCGCTCGACTCCCGCTCCAGGGCGCCGAGCAGCCAGTCCGCGAGGTCGCGGACGTCGATGTACTGGAGCGGCAGGTCGCGTGGGCCGGGCGCGAGGACGGGGCCCCCGCGGGCGATCCGGTTCAGCCACCAGGGCAGCCGGCCCACGTTCTCGTACGGCCCGAGGATCAGCCCCGCCCGCACCAGCAGCGAGCCGTCCGCGCCGAAGGACTCCAGCGCGGCCAGCTCACCGCCCCGCTTGTCCCGGGCGTACTCGCCCTGCTCCGCGTCCGCCGCCGCGCCCTCGACCAGCGCGGCACCCTCCCTGGCCCCGGCCGGCCAGGGCCAGGCGTACACCGAGCAGCTGGAGATGTACGCGTACCGACCGGCGCGGCCCCGCAGCAGGCGGGCCGTGTCCCGCACCGCGCGCGGGGCCGCCGGCCAGGTGTCCACCACCGCGTCCCAGGCGCCCTCGGCGAGCGCGTCCAGTCCGCCCGGCGCGGTGCGGTCACCGGTCAACGCCGCTGCGCCGGGCGGTGGTTGGCGGCTGCCCCGGTTGAAGACGGTCACCTCCCAGCCCCGCCCGACGGCGGCCTCGGTCACGGCGCGTCCCACGAACTCCGTTCCGCCCAGCACCAGAAGTCTCATACCGGGCAGCCTGCCCGGTCAGGCGGTGGGCGGTGCGGGACTACGCCGAGGGCGGAAGCGGCGGTTCAACGGCCGGTCGGCGGAATGTACTTGTAGCCGACCCGGCGCACGGTCTGGATGGTCCGGCGGTGCTCGGCGCCCAGCTTGCGGCGCAGCCGGGCGATGTGGACGTCGACCGTGCGGCCGTCGCCGACATGGCCGTACCCCCACACCGTGGTGACCAGCTGGTCGCGGGTGTGCACCCGGTGCGGATGCGCCACCAGATGGGCGAGCAGCTCGAACTCCAGGTAGGTCAGGTCGAGTTCGCGGCCCTCGATGAAGGCGGTGCGGCGCCCGGCGTCGATCCGCACCAGCGGTTCGGGGGCCGTCTGGACCGCTGCGCCCGCCCGGCCGGTACGGTCGGCGCCCGGCTGCCCCGCGCGCCCGGCCTGCTCCGCCTGTCCCGTCTGGTCCGGGACCGCGACCGGCAGGAACGGCGGCTGCTGGTCGGCGGGGACCAGCACCAGGTAGCCGACCATCGGCGGGCGGCCGGGCAGGACGGGCAGGGTGTGCTGCGGGGCGGGCAGCCAGGTGGCGCCCGGCGGCAGGAAGTCCGCCACGTCGACCACCTCGTCCCGGTCGACGGCGCGCAGCCGGTGCCGGGCGGGGGCGTTCAGGGGGGCCGCGGAGGGGGCGGGAGAGACGGCGGAGACGGGGGAGACGGAACGAGTGGTCGCCATGAGAGGTCAGCTCTTTCGCGCGAGAGGTTCGTCGGGAGGGACGGCGGCCGCGATTCGTGGTCGGGGCGCGCCGGGACGTACGTCGTTCCGCGCTGGCCGAAGGCCGGGGTTACGGCTTCACAGGGCCCGCGCGGTGATCGCGCGACAACACACCCGGTCGAAGTCGTGATGCTGGCGGGAGGGCCAGAAGGGCTCGAGGTCGTGACGACCCGTCGCGGTGATCTTCTGGAAGCTGGCCATGCGCCCATTGAAGCAGAGGCGCGCGCCGGGCACGAGAGTCCTCTCACAGGTTGGACGTGTCATTGGCGTGAAGTCTGCGTTGCGAGGGCCCCGAGGGCCGTAGTCAAGAGCCTGATCAGCGAGTTGTCGGTGTGGAGACGGCTGAATCGGTGTCTCAGGATGCGGACGGGGCGCGCCCATCGATGCACATCCGGACGCGCCCATCGATGCACATCCGGACGCGCCCGTCGAGGCACACCCGGACACACGTCAGGGGCGCCCGCCGCGAACGGCGAGCGCCCCTGAGGGTCCCGAGGGTGTTCCGGGGTGGCTCAGACCTGGCCGGCCTTCTCCAGCGCCGTGCAGCAGGTGTCCACGATCAGGCGGGTCACCAGGTAGGGGTCGACGTTGGCGTTCGGGCGGCGGTCCTCGATGTAGCCCTTGCCGTCCACCTCGACCTGCCACGGGATGCGCACCGAGGCACCGCGGTCGGAGACGCCGTAGGTGTACTCGTCCCACGGGGCGGTCTCGTGCAGACCGGTCAGCCGCTCGTCGATGCCGGCGCCGTAGTTCTTGACGTGGTCCAGCGGCTTGGAGCCCTCGCCCAGCGCCTCGCACGCGGTGATGATCGCGTCGTAGCCCTCGCGCATCGCCTTGGTGGAGAAGTTGGTGTGCGCGCCCGCTCCGTTCCAGTCGCCCTTGACCGGCTTGGGGTCGAGGGTCGCGGAGATCTTGAAGTCCTCGGCGGTGCGGTACAGCAGCCAGCGGGCCACCCACAGCTGGTCGGAGACCTCCAGCGGGGCGAGCGGGCCGACCTGGAACTCCCACTGGCCCGGCATGACCTCGGCGTTGATGCCGGAGATGCCGAGACCGGCCTTCAGGCAGTGGTCGAGGTGCGCCTCGACGACCTCGCGGCCGAAGATCTCGTCGGCGCCGACACCGCAGTAGTAGCCGCCCTGGGGGGCCGGGAAGCCGCCCTCGGGGAAGCCCAGCGGGCGGGTGCCGTCGAAGAAGGTGTACTCCTGCTCGATGCCGAAGACCGGCTCCTGCGCGGCGAACCGGGCGGCGACCTCGGCCAGTTCGGCGCGGGTGTTGGAGGCGTGCGGCGTCATGTCCGTGTTCAGGACCTCGCACAGCACCAGTACGTCGTCGCCGCCGCGGATCGGGTCCGGGCAGGTGAAGACCGGCTTGAGCACGCGGTCCGAGGCGTGGCCCTCGGCCTGGTTGGTGGAGGAGCCGTCGAAACCCCACAGCGGCAGCGCGTCGAGACCGGCCGGAGTGCCCGCGATGATCTTCGTCTTGGAACGGAGCTTGGCCGTCGGCGTGGTGCCGTCGATCCAGATGTACTCGGCCTTGAAGGTCACGGGGACACATCCTTCGGGGTGGTTCGGGCGCACTCGCGGGTGCCGTGCGGCGCCGTGCGCCGTCTCTCGATCTGCCCGGAAGCCTGCCAACAGGCCGTTTCCCGGCCATTGCCCTGATGTGAACCCCGTGTTACCTGGGGGTTTTGTGCCCCGGATCACGTAGGGGCCCGGCCGGTAGGGTGAGGCGGACCGACGAGACAGCAGGGGGCCGTCCGGTGACCGGTTACGACGGCGATGCCTTCCGGCGCGCGTACGACGGGCTCCTCGCGCGGTGGCCCGCCGACCGCGAGGCGCTCACCGTCCCCACCCCCTGCGGCGCGACCCGTGTCCATGTCTGCGGTCCGCGCGACGCGCCCCCGCTGCTCCTGCTGCCGGGCGGCGGCGGAGCCACCTCCCTGACCTGGTACGCCCAGGCCGCCGGCCTCGCCCGTACGCGCCGGGTGTACGCCCCCGACATCATCGGCGCCCCCGGCCTGAGCACCCCCGCCCCCGGCCGGCACCCCCGGACACTCGCCGACCTGACCGGCTGGCTGGACGCGCTCCTGGACGGCCTCGGCATCGACCGCGCCGACCTGGGCGGGCACTCGTACGGCGCCTGGATCGCGCTGTCGTACACCCTGCACGTCCCCGGCCGGGTCCGCCGCCTGTTCCTGCTGGACCCGACCGAGTGCTTCACCGGATACCGGCCGGGGTATCTGCTGCGCGCCCTGCCGATGCTGCTGCGGCCCACACCGGGCCGGGTGCGCACCTTCCTGGAGCGGGAGACCGGGGGAGCGGCGGCCCGGACCCCCGAGTGGCTGCGGTTGCAGGAGGCCGGTGCCGGGTTCCCGGCCGCGAGACCGGTGACCCGCCCGCGCCCGGACGCACGGGCGCTGCGCGCGCTCGACGTGCCGGTGCTGCTGCTCGCGGCCGGGGCCGGCAAGGTGCACGACCCGAGCCGGGTCACGGCGGCGGCCGAGGCGCTGCTGCCGCGCGTCACGACCGCGGTACTGCCGGACGTCTCCCACCACGCCCCGCCCCAGGCGGCCCCGCCGGAGCTGACGGACCGGCTGACCGACTTCCTGACGTGCTGAACCCCACGCACCGCCCCCCGGTTTTCGCCGCTACCTGCCTCGCGCCCGCTACCTGCCTCGTGCCCGCTGTCCGCCTCGCGCCCGCTGTCCGGCTCGCGTCCGTCGTCCGGCTCGCGCCCGCCCCCGGCCCGCACTGCCGCCCCCGTACGACGCCCCGTCAGCCGGACGCGGAGTCGTGGGCGATGGCCTCCCGTACCGCCTCCTCTGTGCGGGCCACCACCGCCGTGCCGTCGTCCGCCGTGATGATGGGCCGCTGGATCAGCTTCGGGTGTCCGGCCAGCGCCCGGATCCACCGCTGGCGCGAACTCTCGTCCCGCGGCCAGTCCTTGAGCCCCAGTTCCTTCGCGGCCGCCTCCTGGGTCCGGGTGATGTCCCACGGCTCCAGGCCGAGCCGCCCGAGTACGGCCTTGATCTCGTCCTCGCTCGGCACGTCCTCCAGATAGCGCCGCACGGTGTAGCCGACGCCCTCGGCTTCGAGCAGGCTGATCGCGCTGCGGCACTTCGAACAGGCCGGATTGATCCAGATCTCCATGTCTCCACGGTACGCGAGAACCCGTGCGCCACCCTTGTACCGACAGCCCCCAAAGCCCTTGTGGCCAGGGCCTTTTGTCAGTGGTCGGCCGTAGAATAGAAGCAGTGTTCGAGGGTGCCGCCGGGCTCGCCGGCCGGCGCCCTGATCGCGTCTGGAGGATGCCCGTGCCCGCTGCCGCTCTCAAGCCGAAGCCGTCGCCCACCCAGTCCACCACCCGGCACCCCGTGCTGTTCGACTCGCCGTACGAGCCCGCCGTGAAGCGCCCCCTGCCGGCCGGCCGCCCCCGCGAGTGGTACGTCGCGCACAACCGGCGCCTGAAGGCCATGCGCCTGGCCATCGCCCTGCTCGACTCCGGCGTCTACCTGCCGGACCAGGCGCACGACGACACCATCCGGGGCACCGCCGAGACCATCGGCATGCGCCCGCCGTCCGACACCACGTGCCGCATGGTGCGGGCGCTGATGCGCTACAGCCGCTGATCCACCGCGGCGCCGGGCATGCCCCCGCGGGACCGCCCGGCGCCGCCCGCCCGGCTCGGCCGGGGCGCTCACAGACCGGGGGCGCCCCACACCGGGAACCAGCGGGACAGGTCCTGCTCGATCCGCAGGTCGTCGGCGAGTACGGACTTCACCTGGAGCTCCAGCGCGTTGTCCCGGCGCTCGCCGCCCCCGGCCAGCGGGGCGAAGGGGTAGAAGGTGCCCCGTTTGTAGAGGTAGACGAGCGCGAGCGCGCGTCCCGAGTCGTCGGCGAAGCCGGCCAGCGAGCACAGCAGTTGCGGGCCGAAGCCGTTGCTCTCCAGGGAGCTGTTCACCGCGTGCAGATCGTTGACGAGCTGCGGCAGCTGGTCGGGGGAGCGGCGGGAGACCAGCCACGAGTAGCCGTAGTCGTCCCGGCGCAGCTCCACCGGCGTCCCGGCGCGCTCCGCGTCCGCGTCCAGCAGCGCCTGCACCTCCCGGTGGGTCTGCTCGAAGGCCGCGCCCTCCACGGTGGCGAAGCACACCGCTCCCCGCCCGGTCGGGGTGAAGCCCATCGCCGCCTGGAGCGTGATGGCGGCGGAGGGCAGTGCGAACAGCTGGTCGAGATCGGGGGCCACGGGCTTGGTACGCCCCAGCAGGATGTCCAGCAGGCCCAACGCTCAGCCCGCCTTCCGCGACAGCGCCATGTTGTCCGTTCCGTCGTTCTCCGGAGTCCCGCTCATGCCCGGTCGGCCTCCCCCGGTACGGTCTCGCCCAGCTCCGCCGAGATCCGGCCCAGCTGGTCCAGCCGCTGCTGGAGCGTCGGGTGGGTGGAGAAGAACCGCTCGATGCCCGGCTCCTTGCCGGTCGCCGGGGTGAAGTAGAAGGCGTTGAACGCCTGGGCCGTACGCAGGTCCTTGGTCGGGATGCGGGCGATGTCCCCGGTGACCTTGGTGAGTGCCGAGGCCAGCGCCGAGGGGCGCCCGGTCAGCTGCGCGGCCGCGCGGTCGGCGGCCAGCTCCCGGTACCGCGACAGCGCCCGGATCAGCAGGAAGCTGATCGCGTACACGGCCGCCGAGACGCCCATCACGCCCGCGAAGACGACGGCGGTGTTCTGGTCCCTGCGGCCCCCGCCGAAGATCTGCGAGTAGAAGGCGAAGCGCACCAGCAGGCCCGCGACCACGCCGAGGAAGGAGGCGATGGTGATCACGGCGACGTCCTTGTGCGCCACGTGCGACAGCTCGTGCGCGAGGACGCCCTCCAGCTCGCCGGGCTCCAGGCGGCGCAGCAGCCCGGTGGTCACGCAGACCACGGCGTGATCGGCGTTGCGTCCCGTGGCAAACGCGTTCGGCATGTCCATCTCGGACACGGCGACCGTCGGCTTCGGCATGTCCGCGATCGCGCACAGCCGGTCCACCACCGCGTGCAGCTCCGGGTACTCCTCCCGCTCCACGACCCGCCCGTGCATGGCGAACATCGCGATCCGGTCGGAGAACCAGAACTGGGCCACGAACATCGCGCCCATCAGGACCACGACCAGCAGCCAGGACTTCAGCAGCACGAGCAGCGCGGCGATGAACGCCACGTACAGCAGTCCCAGCAGGAACATCGTGACCGTCATCCGCACGGTCAGTCGCCGGTCGGTCCTCAAGCGGCTTTGCATCTTGCATCACCCCGCAGTCAGGCACCTTCGTCCCGCTGTCCAGTGTGCACCTGCCGCACGCCGTGGGGAGGGGGCCGGACGGCCCGCTCACCCGACCGACGGCTTCCGTGACGCTTCGTAATCGGTCAGTAACCGTTCCGTATCTGAGCGTAACCCAGCAGCACGATCACCGCGGCCACGCAGCCCAGGACCACCGCGGTGGACACCCAGGAGGAGCGGCGGGGCCGCACGGGCTCCGGGTCGGCGCGGAAGGGGGCCGGGTCCGGGGGGTTCTCCTTCCAGCGGGCGGCGAGCATCCGGGCGCGGGCGGAAGGCTCCTTGTGCGGGGCGGAGTCCGCCCAGCGAAGATCGAACTCCCGCTGCCAGTCGTCCTGTTCAGACATTCCCCGTTCAACCTCTCTCGTCCGTACAGCTGCGGGGAGCATGATCTGGTCGGCCCCCCGGAAATAGGAAGCCTGAACGGTACGAAAGGTTGCACAGGGCTCCTGAGCAGCCCGTTTACGCCCGATTCGCGTCCGGATGCCGGGTGCTGATCCGGCCGCTAGCATTTTCAGCAGAGCCGCGCCGCAGGGTGCGCCGGACGTGCGCCATCCCCGCCGACCAGGGGAACGTCAGCCCTGCTTCCTGAACACAGGCGGCATCACCCACGACCGTGTCCCGCCGAAGGCGCGGGTGCGGCCATCTTCCGGTGCCCGAAACGGCGCCGGGGGAATGGAAGGAGGGCAGTTCGATGAATGCACAGCGCGCGAGGCGTCTCGCCGCGGTGTCCGCCGTCGGCGTGCTGCTGGCGGGCGGGGCCACCGTGGCCACCGCGAGCACCGCGTCGGCGTCGACCCAGACCCACGTCACCACCAACCGCGGCTGCTACGGCCGTAACTGCTTCGGCTTCGACCGGGGCTTCAATCGCGGCGGCTTCTTCGGCTTCAACAACGGCTTCGGCTACGGCTACAACTCGCCCGTGGTGGTGGTCGTGGTGCCCTGACGCACTCACGCCGTGACACACGTCCGGGGCCGCTTCCCTCGCGGGAGGCGGCCCCGGTGCTGCGACGGGTCGGTCACACGTGGTGCGACGGCTCGGTCACACGTCGAAGTACAGCTCGAACTCGTGCGGGTGCGGGCGCAGCTGGAGGGGGGCGATTTCCTGGGTGCGCTTGAGGTCGATCCAGGTCTCGATCAGGTCGGACGTGAAGACGTCGCCCTGGAGGAGGAACTCGTGGTCGGCCTCCAGGCGGTCGAGGACGGCGCCGAGGGAGGTCGGGACCTGCGCGACGCCCGCGTGCTCCTCGGGAGCCAGCTCGTAGAGGTCCTTGTCGATCGGCTCGGCCGGCTCGATCTTGTTCTTGATGCCGTCCAGGCCCGCGAGGAGCAGCGCCGAGAAGGCGAGGTACGGGTTGCCGGAGGAGTCGGGCGCGCGGAACTCGACGCGCTTGGCCTTCGGGTTGGAGCCGGTGATCGGGATGCGCATCGCGGCGGAGCGGTTGCGCTGCGAGTACACCAGGTTGATCGGCGCCTCGAAGCCGGGCACCAGGCGGTGGTACGAGTTCACCGTCGGGTTGGTGAAGGCGAGCAGCGAGGGGGCGTGCTTGAGGATGCCGCCGATGTAGTAGCGGGCGGTGTCCGACAGGCCCGCGTACCCGGCCTCGTCGTAGAACAGCGGGTCGCCGTTGCTCCACAGCGACTGGTGGACGTGCATGCCCGAACCGTTGTCACCGAAGATCGGCTTCGGCATGAAGGTCGCGGTCTTGCCGTTGCGCCAGGCCACGTTCTTCACGATGTACTTGAACAGCTGGAGGTCGTCGGCGGCGGCGAGCAGCGTGTTGAACTTGTAGTTGATCTCCGCCTGGCCGGCCGTGCCCACCTCGTGGTGCTGGCGCTCCACCTTCAGGCCGGACTTCTCCAGCTCCAGGGAGATCTCGGCGCGCAGGTCGGCGAAGTGGTCCACCGGCGCGACCGGGAAGTAGCCGCCCTTGTAGCGGACCTTGTAGCCGCGGTTGTTCTCCACCGCACCGGTGTTCCAGGCGCCCGCCTCGGAGTCGATGTGGTAGAAGGACTCGTTCGCGCTGGTCTGGAAGCGCACCGAGTCGAACACGTAGAACTCGGCCTCGGGGCCGAAGTACGCCGTGTCCGCGATGCCGGTCGAGGCGAGGTACGCCTCGGCCTTGCGGGCGACGTTGCGCGGGTCGCGGGAGTACTGCTCGCCCGTGATCGGGTCGTGGATGAAGAAGTTGACGTTGAGCGTCTTGTCCCGGCGGAACGAGTCGACCCGAGCCGTGGACAGGTCGGCCCGCAGCGCCATGTCGGACTCGTGGATGGCCTGGAAGCCGCGGATCGAGGATCCGTCGAAGGCCAGCTCCTCGTCCGGGTCGAACGCCTCGGCGGGCACGGTGAAGTGCTGCATGATGCCCGGCAGGTCGCAGAACCGGACGTCGATGAACTTGACGTCCTCGTCCGCGATGAACTTCTTGGCCTCGTCGGCGTTCTGGAACATCCAGCTCCTCCTACTCCCGGCCGTCCGCGCCGGGGTGGTAGATCGTTCGTGCGGCCAGTGCGGTGGCACACGCTCGTCCCGACCCTAGGGACGGGTGATTTCTCCGGCGTGACCCGATTGTTTCGCTGAAGTTAACCGGGCACTCGTCCACCGTAGCTCCGGGACACCCCGGCGTCCCCCGGTCATATGGGGACGCAGTACCGTGGTCGGGTGGACAACAGGCAGGCACTCGGATCGTGGCTCTCCGGCCCTCGCGCGGCCATGGAAGACGCCGGCGCGGACTTCGGTTACCGGGGGGAACAGCTGGGGCTGCCCGAGGAGGGTCCGGGCTCGCTGGCCCGGCCGGGCAGGCGGCTCGGGGCCATCGCGGTCGACTGGGCGCTGTGCCTGCTGATCGCATACAGCCTGATCACGCATGGCTACGACCAGGGCACCGGCAACTGGGCCCTCGGCGTCTTCTTCGTCATGAGCGCCCTGCTGGTCGGCACCATCGGCTTCACTCCGGGCAAGCGCCTGTTCGGCATCCGGGTCGTGGCCCTGGGCACCGGCACCGTCAACCCGCTGCGCTCCCTGCTGCGCACCGTCCTGCTGTGCCTCGCCATCCCCGCCCTGGTCTGGGACCGCGACGGCCGCGGCCTGCACGACCGACTGGCCAAGACGGTCGAGGTCCGGGTCTGACCCGTAGGGGCCGGGAACGAGGAGTACGACGAGGGGGGCGCCCAGTGTCACACCGGGCGCCCCCCCTCGTCGTAACGCGTCGAGCAGCGCGGCCTAGCGGCCGCTCTTGCCGCCCTTCGGCATTCGCATGCCCTTGGGCATCGGGCCCTTCGGCACCGGCATGTTGCTCATCAGGTCGCCGAGCGCGCGCAGCCGGTCGTTGGTGGTGGTCACCTGGGGGCCGGTGAGCACGCGCGGGAGCTTCAGCATGGTGGTGCGCAGCTTCTTCAGCTCGACCTGGCCCTCGCCGTTGCCCACGATGATGTCGTGCACCGGCACGTCGGCGACGATGCGGTTCATCTTCTTCTTCTCGGCGGCCAGCAGGCTCTTGACCCGGTTCGGGTTGCCCTCGGCGACCAGCACGATGCCGGCCTTGCCGACCGCGCGGTGCACCACGTCCTGGCTGCGGTTCATCGCCACCGCGGGGGTGGTGGTCCAGCCCCGGCCGACGTTGTCCAGCACCGCCGCCGCGGCGCCCGGCTGGCCCTCCATCTGGCCGAAGGCGGCCCGCTCGGCCCGGCGGCCGAACACGACCGCCGCCCCCAGCAGGCCCACCAGCAGACCGAAGATGCCCAGGTAGACCGGGTGGCCCAGCAAGAAGCCGATCACGAGGAACACCGCGAGCGTGCCGAGCCCGACGGCCGAGAGCACAAGGCCGATCTTGGAGTCGACCTTGCGGGTCATCTTGTACGTGAGGGCGATCTGCTTCAGTCGCCCGGCATTCGCGGCGTCCGCCGCGGTTTCCTTCCTCGCCATGGCACGAAGTCTACGTGCCGCCGGGAGCGCGGACGACGGCAGTGCCCGCGGGGGCGGCGGGGCTACGAGCCGTCCGCGGACCGCTCGTAGAAGCGCTGCGCCTCCACCCGGTCCCTGGCCCGGCGGCGGTCCTCCAGGACCGAGGTCCAGGCGTTGCGGCGGGCGGTGCGCTGGCCGCCGCTCATCAGCAGCGACTCGACGGCGCGGAGGGCGTCGGTGAGGGAGGGGATGGCGGTGGCGCGTACCGGCGGGGCCTGCATGATCGAGATACCCCCTGCGAGCGGGTGGTGTACGAGGCGTGATTCGAGGGTCACTGATTGGTGTTACCAGGGCGTGTCCGAGCGGTCAAACACCGATGAAACCTTGATACGGCGGCCGCAAACCCTGACGCGGCCCTGACGGGTGCCCTCATCAGCGAGGACGGTCAGGACCGCGTCGAACCGGCCGCTACTGGCCGGTAATTACTTGTGCGCGAATTCACACACGGTGAGGCGCATGGCGCTCACACGGCCTGGCTCGCGACGTAGCTGCCGCGCTTCTCGATCGCCATCTGGTAAAGGCGCCCGGCGCGGTACGAGGAGCGCACCAGCGGGCCGGACATCACCCCGGAGAAGCCCAGCTCCTCGGCCTCCTCCTTCAGCTCCACGAACTCCTGCGGCTTCACCCAGCGCTCGACCGGGTGGTGGCGCACGGAGGGGCGCAGGTACTGCGTGATGGTGATCAGCTCGCAGCCGGCCTCGTGCAGCTGCCTCAGCGCCTCGCTGACCTCCTCGCGGGTCTCGCCCATGCCGAGGATCAGGTTGGACTTGGTGACCAGGCCGAAGTCGCGGGCGTCGGTGATGACCTTCAGGGAGCGCTCGTAACGGAAGCCGGGGCGGATCCGCTTGAAGATCCGGGGCACCGTCTCGACGTTGTGCGCGAAGACCTCGGGGCGGGACTCGAAGACCTCGGCCAGCTGCTCGGGGACCGCGTTGAAGTCCGGGGCGAGCAGTTCGACCTTCGTACGGCCCTCCGCGCGCTCGGCGGTCTGCCGGTGGATCTGGCGCACGGTCTCGGCGTACAGCCAGGCGCCGCCGTCCGGCAGGTCGTCGCGGGCGACACCGGTGATGGTGGCGTAGTTGAGGTCCATCGTGACCACCGACTCGCCCACCCGGCGGGGCTCGTCGCGGTCCAGGGCCTCGGGCTTGCCCGTGTCGATCTGGCAGAAGTCACAGCGCCGGGTGCACTGGTCGCCGCCGATGAGGAAGGTGGCCTCGCGGTCCTCCCAGCACTCGTAGATGTTCGGGCAGCCGGCTTCCTGGCAGACCGTGTGCAGGCCCTCGCTCTTCACGAGGTTCTGCATCTTGGTGTACTCGGGGCCCATTTTCGCCCGCGTCTTGATCCACTCGGGCTTGCGCTCGATGGGGGTCTGGCTGTTGCGGACCTCCAGGCGCAGCAATTTGCGTCCGTCGGGTGCGACTGCGGACACGACCGGCTCCCTCAGCTTTGATTCTTCGGCGTCCCCCAGGGTACGCCCGTGTTCTGCACGCCCTGGCGCCGAGATCAACCTCACGACCGCAGGGCGCATTCCCGCGCGGGGGATCCGTCAGGCCGACGCCTTCTCGACCGGCCGCGGCCGGAGGTCGGCGTTCTCCAGGACGTCCCGCAGATGCTTCTCGGCCACCGGCACGACCTCGTCCACCGTGACGTCCCGGCCCAGCTCGCCGGCCAGGGAGGCCACGCCCGCGTCGCGGATGCCGCACGGGATGATCCGGTCGAACCACTTCATGTCGGGGCAGACGTTGAACGAGAAGCCGTGCATGGTGACGCCCTTGGCGACCCGGATGCCGATCTGGGCGATCTTGCGGTCCTCGCGGCGCTGGCCGGCGTTGGAGGGCGCGTACTCCGGGCCGTTGAGACGGGGGTCGAACTCCTCGTCGGTCAGCCGGGGGTCGAAGTCCAGGGAGAGTCCGCCGAGCGCGGGCCGCTGCTCGACCGGGTCGCCGAGCACCCACACCCCGCTGCGCCCCTCGACGCGGGTGGTCTCCAGGCCGAACTCCGCGCAGGTGCGGATCAGGGCCTCCTCCAGGCGCCGTACGTGCGCCACCACGTCCACCGGGCGCGGGAGCTTCTGGATCGGGTAGCCCACCAGCTGGCCGGGGCCGTGCCAGGTGATCTTGCCGCCGCGGTCCACGTCGATCACCGGGGTGCCGTCCAGCGGCCGCTCGCTGTCCTCGGTGCGCCGGCCCGCCGTGTAGACCGGGGGGTGCTCCAGGAGCAGCACGGTGTCCGGGATCTCGTCGGCGAACCGGGCGGCGTGCACCCGGCGCTGCTCGTCCCATGCCTCCTGGTAGTCGACGGCCTCCGCGCCGAACCCCATACGGACGAACCGCAATTCACTCACGGCAAGCGCCTCCCTAGCGATGTCAGGCACGTCACGCGCCCACGCCACTGTACGTCCGTCCGTGGGACGTCAGCCCTGCGGGCAATCCTCACACGATCGGATGAATGAAAGCTGAAGTATCCGAGCGGGTGCTCACTCTCCGCTACATTCGCGCCGTTCATGAGGCCAAAAGGGCTGCTCACAGGCAATCCCGGCACGTAACGAGGCCCGGAGGCAGGAGACCGCACCACCGATGACGGACCGACCCGCGCAGCGCACCCCCAACCGTCAGCTCGCCGCGCTCATCGCAGAGGCGGGGTTCTCCAACGCGGGTCTGGCCCGGCGCGTCGACCAGCTCGGCCTCGAACACGGGCTGGATCTCAGATACGACAAGACCTCCGTCACCCGCTGGCTGCGCGGCCAGCAGCCGAGGGGTACGACGCCCGCGCTGATCGCCGAGGTGTTCACCCGCCGGCTCGGCCGCCGGCTCTCCGCCCAGGACCTCGGCCTGGACGCGTGCGCGCCGGTGTACGCCGGGCTGGAGTTCGCGGCCACCCCGGAGGAGGCCGTGGACATCGTCAGCGGGCTGTGGCGCAAGGACTCCGGCAGCCACGCCGAGCTGCGCAAGATCGCGTTCACCCCGGCGGGGCTCGTGGTGCCCAGCCGGGACTGGCTGATCGGCAAGCCCGACGAACGGGTGGCCAGGGAGCCGGCGCCGCGGGTGCCCGCGCAGGGCCGGCCGGGCGTGCCGCGGCCCCCGGCCGCCCGGCCCCGGACGCGCGGACCCCTGGAGCGGGTCCCCGGACACCGGGTCGGCGCGGGCGACATCGCCGCGCTGCGCTCGGTGGGCGAGCTGTTCCGCACCCTGGACGACCGCTTCGGCGGCGGACACGCGCGGCAGGCGCTGGTGCGGTACCTGGAGCACGAGTGCGAGCCGATGCTGCGCGGCAGCTACGACGAGCACACCGGGCGCCGGCTGTTCTCGGCGGCGGCGGACCTGACCCGGCTGGCGGGCTGGACGTCGTACGACATCGCGGCGCACGGGCTGGCCCAGCGGTACTTCGTGCAGGCGCTGCGGCTCGCGCAGGCGGCGGGCGACCGGCCGTACGGCTCCTTCGTGCTGGTCACGATGAGCAGGCAGGCGGTGTACCTCGGGCACGGCCGGGAGGCGGTGCAGCTCGCGCGGGTTGCCCAGCAGGGGATCGGCACCGGGGGACCGCCGGCCGTGCAGTCGCTGCTGCACGCGGCGGAGGCGCGGGCGCACGGCGTGCTGGGGGAGGTGCGGGCGTGCACGGCCGCGCTGGTGCGGGCCGAGCGGGCGCTGGAGGCGGCCCGGCCGGGGGACGAAGTGCCGTACTGGGCGCGGTTCTTCGACGAGGCGCAGCTCGCGGACGAGCTGGGGCACTGCCACCGGGACCTCCAGCAGTTCCGGGCCGCCGCGCAACACGCGGAGCGTTCCCTCCAGTTGCGCGCGCCCGCGTACGCCCGCAGCCGGCTGTTCTGCCGGGTCGTCCTCGCCACGGCCCGCCTCGGCCTCGGCGAACTCGACCAGGCGTGCGCGCTGGCCGCCGAGGCCGCGGTCCAGGCGGCGGACATGCGCAGCGCGCGGGCCATCGAGTACATCCGCGACTTCGAACGCCGCCTGGAGCCCTACAAGGACGCGGCCCCGGCCCGGACCTACCACGAGAAGGTGGCGGCCCTGAACTGAGGCCGGCCGGACCTGAACTGAAGTGGGCCGGATCCGATCTGGTGCCGGTCGGTTCCACGTCCGCCGCGACGGCGCCCGGCCACGGCGGTGGTGGTCGGCGGTGCCGGGCCGGCCTCGGCCGGTCGTCGGGCCGGGCAGGGTTCGGCACCGCAGGGAAGCGCCGTCGTGGTTGCTCGCCGTCGCGGCGGGATCAGGGAGGCGGTCGATTCGGAGCGCGCCGCCGCGACGGCGCCGGCGGAGGTGTCAGGCGGCCCTCGGCATCGTCGGGGCCGGGTCGGCGCTGTGCAGGGAACCCGTGGCGCCGAGGTCCGAGAGGATGGACCGGGCGGCGCGGTGGGCGGAGTGCAGGGCGCCCTGGAGGGTGCTGGTGCCGCGGTGGTCGCCGCAGACGTACAGGCCGGCGAGGAGGCGCACCGGGCGGCGGAGGTCGTGCGGGGGGCGCATGACCGGGACCGCCTCCGGGGTGTGGTGCACGGCCAGCGTCTCCCAGCGGCGCGTGGAGGTGCCGTAGAGGCGGGAGAGGTGGATGCGGACCGCGGTGTCCACCCCCTCCGGCGGGGTGCCGAGCACCGTCGAGGAGATCAGCACCCGGCCGGCCGGCGCCCGGCTCGGGTCGACGTTGCTGAGCACCGACGTGTGCGCCACCGGCCCGCCCCGGTCCGCGTCCAGCAGCAGCGAGGCGCCGGTGGAGAACGCCGCCGCCGGCTCGTCCGTCGTGTGGTGGACCACCGTCACCGGATGGAACCGGGGCACCCTGAGCCCCGGCAGCAGCTCCGCCGCCGAGCGCGCGTCGGTCGCCAGCAGCACCGCACGGCAGCGGATCTCCCCGTGTTCCGCCGTGGTCACCGACGTGGTGGACACCGAGGTGGCCCGCACCCCGGTGTGCACGGTGCCCGGCGGCAGTGCCCGCGCCAGCAGCTCCGGCAGCATGTCCGCGCCGCCCTCCGGCACGCACAGCCGCCCGCCCGCGAACGCCCGCAGCGCCAGGTCGGCGCACCTGCTGGACGTCGTCAGCTCCGGGTCGCACAGCAGCGCGGCGAGCAGCGGCCGCAGGAACCCCTCGACCGTGCGGGCCGGCACCCCGCGGGCCGCGAGGGCCTGCGCGGCGGGCAGCTCCGGGCGGGCGAGAAGCCGCTCGACCGGCATCGTGGCGATCCGGTTCAGCGCCGCGCCCAGCCGCGCCTGGTCCATCGCGCCGCCCACCGGGGCGCCCCTGCCGGGCGGCGCCGCCGCGCCCCTGGGGGCGCTCGCCAGGGCGCGCACCGCATGGAGTGCGCCCCTCGCGCTTCCCCCGCTCGCCGGCGCGCCCGCCCGGTGGGTGCGCCCGTCGCGGTGCAGCAGCACGCCCGGCGCGAAGGACCGCAGGACCAGGGAGTCCAGCCCCGGTGTCAGCCGGAGCTCGGGATACGCGGTGGACAGCAGCTGTCCGATACGGTCGAGCCGGAAACCGTCGACCTTCTCCGTCGACATGCGGCCGCCGACACACGAGGCGGCCTCCAGGACCGCGGTCGTTACTCCTGCGCTGGTGAGCCGGTGGGCCGCCGAGAGACCGGCGATGCCGGCCCCCACGATGACGACGTCCACCTGGTTCGCGGGCTCAAGCACGAGGCCCCTCCTGTGGTTGCGCTGAGCGGTCGGTGGAGACGTTGTGCCCCCAACCGGCTTCAGGGATACGCGAGTTCGCGTCGAGTATCAGTGCCGTGATCGGTCGTAAGGAGTCGCGCATCGACAGGGCACGGTCGCATGGAGGTCGCATACGGTCACATCCGTTCCGTGCGCCGCACGGCGCCCTCGCGCGCCACGACGAAGCGCCCGCGCGCGCCCGGAGCGCGGAGCGCGGGGCGTGGGGAGCGGGGCACGGGACAACGGGCGCGGGACAAGGGGCGCGGGGGGTGGGCACGCGGCGCGGAAACCCGCTGGGCCCCCCGCACCCGCCCGCTTAAGGTGACCCCCATGCCCGAGCCGCACATACGCCCCGCCACGCCCGCCGACGAGGAACCCCTCGCCCGCCTCGAACGGGACACCTGGTCCACCCTGCACGCGGTGATGCCCCGCCCCGAGCCGCCGTACCCGCCGGTCTTCGACGAGCGCCACCACCCCGGCGACTTCCTCCTCGCCGAGCTGGACGGCCGCGTCGCCGGCTACGTCCGCCTCGCCCAGATGATCCCGCTCCCCGCGCACGCCCACGTCCTCACGATCCAGGGCTTCGTGGTCGCCGAGGAGGCCCGCGGCCGGGGCCTGGGGCGGGCGCTGATCCGGGCCGCCGTCGCCGAGGCCCGCGCGCGCGGCGCCCGCCGCCTCACCCTGCGCGTGCTCGGCCACAACACCCCGGCCAGGAAGCTCTACGAGGCCGAGGGCTTCGCCGTCGAGGGCGTCCTGCCGGGCGAGTTCCTCCTCGACGGCGCCTACGTCGACGACATCTGCATGGGCCGCGCCCTGTAACAGGGCAACCGCACCGCCCGCTCAGCCCACCAGCGCACCTGTGTCCACCGCCGCCGTCGCCGTCGCCCCCCGCCGGGCGTCCGACGCCACCTCGGAGGCCGTCAGCACGTACCCCGTCTCGGCGTCCGAGGTGGAGCGGGCGAACACCACCCCGAACACCCGCCCGTCCGTCGTCAGCAGCGGCCCGCCGGAGTTGCCGGGCCGGACCGTGGAGCGGATCGAGTAGATCCGGCGGGTGACCGCGCCGTCGCTGTAGATGTTCTGCCCGGTCGCCCGCACCAGGTTCCCCACGGTCGCCGCCTGGAGGTTCAGGCCGCCGTCCTGCGGATAGCCCGCCACCACCGCCGAGTCCCCGCGCGAGGCCCCGGTGTCGAAGCGCAGCACCGGCGCGTCGAGCCCCGGCACGTACAGCACCGCCACATCCCGGTCGGGATCGAACAGCACCACCCGCGCCGGGTACACCGGGCCGACCCCGCCCACCCGCACGCTCGGCCGGGCGATGCCCGCCACCACGTGCGCGTTGGTCATCACCCGCCCCGGCGCGTACACGAACCCGCTGCCCTCCCGGCCCTCGCTGCCCGAGACACCCTCGATCTTGACGGTGCTCGCCTTGGCGGCGTTCGTCGCGGCCACCGTCACGCTGTCCCCGGTGGGGCGCGGCACCTGCGCCGTCGACTCGTTCTCGAACGGGTTGAAGACCTGCGGGAAGCCCGCGTCCGTCAGCGCCGAGGTGGCCCGCGAGAACCAGGCGGGCGTGGTGTCCGGCATCGTCCGCTGCACGGCGCCGAGCAGCGAGGAGTCCCGGATCGCCGTGGTCAGGGCCGGCGAGGGGGCCGCGCTGAGCACGCTCGCCGCCACCCAGGCCACGATCAGCACCGCGACCGCGTTGGCCGCCGCGCCCCCGACGCCGTCCACCACGCGCAGCGGGCCCCGGTCCAGTCCGCCGCGCAGCCGCAGCGCGAGCCGGCCCGCCAGCTCATGGCCCACCGCGGCGGGCACCAGCACGGTCAGCACCGCGAGCACCGTCGCGGTCGCCGTGCCCCGCTCCACCTGGCCGGTCACCCACGGCAGCGCCCATACGCCGACGACCGCGCCGCCGACGAACCCGGCCAGCGAGACGCACCCGGCCACCAGGCCGCGCCGGTATCCGGACGCGGCGTACAGGAGGATCACCAGCACCAGCAGCAGATCGAGGAGGTCCACGGAGCCGCCTTTCTCTTCGGACCCCGCACACGGGCGGGTCGGGCCCGCTGAAGGGTCACAGGTACATGATCGGGCGCCGACGGCGAACCGGCCACGTGTGCCGCTACCCACAGAAACGTCCCGGACCGGGACGTTGGTTCCGCCAGGTGGCACAGCGCACATCGCGGGCAGGGACGGCCGGCTCAAGAGTGGGACCATGTCCGTCGTCCGAAGGGCCAGGAGGATCGTCCCCGGCCCGCTGCTGGTGCTGCTGGGCTCCCTGCCCGGACTGCTGGCCGTCCTCGCGCTCGCCCTGTACGCGCGCGGCGCCGAGCGGGCCGCCCTGATCCCGCCCGACCGGCCCGCCGCGCTGGACCTGCGCTCCGCCGCGCCGGGGACCGGGAGCGCCCACCTCGCCGGGCGGCCCCTGATCGTGCCGCGCTCCGCCTGGCTGGACCGCGCAACCGGGCACGCCCAGCCGCCGCCGCGTTACGACGACAGGGTGATCGCCGTCTTCGTGCACCACACCGACTCGCCCAACGGCTACCGGTGCGCGGACACCCCCGAGATCATCCGCCGCCTGTACGCCGGTCAGACCGGCGCCCGGCGGTGGGACGACATCGGCTACAACTTCCTCGTGGACCGCTGCGGCACGATCTACGAGGGCCGCGCGGGCGGCGTCGACCGGGCCGTCACCGGCGCCCACGCGCAGGGCTTCAACCACCGCACCGCCGGGATCGCCGCGATCGGCACCTTCACCGCGGGGGTGCCGGTGCCGCGGGCCATGACCGACGCCATCGCGGCCCTCGCCGCCTGGAAACTGGGCCTGGCCGACATCGATCCGCGCGCGTGGGTACGGCTGGTCTCCAGCAACGGGCACAGCCGCTTCCGCGCGGGCACCGCGGTCACGCTGCCCGCCATCGCCGGTCACAACGACGGGTTCATGACCAACTGCCCCGGCGCCGCCCTCGCCGCCCGGCTGCCCGAGATCAGGGAGACGGCGGCCCGCCTCCAGGGCCGCACCCGCCTCCGGCACCGGACTCCTACGCCGACCCGACCCGCCACGCACGCGCCGGGCACGCCCGCACCCATCACCCCATCACCGGGCACGCGCCCGCCCGCCACGCACCAGCCGAACGCACCCACCACGCCCCCGCCCACCACGCATCCGCTCGCCACCACGCACCCGCCGAGCCGCCGCCCCGCCCCGGCGTCGTCCCGACCGCCCCTCAGCCCCTGAAGCGTTCCCAGAGCCTGGGGTAGAGGCGGGCGAGCAGCGCGTCGTCCTCCAGGTCGAGCGGCGTGCCCGCCGGTTCCGCGGGGGCCGGCGGGAGGCCGAGGTCGGCGGCCACGGTGCCGGTGAGCTGCTCGTACGCCTCGTCGGCCGCGTACCCCAGCTCCTCGGCGTCGCCGTCGACCTCCTCGTCGAAGTCGTCCAGCAGCCCGGCCAGCGCGTCCGGGTCGTGCAGGGCGCCCTCGAACACCTCCCGGCCCTGGCCGATCAGCCAGCACCGGAAGAAGTCGAACGCGTCGTCGCCGGCCCCGTCCAGGAGCACCGCGGCGGCGCCCCACAGGTCCCAGCGGTAGGCGCGGTTGTAGCGGGCCTCGAAGTGACGGGCGAAGTCCAGGACCTGCTCCGGGTCCAGCTGGACGAGCCGGTCCACCAGCAGCTCGGCCTGGTCCTCGGGATCGCCCCCGGCGGCCTCGCGCGTGCTGTCGACCAGCTCCCAGAACTCCGTCTCGTCCATCACCGCTCCAGCATCGGGCCTGCGCCGGTGGGGCGCACGCGGGAGTACGACGGCCGCGTCACCCCGCGCCGTACAGCTCCGCGAGCCGCGCCGCGTCCCGCGCGAACCGCTCCCGCAGGCTCCCCGGCGCCAGCACCTCCACCTCGGGCCCGAGCCCGGTCAGCTGGGCGTACGCCACCTCCTCCGACTCCACCGGCAGCGTCGCCGTCACCCACCCCGACCCGTCCGGCTCCCCGGCACCGGCCAGCCCCTCCCGCGCGGCCGGCGCGCCGACGGCTTCCGGCAGCCGGCGCACCCCCTCGGGGGAGAGCCGTACGACGGCCTCGGCGCGCAGCAGCGAGCGCGCGAACCGCTCGGCCTGGGCGGCCCAGTAACCGGGGAGGTCGAAGTCCTCGTCGCGCCGGAAACGGAGGTCCGCCGTGTCCACGGCGGCAAACCGGTCGACGCGGTAGGTGCGGAAGGCCCCCGCGTCCGGCACCCGCGCGCACAGGTACCAGGCGCCCGCCTTCAGCACCAGCCCGTACGGCTCCAGCAGCCGCTCCACCTCGCCGTCCCCGCGCCGGTACCGGGCCGTGACGCACCGGTCGTCCCACACCGCCTCGGCGAGCGCGGGCAGCAGCGCGGGCGTCTCGGGCGCGCGGAACCAGGCGGGCGCGTCCAGATGGAAGCGCTGGGCCGCGGTGCGGGGGGCGTCCTGGAGGGCGGGCAGCAGCGCCGCCGCCACCTTCAGCCGGGCCGCCGACGCCGCGTCCGCCAGCCCCATCTCCCGCAGCGCCCCCGGCACCCCGCTGAGGAACAGCGCCTCCGCCTCGCCGCGCGCCAGCCCCGTCAGCCGCGTCCGGTACCCGCCGACCAGCCGGTACCCGCCCGAGCGCCCCCGGTCCGCGTACACCGGCACGCCCGCCTCCGACAGCGCCTGCGCGTCCCGCATCACCGTCCGCTCCGACACCTCCAGCTCCCGCGCCAGCTCGCCGGCGGTCATACAGGACCGCGCCTGGAGGAGGAGCACCATCTTGATGAGCCGGGCCGCACGCATGGCCCCCATGATGCCGGGGGGCACTGACAGAGAAGGGGTACGGCAGCCTGCCGTACCCCTTCCCCCGACCCGCCGCGGTGCTTACAGGCCGTACTTCTCCCGCGCCTCCTTCACCGCCGTCGCCTTGACCTCGCCGCGCTTGGCGAGCTGGGCGAGGGCGGCGACCACGATGGACTCGGCGTCCACGCCGAAGTGCCGGCGGGCGGCCGGACGGGTGTCCGAGAGGCCGAAGCCGTCGGTGCCGAGCGAGGACCAGTCCTGCTCGACCCACTGCGCGATCTGGTCCGGGACCTGGCGCATGTAGTCGGAGACCGCGAGGACCGGGCCCTCGGCGCCCTGGAGCGCCTGGCGGACGAACGGCACGCGCTCCTCGCCGCGCAGCAGGGCCGCGTCGGCCTCCAGCGCGTCACGGCGCAGCTCGGTCCAGGACGTCGCCGACCAGACGTCGGCCGCGATGCCCCACTCCTCGGCCAGCAGGCGCTGCGCGTCCAGCGCCCAGTGGATCGCCGTGCCGGAACCCAGCAGCTGGATGCGCGGCGCGTTCGCCGGGACCGTCACACCCGCGGACTCCGCGGTGTTGAAGCGGTACAGGCCCTTGACGATGCCCTCGTCGACGCCGGGGACACCGGGCTTCGCGGGCTGCGGCAGCGGCTCGTTGTAGACGGTGAGGTAGTAGAAGACGTTCTGGTCCTCGCCCGGCTTGGCCTCGCCGTACATCCGGCGCAGGCCCTCGCGGACGATCACCGCGATCTCGTAGGCGAACGCGGGGTCGTACGACAGCGCGGCCGGGTTGGTCGCGGCGATCACCGGCGAGTGGCCGTCGGCGTGCTGGAGGCCCTCGCCCGTCAGCGTCGTACGGCCGGCCGTCGCGCCGACGAGGAAGCCACGGCCGAGCTGGTCGCCGAGCTGCCACATCTGGTCGGCGGTGCGCTGCCAGCCGAACATCGAGTAGAAGATGTAGAACGGGATCATCGCCTCGCCGTGCGTCGCGTACGCGGTGGACGCGGCGATGAAGTCGGCCATCGAACCGGCCTCGGTGATCCCCTCGTTGAGGATCTGGCCGTTCTCGGCCTCCTTGTAGTACATCAGCTGGTCGCGGTCGACCGGCTCGTACGTCTGGCCCTTGGGGGAGTAGATCCCGAGCGAGGGGAACAGCGACTCCATGCCGAAGGTGCGCGCCTCGTCCGGGACGATCGGCACCCACCGCTTGCCCGTCTCCTTGTCGCGGACCAGGTCCTTGACGAGGCGGACGAAGGCCATCGTGGTCGCCACGTTCTGCGAACCGGAACCCTTGTCGAAGGAGGTGAACGCCTTCTCGGCCGGGGCGGGCAGCGGGGCCAGCGGGTGCGTACGACGGGCCGGGGCCGGGCCGCCGAGGGCCGCGCGGCGCTCCTGGAGGTAGCGGACCTCGGGGGAGTCGGCGCCGGGGTGGCCGTAGGGCACCACGCCGTCCACGAAGTCGCTGTCCTTGATCGGCAGGCCGAGCAGGTCCCGCATCGTCTTGAACTCGTCCACCGTCAGCTTCTTCATCTGGTGGTTGGCGTTCTTCGACGCGAAGCCGTCGCCCAGGGTGTGGCCCTTGACCGTCTGGGCCAGGATCACGGTCGGCGCGCCCTTGTGCTCGACGGCCGCCTTGTACGCGGCGTACACCTTGCGCGCCTCGTGACCGCCGCGCGAGAGGTGGAAGCACTCCAGGATCTTGTCGTCGCTGAGCAGCTTCGCCATCTCCACCAGCGCCGGGTCGGCGCCGAAGAAGTCCTGGCGGATGTAGGCGGCGTCGCGGGTCTGGTACGTCTGCACCTGCGCGTCCGGCACCTGGCGCAGCCGGCGGACCAGCGCGCCCGTGGTGTCGAGCGCGAACAGCTCGTCCCAGGCGGTGCCCCACAGCGTCTTGACGACGTTCCAGCCGGCGCCGCGGAACTGGGCCTCCAGCTCCTGCACGATCTTGAAGTTGGCGCGGACCGGGCCGTCCAGGCGCTGCAGGTTGCAGTTGATGACGAAGGTCAGGTTGTCCAGACCCTCGCGGGAGGCGAGCGCCAGGGCCGCCGTGGACTCCGGCTCGTCCATCTCGCCGTCGCCGAGGAACGCCCATACGTGCGAGGCCGAGACGTCCTTGATGCCGCGGTTGGTGAGGTAGCGGTTGAAGCGCGCCTGGTAGATCGCCGACAGCGGGCCGAGGCCCATGGAGACGGTCGGGAACTCCCACAGCCAGGGCAGCCGGCGCGGGTGCGGGTACGACGGCAGACCGTCGCCGCCCGCCTCCTGGCGGAAGTTGTCCAGCTGCGCCTCGCTCAGGCGGCCGTCCAGGAAGGCGCGGGCGTAGATGCCGGGGGAGGCGTGGCCCTGGATGTACAGCTGGTCGCCGGACCCGGCGGCTTCCCCGGTGTCCTTGCCCTTGAAGAAGTGGTTGAACCCGGTCTCGTAGAGCCAGGCCGCGGAGGCGAAGGTGGCGATGTGGCCGCCGACGCCGTGCTTGCTGCCGCGGGTGACCATCGCGGCCGCGTTCCAGCGGTTCCAGGCGGTGATCCGGGCCTCCATCTCCGGGTCGCCGGGCAGGGCCGGTTCCGCGGAGGTGGGGATGGTGTTGACGTAGTCCGTCTCCAGCAGCTTCGGCAGCGCGATGCCGCCCGCCTCGGCGCGCTCCAGCGTGCGCCGCATCAGGTACGCGGCGCGATGCGGGCCTGCCTCCCTGGCCACGGCGTCCAGGGAGGCCTGCCATTCGGCGGTCTCCTCGGGGTCGCGGTCCGGGAGCTGGTCGAGCTCGCTCGGCTGGATGGCGTGGGGGTCGGTCATGTCGCCGCCTTCCTCAGTCGAAGGGGGTTCCCTCATCGGTAAGGGTTCGGGGGTGCCCTTGGTCTTTGGCAGGACAGGGCAGGCGGACCTCGGGTGGAAGTCCGTCGGTGACTGTAACCCCCTGATCGATGATCGATCAAAGGGTTGAGCGGCAAAACCTCTCGATTCCAAGAAAGTCGGCACCCGGTGCCTTGGAACCGGGCACCCGGTGCCGACTTTGATCAGGGAATTCGCAGGTGAGCGGGGGTGTGCTCGGGTGCGTCGCGTCAGTCGGGCATCAGGCGGACGTCAGGCGCGCGGGGCGCAGCCGAGCACATGCGCCTTCACCAGCTCCGCGATCCGCGGGTCCCGGCGCTTGAACGCCTGCACCAGCTCCTCGTGCTCCTCCGCGTACGACTGCTGCACGGTGCCCAGCCAGCGGATCGACAGGGCGGTGAAGACCTCGATGCCCAGGCCCTCCCAGGTGTGCAGCAGCACCGAGTTGTCGGCGGCGCGCACGAGTTCGCGGTGGAAGCCGACGGTGTGCCGCACCTGCGCGGTGCCGTCGGCGGCCCGGTCGGCCTCGTACAGGGCCAGCACATGGGGTTCCAGGGCCGAGCAGTCGGTGGACAGGCGGTCGGCGGCCAGCTCGGCCGCGATGGCCTCCAGGCCGGCCCGGACGGGGTAGCTCTCCTCCAGGTCGGCCGCCGTGAGGTTGCGGACCCGGACGCCCTTGTTCGGCGCGGACTCGATCAGCCGCAGCGTCTCCAGCTCCCGCAGCGCCTCGCGCACCGGGGTCTGGCTGACCTCCAGCTCGGTGGCGATACGGCGCTCCACGATGCGCTCGCCCGGCTGCCAGCGCCCGCTGACGATCCCCTCCACGATGTGCTCGCGGATCTGTTCGCGCAGCGAGTGGACTACGGGCGCGGTCATGAGGGCTCCTCCCAGGGGGCTGACCTTTAGACAATACGGCGGGTTCGGTCGGCGGGAGCGTGTACGGAGGGCGCTTCAGTGCAGGTGAGACGAGGCTTACACGGCAGGCATGACGACAAACACGAACACCCCGCCCGGAACGTTCCGGACGGGGTGTCGTACCGCTTGATCAGGCCAAAAGCCCCGATCGGGGTCAGAGGCCGAGCTCGACCTCGAACTCGCCGGCCTCCAGGATCGCCTTGACCGCCGTCAGGTAGCGGGCCGCGTCGGCGCCGTCCACCAGGCGGTGGTCGTAGGAGAGGGTCAGGTAGGTCATGTCGCGGACGCCGATGACCGTGCCCTCCTCGGTCTCGATGACGGCCGGACGCTTGACCGTGGCACCGATGCCGAGGATCGCGACCTGGCCCGGCGGCACGATGATCGTGTCGAACAGGGCACCGCGCGAACCGGTGTTGGAGATGGTGAAGGTCGCACCGGACAGCTCGTCCGGGGTGATCTTGTTGGCGCGGACCTTGCCGGCCAGCTCCGCCGTGGCCTTGGCGATGCCCGCGATGTTGAGGTCGCCGGCGTGCTTGATGACCGGGGTCATCAGGCCCTTCTCGGAGTCCACCGCGATACCGACGTTCTCGGTGTCGAAGTAGGTGATCGTGCCCTCGGCCTCGTTGATCTTGGCGTTGATGACCGGGTGGGCCTTCAGCGCCTGCGCGGCGGCCTTGACGAAGAACGGCATCGGGGAGAGCTTGACGCCCTCGCGCGCCGCGAAGGAGTCCTTCGCCCTGGCGCGCAGCCGCATCAGGCGCGTCACGTCGACCTCGACGACCGAGGACAGCTGGGCCTGCTCGTGCAGCGCCTTGACCATGTTGTCGCCGATGACCTTGCGGATGCGGGTCATCTTGACGGTCTGGCCGCGCAGCGGGGAGACCTCCAGCGCCGGGGCCTTCTTGGCGGCCGGGGCGGCGGGGGCGGCCGGAGCCGGAGCGGCGGCGGGCGCCTTCGCGGCCTCGGCGGCGGCGATGACGTCCTGCTTGCGGATACGGCCGCCGACGCCGGTGCCCTTGACGGTGGCCAGGTCGACGCCGTTCTCGGCGGCGAGCTTGCGCACCAGCGGGGTCACGTACGCGCCCTCGTCCGTCGCCTGGGTGGCGGTCGGGGAGGTCGGCGCGGTGGCCGGGGTGACCGGAGCCGGGGCGGGCGCCGGAGCCGGGGCCGGAGCGGCGGGCTGCGCCGGGGCGGCGGGAGCCGGAGCCGGGGCGGCGGCCGGGGCCGGGGCAGCCGGAGCGGCCGGGGCGGGAGCCGGGGTGGGCTCGGCGGCCGGAGCCGGAGCCGGAGCCGGGGCGGCGGGGGCCGGAGCGGCGGCCGGAGCCGCGCCCGGCGCGCCGATGACGGCGAGCTTGGCGCCGACCTCGGCGGTCTCGTCCTCGCCGACCACGATCTCCAGCAGCACGCCGGAGGCGGGCGCCGGGATCTCGGTGTCGACCTTGTCCGTGGAGACCTCGAGCAGCGGCTCGTCGGCCTCGACGGAGTCGCCGACCGACTTCAGCCAGCGGGTGACGGTGCCCTCGGTGACGGACTCGCCGAGCGCGGGCAGGACCACGTCGGTGCCCTGGGCGCCACCGGCGGGGGCGGCGGCCTCGGCGGCCGGAGCCGGCGCGGCGGGGGCCTCGGCGGCCGGGGCCGGGGCGGGCTCGGCCACGGGGGCGGTGGCCTCGGCGGCGGCCGGGGCCGGGGCGGCGGCGGGGGCGCCGCTGCCGTCGTCGATCAGGGCCAGCTCGGCACCGACCTCGACGGTCTCGTCCTCGGCGACCTTGATGGACGCCAGGACGCCGGAGACGGGCGAGGGGATCTCGGTGTCGACCTTGTCGGTCGAGACTTCGAGCAGCGGCTCGTCGGCCTCGACGCGCTCACCCTCGGCCTTCAGCCAACGGGTGACGGTGCCCTCGGTGACGCTCTCACCGAGCGCCGGAAGGGTTACGGAAACCGCCATGGTTTCGGTTGCTCCTTACGAATTGCGGAAGTCTGTGTCGTCGCGCCCGTGACCGAGGGCTCAGTCGTGGGAGTGCAGCGGCTTGCCGGCCAGGGCCAGGTGGGCCTCGCCCATCGCCTCGTTCTGCGTCGGGTGGGCGTGGATGAGCTGGGCCACCTCGGCCGGCAGCGCCTCCCAGTTGTAGATCAGCTGGGCCTCGCCGACCTGCTCGCCCATGCGGTCGCCGACCATGTGGACGCCGACCACGGCACCGTCCTTCACCTGGACGAGCTTGATCTCGCCCGCGGTGTTCAGGATCTTGCTCTTGCCGTTGCCCGCCAGGTTGTACTTCAGAGCGACGACCTTGTCCGCGCCGTAGATCTCCTTGGCCTTGGCCTCGGTGATGCCGACGGAGGCGACCTCCGGGTGGCAGTACGTCACCCGCGGGACACCGTCGTAGTCGATCGGGACGACCTTCAGACCGGCCAGACGCTCCGCCACCAGGATGCCCTCGGCGAAGCCGACGTGCGCGAGCTGGAGGGTCGGGACCAGGTCGCCGACGGCGGAGATGGTCGGGACGTTGGTCCGCATGTACTCGTCGACCAGGACGTAGCCACGGTCCATGGCGACACCCTGCTCCTCGTAGCCGAGGCCCTGGGAGACCGGGCCGCGGCCGACGGCGACGAGGAGGACCTCGGCCTCGAACTCCTTGCCGTCGGCGAGGGTGACCTTGACGCCGTCCTGGGTGTACTCGGCCTTCTGGAAGAAGGTGCCGAGGTTGAACTTGATGCCGCGCTTGCGGAAGGCGCGCTCCAGCAGCTTCGAGGAGTTCTCGTCCTCGACCGGCACGAGGTGCTTGAGGCCCTCGATCACGGTCACGTCGGAGCCGAAGGACTTCCACGCGGAGGCGAACTCGACGCCGATGACACCGCCGCCGAGGATGATCGCGGACTTGGGCACGCGGTCCAGGACGAGGGCGTGGTCGGAGGAGATGATCCGGTTGCCGTCGATCTCCAGGCCCGGCAGCGACTTCGGCACGGAGCCGGTCGCCAGCAGGACGTGGCGGCCCTGGATGCGCTGACCGTTCACATCGACGGAGGTGGGGGAGGACAGCCGGCCCTCGCCCTCGATGTACGTCACCTTGCGGGACGCGATCAGACCCTGGAGGCCCTTGTACAGGCCGGCGATCACGCCGTCCTTGTACTTGTGCACGGCCGGTACGTCGATGCCCTCGAAGGTGGCCTTGACGCCGAACTGCTCGCTCTCGCGGGCCTGGTCGGCGATCTCGCCCGCGTGCAGCAGGGCCTTGGTGGGGATGCAGCCCCGGTGCAGGCAGGTGCCGCCGACCTTGTCCTTCTCGATCAGGGCGACGTCCAGGCCCAGCTGCGCCCCGCGCAGGGCCGCGGCGTAACCACCGCTACCACCGCCGAGGATCACTAGGTCGAAAACGGTGCTGGCGTCGTTCGCCACGTCACGTCCTCCATGCATGTGCGCCTTGCGCCGATCTCCGATGACCGGCGGGCGGCTGGTGTCCGGCCGCTTGATGCTTCGGCCCTTCGGTGGGGGCCCTGTCCTGCCGGGCTCCATCTTTGCACTTGTTGGAGGCGGACGAGACGCCGGGCTGGTGTGTGAGACGTCCCACTCAAGGCGCCGCAAGCACCCCGAAGGGGCGCGGGGAACTGCGTGAGCAGCACCCGCGCCCCTGAGGACGCGCCACGGACCGCCCGGCCCGAGCCGGTGGACGGGCGTCAGCCCAGCTCGCCCTCGGCGGTCAGCTCCACGAGGCGGACCAGCGTCCGCACCGCCGTGCCGGTGCCGCCCTTGGGCGTGTACCCGAAGGGGCCGCCCTCGTTGAAGGCGGGGCCCGCGATGTCGAGGTGCGCCCAGGGGATGCCCTCGCCCACGAACTCGCGCAGGAAGAGGCCGGCCAGCAGCCCGCCGCCCCACCGCTCGCCGACGTTGGTCATGTCGGCGACCTGGGACTCCAGGCCCTTGGCCAGGTGCTCCGGCATCGGCATCGGCCACGCCGGCTCGCCGGTCTCCTCCGCCGCCTCGTACACCGCGGTGCGGAACGCGTCGTCGTTGGCGATGACACCCAGCGTCCGGCTGCCCAGCGCCACCATCATCGCGCCGGTCAGCGTCGCGACGTCCACGATCGCGTCCGGCTCCTCCTGCGAGGCCGCCCACAGCGCGTCGGCCAGCACCAGCCGGCCCTCGGCGTCGGTATTGAGCACCTCCACCGTCTTGCCGCTGTACATGCGCAGCACGTCACCCGGACGCACCGCCGAGCCGGACGGCATGTTCTCGGCCAGCGCCAGCCAGCCGGTGACGTTCGCCTCCAGGCCGAGCCGGGCCGCGGCGACGACGGCCGCGAACACGGCGGCGGCACCGGCCATGTCGCACTTCATCGTCTCGTTGTGACCGGCCGGCTTCAGCGAGATGCCGCCCGAGTCGTAGGTGATGCCCTTGCCGACGAAGGCGAGGCTCCGCTCGGCCTTGGGGTGCGTGTACGCGATCTTGACCAGGCGGGGGGCCGCGGCCGAACCGCCGCCGACGCCGAGGATGCCGCCGTAGCCGCCCTTGACCAGCGCCTTCTCGTCGAGCACCTGCACCTTGAGGCCGTGCTCCTTGGCCGCGGCCTGCACGATGCCCGCGAAGACCTCGGGGGTGAGGTCGTTCGGCGGGGTGTTGACCAGGTCGCGGGCGCGGTTCAGCTCCTCGCCGACCGCGACGGCGCGGGCGAGGGCACCCTTGTGGGCGGCGTCGCGCGGCTTGCCGCCGAGCAGCACGGCCTCGCCCAGCGGGGCCTTGCCGTTCTTCGCGCGGGCGCCCTTGGCCTTGGCGTTGTCCTCCTTGTAGACGTCGAAGGAGTACGCGCCGAGGAGCGCGCCCTCGCCGATCGCCTCCAGCGCGCCGGGGCCGTCCACGGGCAGCGCGAACGCAGCCTTCCTGGCGCCGGCGAGCGTCCGCGCCGCCGTACCCGCGGCCTTGCGCAGCGCCTCGGCGTCGAAGCCGTCCTCGGTGCCGGGCTCCGCGCCCAGGCCCACCGCTACCACGAGCGGGGCCTTGAAGCCCGCCGGAGCGGGCAGCTTCGTCAGCTCGCCCTCGGCACCCGAGGCGCCGAGGGTCTCCAGGACGCCGGCCAGCCTGCCGTCGTACGCCTTGTCCACGGCCTCGGCGCCCGGCGCGACGACGGGGCCCTTGGCGCCCTTGGCGACACCGATCACGATCGCGTCGGCCCGCAGGCCGGGCGCCGCGGCGGTGCTGAGAGTCAGAGCAGTCACGGTGGTGAATTCTCGCTTCCGGTGTGAAGTTGCGGTGGGGTGGGTCGACCGGGCCCGACAGCCGACCCTGGGTCCAGGTCCGGGGGCAGGTGGCAACCGGGGTCCCCGCCTGGTGGGCGAACACCCGGGACGAGGGTACGCTCGCGCCCGCCCGCGCTCATGCCCGCGGTGTTCACCCGTACGTGGCGCGGCGGCCACCGCCCCCCGGCGGGACGCCCCTTTCGTGGTCAAGCACCCCTTCGGGCACGGGAGTTGACGCCCGGTTCGTCAGCGGCCGAAGGCCAGCACCACCAGGGACGCCGTCGCGGCCGTCTCCGCGAGCGCGCCGAACACGTCCCCGGTCACCCCGCCGAAGCGGCGCAGGCAGCGGCGCAGCAGGAGTTCGGCGGCGGTGAGCGCGAACAGCACGGCGACCGCGGCGCGCAGCGCGCCGGGCGGGCCCCACTCCGAGCCCCAGAAGGCAGCGCCCGCCGCGCACAGCGCGGTGACGGCGAGCGCGGCCGGCACCGGCACCACCCCGGCGACGGCCGCGCCGAGCCCCTCGGGCCGCGCGGCCGGCACCCCGGTACGGGCGGCCAGGGTGAGCGCGAGCCGGGCGGTCACCGCGGAGATCACCGCCGCCGCGGCGCCGCGCGACCACGAGTCGCCGTACGACTGCGCCAGCACCGCCACCTGGGCCAGCAGCGCGAGCACCAGGGTGAGCACCCCGAACGGGCCGATGTCCGAGCGCTTCATGATGCGCAGCGCCTCCTCGGCCGGCTTGCCGCTGCCCAGCCCGTCGGCGGTGTCGGCGAGCCCGTCCAGGTGCAGCCCGCGGGTGAGGACGGCGGGTACGGCGACCGAGCCGACGGCGGCGAGCGGCGGGCCCGCGCCCAGCAGGAGCAGGAGCAGCCCGAGGGCGGCCGCGAGGGCGCCGGCGACCAGGCCCACGAGGACGGCGGCGAGCATGCCCCCGCGCGCGGCCCCGCGGTCCCAGCGGCGCACCCGTACGGGCAGCACGGTGAGCGTGCCGAAGGCGAACCGGAGGCCGTCGAGGGCGGTGGGCGGCGAGGACGTGCGCATCGGCGCAGGGTACCGGGCGACCGGGGGCCCGCCGCGGGCTGCCCGCGACCGGGGCCCGCCGCGGGCCGGGCGCCGGGGATAAAGTGCGCACATGGGGCACTGGTGGGTGCGGAACATCATCGAACCGGGCAAGCTTCCGCTGCTGCTCGCCCTCGCCGCCTTCCTGCTGACGTTCGTCGTCACGCGGGTGATCACCCGTCTGATCCGGGCCGGCAAGGGCCCGTTCCGCAATGTCAGCGCGGGCGGGCTGCACATCCACCACGTGGTCCCCGGAGTGGTGCTCACCGTCGTCGGCGGCTTCGGCGCGGTCGCCAGCGACCGGCACGGCACCGGCGGGGCGGTGGCCGCCGTGGTGTTCGGGATCGGCGCGGGCCTGGTCCTGGACGAGTTCGCGCTGATCCTGCACCTGAACGACGTCTACTGGACCGAGGAGGGCCGCAAGAGCGTCGAGGCCGTCGTGCTCACCGCCGCCCTGGTGGGGCTGCTGCTCTCCGGATTCGCGCCGTTCGGCGTCAACGACCTGAGCCAGGGGGAACTCGCCGACCGCGGCACCGTCATCGCCAACATCGCCGCCAACTTCCTGCTCTCCCTGGTCGCCCTGAGCAAGGGCAAGATCCGCACCGCGGTGTTCGGCGCGATCGTGCCGCTGGTCGCGCTGGTCGGCGCGCTCCGGCTGGCCCGCCCCGACTCCTTCTGGGCCCGCCGCTTCTACGGCCGCCGCCCCCGCGCCCGCGCGCGGGCCACCCTGCGCGCCTACCGCCACGACCGCCGCTGGACCCCCCGCAGCCGCGCCCTTCAGGACTGGATCGGCGGCAGGCCCGACCCCGGCCCGGCCCGGTTGCCCGACGGCCGCCGCTGAAGCAGACGCTGGGGGTGGTGCCGTACCGCCACCGCCAGGCACAGCGAGCCCACCGCCATCAGCGCGGCCAGATGCTCCTTGCCCGCCAGGTTCTCCTTGACCAGCACCTCCGCGACCATCGCGACGGTCACCGCGCCCGCCGTGGCGTACGCCCCGTGCCGCCAGGCCACGAACACCGCGAGACCCACCACGGCGGCCGACGGACCGGTGTCCACCACCTGCGCGTCCGTCCAGGGCAGCCCGAAGGGGGCGTGCGCGCCGAGGGTGATGCCCAGGCGCGCGTACAGGGTCCCGGCGAGCGTGGCGAGATACGCGATGCCGAGCGCCCGCCGCCAGCCCAGGCACAGCTCGGCGATCCCGAACACCAGCAGGATCTGCGCCAGCGCCCCCCACACCGGCAGGTCGAGGGCGGGCACGAACAGCGACAGGGGAGTGCGCAGCAGGCTCAGCCACAGCGGGTCCTCGGCCCGGACCGCGCCGAGGCCCTGCACCAGCCGGAAGCCCCACGGCCGGTTCTGCGCGAACTGGAGCAGCGCGGTCAGGAGCACCGCCACCGCGGTCATCGGCAGCGCGGTCACCGGCATCGCCCACGGGCGCGGTCCGCGCAGGGCTGCGCGCACGGTGCCGTACAGCGGCCCCCACTCGGCACGGGCCCAGCGGGCGAGCGATCCCATACGACATTCCCTACCTCGGTACGGTCAGCGGCGCGCGCCGAGCCGTCCTCGGTGCAGCCACCCGGGCAGTCCCGGCACTTCCAGGAAGCCCTCCGCGCGGGCCGAGGCGAGGCCGATGCGCGGCAGGTCTGCGCTTTTCTCGAAGCACAGGAACCGCGGCTCCCAGATGGGCCGGTACTTGGCGTTGGCGCGGTACAGCGACTCGATCTGCCACCAGCGGGAGAAGAAGCTGAGCAGCGAGCGCCACAGCCGCAGCACCGGTCCGGCGCCGAGCCGCGCCCCGCGTTCGAAGACCGAGCGGAACATCGCGAAGTTCAGCGACACCTGTGTGATCCCGATCTCCCCGGCGCGCCGCAGCAGTTCGATGACCATGAACTCCATCAGCCCGTTCTCGGCGTCGCGGTCGCGCCGCATCAGGTCCAGCGAGAGCCCGCCGGGGCCCCACGGCACGAAGGACAGCAGCGCGCGCGGCCGGCCGTCGGCGTCCGTGCACTCCAGCATCACGCACCGGCCGTCCTGCGGGTCCCCGAGCCGCCCCAGCGCCATGCTGAACCCGCGCTCGGTCGCCCCGTCCCGCCAGTCGTGCGCGCGCTGCACCAGCAGCGCCATCTCGGCCGCCGGGATGTCCTCGTGGCGCCGCACCCGCACCTGGTACCCGGCCCGCCGCACCCGGTTGTACGCCTGCCGTACGGTGCGCATCGCCCGCCCCTCCAGGGTGAAGTCGGCGACCTCCACGATCGCCTCGTCCCCGAGCTCCAGCGCGTCCAGGCCGTGCCGGCGGTAGACGGTGCCCGCCTCCTCGCTCGCCCCCATCACCGCCGGGATCCAGCCGTGCGCCCGCGCCTCCTCCAGCCACGGCACGATCGCGCCGGGCCAGGCCTCCGGGTCGCCGAGCGGATCCCCGGAGGCGAGGCTCACCCCGCCGATCACGCGGTAGGCGACGGCCGCCTTGCCGGTCGGCGACCAGATGACGCTCTTCTCCCGGCGCAGCGCGAAGTAGCCGAGCGAGTCCCGCTCGCCGTGCCGGTCCAGCAGCTCCCGCAGCCGCTTCTCGTCGTCCGCGGTGAGCGGGTCGACGGCGCGCCGGGAGCGGAACGCGGCGTAGAACACGGCGAGGACCAGGGCCGTGCTGAGCACGTTGACGGTGACGTCGGCCCAGGTGGGCGGGGCGATGCCGGGGAAGTGGCGCTCGTCGGCGGAGACCGAGATCAGGCGCAGGGTGCCGTAGTGCCAGCGCTCCCAGAACGTCGAACGGGCCGCGTCCGGCGCCTGGTTGGTGACCGTCACCAGCAGCCCGGCCAGCAGGCTGGCGGCCAGCCCGCCGCCGGCTGCGACGGTGGCCGCGAGCCGGGGGTTGGCGCGGTCGCCCTTCGCGTAGAACTCCCGCCGCCCCACCAGCAGCGCTCCGACGAACGCGGCCGTCAGCACCAGCGACACCCAGTTCTGCGCGTACCGGTGGATCTCCGGGAACGCCATGGCGAACGCGAACAGCGCGAGGAAGACGCCGCTGAGCACGAGGTTGAGGATCCAGGCCGCGCGCTTGCGGCGCCGCATCGTGATCGCCAGGAACGCGGTGAACACACCGGAGGCGAAGCCGGCGGTCAGCAGGTACGGGGTGAAGAAGTCGTCCTGGTTGTGCCGGCGCACGTCCTGGTACAGCGAGACCCACACCGCGCTGAGGAAGTTGACGAACGCGATGACCCGCAGATACCAGACGGCGAAGGCGGCGGCCCTGGAGGACACCCCGCCCGACCGCCGCCCGACCTCACCTCCCCGCCCCGCCTCGACCCGCGACGGAACGGCAATCCGGGCATCTCCCATGGTGATGGATCATATGGGGGTTGCCCGAACGAACAGCACTTATCAGCCCTTTGGGCCGGCTGTTTCCCGTCGGGGTCACCCCTCCGCGGTCTCCGGTCCTTCCCCGGTCTCCGGTGCCGTCTCGGCCTCCGGTTCCTTCTCGGGCTCCGGGCGTTCCGGCATCTGTGCGGCCAGTGCCGCCGCGGCCTGGACCAGGGGGAGGGCCAGCAGTCCGCCCAGGCCCTCGCCGGCCTTCACGCCCTGCCGGAGCAGCGGCTCCAGGGCCATCCGGTCCAGCGCCTTCGTCTGCCCCGGCTCCCCGCTGTCGTGCGCCGCCAGCCACCAGTCCGGCGCCCGGAACGCGACCCGCTGCGCCACCAGCGCGCACGCCGCGCCCACCACGCCGTCCAGGATCACCGGCAGCTTGCGCACCGCGCACTGGAGCAGGAACCCGGTCATCGCCGCGAGGTCCGCGCCGCCGACCGTCGCCAGCAGCTCCGCCTGGTCGCCGAGCACCGGCCGCGCCCGCCGCAGCGCGTCCCGGATCGCCGCGCACTTGCGCATCCAGGCGAGGTCGTCGATCGCGACGCCGCCCCGCCCGGTCACCACCGACGCGTCGGTCCCGCACAGCGCCGCGATCAGCACCGCGGCCACGGTGGTGCCGCCCACGCTGAGGTCGCCGAGCACCACCAGGTCCGTACCCGAGTCGGCCTCCTCGTCGGCCACCGCGATACCGGCCCGCAGCGCGGCGTCCGCCTCCTCCTCGGTGAGCGCGTCCTCGATGTCGATACGACCGCTGCCGCGCCGCACCCGGTACCGCCCGACCTCCTCGGGGAAGTCGGCCGGATCGCAGTCCACGGCCATGTCCACGACCCGGACCGGCACCTGGAGCCGGCGCGCCAGCACCGCGGCGGGGCTCACGCCCTCCAGCACGTCCCGCACCAGCTCCCGCGTGGAGCCCGCGGGCCGCGCGGAGACGTCCCGCGCGGCGATGCCGTGATCGCCGGCGAAGAGGATCAGCCGCGGCCGTTCGACGGTCCGCACCGGTACCGCGCCCTGCGCGGCGGCCAGCCACTCGCCCAGTTCGTCGAGCCGCCCGAGCGCCCCGGGCGGCACGATCTGGCGCTCCCGCCGGGCCTCGGCGTCACGGCGCACGCCCCCGTCCGGGCGCTCGATCAGTTCGGTGAAGTCGTCCAGATCAATCCTGCTCATTCGCCGAACAGTACCGCCAGCGGGCGAACGGTTCCGCGCCACATCGCCACCACGACCCGGCGATGTCATTGCGTCCAAGATCGGCATCCCATACGTTCCGTTTTGCAGCGAAATGTCGCACAGGGAGCCGCCGTCCATGCCGCCCTCGCCCCGCACGCTGGAGCCTGACCTCCAACGAGGCTTCTACGAACACCAGTTGGCCCGGATCCGGCACCACCTCACGGCCCGCGCGCTGGCACGGCTCCCCGAACCGGAGAGCTGGCTGGACGTGGGCACGGGGGAGGGCCGCTTCCCCGAGGCGGCGAAGCGGTTCTTCCCCTACACGAGCTTCGACGGCGTCGACCCCACGGACCGGGTGGAGCGGGCGCTGGCGGAGGGCCGGGTGGAGGAGGCGTACCGGGGCGGCCTGCCGGACGTGGCGCCCCGCCTGCACTCCCGCTACGACGTGGTGAGCCTCCTCGGCCCGCCGACCGACCCGGCCGACCTCCGCTGCGCGTACCTGGTCCTGCGGCCCGGCGGCCACATCGTCCTGGGCGCGGGCTGGTCACCGACCGCCGCGGAGATCCCGCCTCGCACGCTGCTGACCGGCATCCACCGGATCCCGTTCCTCTCCCACCACAGAATCGTGGCCCGCAAGGACGTCGTCTAGCCGCGGCCACGTCGTGGCCGGCCGCGCAGTTCCCCGCGCCCCTTCGGGGCGCGGCGGCGCCCCTCACCCCCGCAACACCACCGCCTGCCCCGCCACCACCAGCAGTACCTCCTCGCATTCCCCCGCGAACGCCGCGTTCAGCCGCCCCAGTTCGTCCCGGTAGCGCCGCCCCGACGCCGTCGCCGGCACGATCCCCGAGCCCACCTCGTTCGACACGGCCACCACCGTTCGCCGCGTACACCGCACCGCCTGTGCCAACTCCCGCACCCGCTCCCGCAGCGCCTTCTCACCCCCGCCCGCCCACTCCGCGTCGTCCCACGCCCCCACCGCGTCCATCGCGTCCGTCAGCCACAGCGACAGACAGTCGATCAGCACCGGCGGCCCGTCCGCCGCGAGCACCGGCACCAGATCCGTCGTCTCGGACGTACGCCACGACCCCGGCCGCCGCTCCCGGTGCGTCGCCACCCGCGCCGCCCACTCCGTGTCCCCGCCCCGCGTCCCGCCCGTCGCCACGTACAGCACCTCGGGGAAGGACTCCAGCCGCCGCTCCGCCTCGACCGATTTCCCGGAGCGCGCCCCGCCGAGCACCAGCGTGCGCCGCGGCACGTCCGGTACGTCCTCGTACGCGCCGACCACCAGCGTCGTACCGTCGGGCACCGCCCGCGCCCCCGCCGCCGCGAGCCGCCGCCGCAGCTCACGGCCGGGCGGCACATCGTGGTCGAGATGGACCGCGAGCACATCCGTCGTCGGCCCGAGCGAACCCACCGCCCGCAGCCGGGCCAGCGCGTCGGGCCGGCCCACGACGTCCGCGAGGACCATGTGGTACGACTCCGCCGTCGCCGCCTCCAGGCCCGCCGGCGCCCCGCCCGGCGGCAGATACAGCAGCCGCTGCCCGTCCGGACCGGTCACCGCGTACCCTGTGCCGCCCGCGTCCATCGCCACCGCCCGCACCCGATGCCCCGTCAGCAGCGTCAGCTCCCGCCCGTCCGGCACCCGCACCGGATGCGGCAGCCCGGCCGGCACCTCCACCGGCGGCCCGTCGTGCGGGTGGGACAGCAGCACCTGGCGCACCCCGCCGAGCGAGTGCCCGGCCCGCGCCGCCGCGAAGGCCGCGCCCGGCGTGAGGTCGAGCAGCAGCACGCCGTCCACCAGCAGCGCGGTGGCCGCCCGCGCGTCGGGACCCAGCGCCGTCGCGCAGGCGGCACAGGGGCAGTCGGGGCGGGGCAGGCCGGCGGGGGCGCCGGTACCGAGCAGAGTCACTTCCACGGAACGATTTTCGCCTGTCCGATCGGGTATTGCGCTTCCGTCTACTCTTCCAGCAGGTGTCGGATCACTAGGAGGCCCACATGACGGCATGGACGTGGCGGTTCGAGAAGGCCGACGGCACGGAGGTCCAGCCGGCCGTCCAGCCCGAGGAGTTCAGCACCCAGGGGGACGCCGAGTCCTGGGTGGGGGAGCACTGGCGGGCGCTGCTGGAGGGCGGCGCGGACCAGGTACGGCTGTTCGAGGAGACCACCGAGATCTACGGCCCGATGAGCCTGCACGCCGACGCCTCCTGACCCCCGGTGAGGAGGGGCGCGCTCCGGGGCCCGGAGGCACCTGGACGGCCGTACCCCCGAAGGCGTACTCCGGAAGGCCGTACCCCTCCTCACCCCCTCACTGCTCGCCCAGCGTCACCTGCGCCGTCCGCCGCGCCCCGTCGCGCAGATACGTCACCGTCGTCCGCTGGCCCGGCTTGTCCGCGGCCAGGGCCTCCTGGAGCGAGGTGATGGTGGTGATGGGCTGGTCGCCGACCCTGGTGATGATGTCGCCGGTGCGCAGCCCGGCCCGCGCCGCGGGGCCCCCGCTGTGGACGCTCGCGAGGGCGACCCCGGCCGGCTGGAGGCGGTCGTCCACCACGGTCCGCCCGGTGATGCCGAGCGCGGCCCGGCCCGAGTCCACGACCCGGCCCTCGCGCACGATCTGACCGGCGATGGTCCGCGCCATGGACGCGGGGATGGCGAAGCCGATCCCGGCCGCCGCGCTGCCCAGGTTGGGGTCGGCCGCGGCCAGCGTCGGGATGCCGACGACCTGCCCGTCCAGGTTGACCAGGGCGCCGCCGCTGTTGCCCGGATTGATGGCCGCCGAGGTCTGCACCATGTTGGCGATGGTGGCGCCCGTGCCGCCGCCGCTGCTGCCCTCGCTGACGGTCCGTCCGGTCGCCGAGACGATCCCCTGGGTGACGCTGGACGACAGCCCGAGCGGCGAACCCATCGCCAGCACGATCTGGCCGACCTCCACCTTCTCGGAGTCCCCGAACACCGCGGGCTTCAGCCCGTCCGGCACCCGGTCCAGCTTGATCACGGCGAGGTCCTGCTGGGGGTAGGAGTAGACCAGGCTCGCGGTGAGCGGCTCCTCGTTGCCCGCCGTGGTCACCCGGAAGGTCTTCTCGTCGCCGACCACGTGCGCGTTGGTGACGATGTGCCCCCGGTCGTCGTACACGATCCCGGAGCCCAGATCACGGCTCGCCTCGATCTGCACCACCGAGGGCAGCACCTGCCTGATCACCCGCTGGTACGCGCTCTGGAGATCGCCCGCCGCCATCGGCACGGTCACCGGGCTCGCCGTCGCCGCGTCCGGCCGCCCCGCGCTCGGGACGCCGGGGCCCTCGCAGCCCGCGGTGAGCACCGCGCAGCACAGCAGGACGACGGCCGTCAGGAGGCGGCACGGGAACATCGGGAGGCGGCGCGGGACGGGGGTGCGGGGAGCGGAAGCGGCCATGTACCGAGTCTGGCCGCGCGCCGATCGGCGGGCCCGCCGTGTTGCCCCGATCGGGCTCCGGGCCGTACGCCCACGGGATGGTCGCCCCGATCGGGCTCGGCGCCGCCCGCCCCCGGATTCAGCCCCGTACCCCGCACAGATGCAGCAGCGCCGCGACGCCCCGGTAGGGGTCCGTGCGGCCCGCCCGCTCCTCGGCCGCGAGCAGCGTCTCCAGGTCGTACGGCAGCGGCGCGTCGTCGGCCGCCAGGTCCGTGAAGACCCGCACGCCGTACCAGGCGTGCAGCGGGGCGGCGATGCCGGCGAGGGTGGCGGTCAGCTCGGACAGCCGGTCGGCCCGCACGTTCAGGCCGAGGCGGTTGGTGTAGGCGGTGGTGTCGAAGGCGGTCAGCGCGCCCGCCGCGTCACCGGCGAGACCGGGCCGCATGGCGAGCGCGTCGCCGTTGCGCACCAGCAGCGAGAGCAGCCCGCCCGGCGCCAGCACCCGCGCGAGCCCCGCCACCAGCGGATCGGGCTCGGCGACGTACATCAGCACGCCGTGGCAGAGCACCAGGTCGAAGCTGCCGGGCAGGAAGTGCACCCCGGTGTCCCGTGCGTCGCCCTGCACCAGCCGCACCCGCTCCCGGATGCCCACCGGCTCCCGGTCCAGCGCCTCGCGCGCCGCCGCGACCATCACCGGGTCCTGCTCGACCCCGGTCACCTGATGGCCGAGGCGGGCCAGGCGCAGGGCCTGGGTGCCCTGCCCGATCCCCACGTCGAGCACCCGCAGCCGCTGCCCGACCGGGAACCGCCCGGCTATCTGCTCGTCGAGCTGCCGCGCCACCAGTTCCTGGCGTACGACATTCCGGAGCCCGCCCACCTTGTCCAGCCAGGAGTGCGCCGCACCCCCGGCGAAAGCGTCTGCGCTCAGGGCCGCTCTCCGCGCTTGACCTGCGGCTTCGGCAGCCGGAGCCGGCGCATCTGGAGCGAGCGCATCAGCGCGTAGGCCACCGCGCCGCGCGTGTTGCCGTCCGGGAAGCGCTCCTTGAGCCGCTTCTTCAGCCGCAGACCGCTGACCGCGGCGTCCACCACGATCAGGACGATCACCAGGGCCCACAGCAGCAGCGCGATGTTCTGGATCGAGGGCACCCGCACCACGCTGAGCACGAGGATCACGATCGCCAGCGGCAGGAAGAACTCCGCCACGTTGAACCGCGAGTCCACCCAGTCACGGGCGAACCTGCGGACCGGGCCCTTGTCGCGGGCCGGCAGATAGCGCTCGTCACCGCTGGCCAGCGCCTCGCGCTGCCTCTGGAGCGCGAGGCGGCGCTCCTCGCGCTGGCGCTTGGTGGCGTCCTTGCGCGTCGTCGGGGTATTGGCGACGCTGCGGCGCTGGGACTGGGCCTCACTGCGCTTGGGCGTGGGCCTGCCCTTGGGGGCCTGCGGGTCACGGGGCTGCTTGGAGAAGTTCACCGGCTTGTCGGCCTGGGACTTCTCTTCCTTGGCACGGCTACGGAACACAAAGACCAAGGGTAAGGGCATCCGGGGCATGGACCGCCGCCCGGCCGGGAACGATCCGGCAACGCCGCGCGTCTGTACGACGCAGAGGGGGCGTTCTCACGGGTCGAGGTGAGGGGCGGCCTCCTCCCTGCGCCGGAGCGGTACTCTCCGCAGTCGTTCTCGGGGATGAGCGCATCACGCCCCGGACAGTGCGGTAATGGAGGCAGGGCCCGTACTGTGGGTCTTGTCGCAGGATCGGTGAGCTGGAGTCCGTCAGAAGGGGGCGCGCGAAGCCCATGAGCGGTGTCATGAAGCGTATGGGGATGATCTTCCGCGCGAAAGCGAACAAGGCCCTTGACCGGGCCGAGGACCCGCGCGAGACCCTCGATTACTCGTACCAGAAGCAGCTGGAGCTGCTCCAGAAGGTGCGCCGCGGGGTCGCCGACGTGGCGACCAGCCGCAAGCGCCTGGAGCTCCAGCTCAACCAGCTCCAGCAGCAGTCCGGGAAGCTGGAGGACCAGGGCCGCAAGGCGCTCGCGCTGGGCCGCGAGGACCTGGCCCGCGAGGCGCTGTCCCGGCGCGCCGCGCTCCAGCAGCAGGTGACCGACCTGGAGACCCAGCACGCCACCCTCCAGGGCGAGGAGGAAAAACTCACCCTGGCGGCCCAGCGCCTCCAGGCCAAGGTGGACGCCTTCCGTACGAAGAAGGAGACCATCAAGGCCACCTACACCGCCGCCCAGGCCCAGACCCGCATCGGCGAGGCCTTCTCCGGCATCTCCGAGGAGATGGGCGACGTCGGCCTCGCGATCCAGCGGGCCGAGGACAAGACGCAGCAGCTCCAGGCGCGCGCCGGCGCGATCGACGAGCTGCTCGCCTCCGGTGCCCTGGACGACCCGAGCGGCATGGCCAAGGACGACATCGCGGCCGAGCTGGACCGGCTCTCCGGTGGTAGTGATGTAGAGCTGGAGCTTCAGCGCATGAAGGCCGAGCTGGCCGGGGGCAGCCAGCAGCAGGCCATCGAGGGCGGCACCGGACAGGGGCAGCCCCAGCAGCAGCCGCAGGACACCCCGCGCTTCGACAAGCAGTAGCAGGCGGTGGCGGGGTGCCGCCGGGAGACGAGCCGAGGAGGCCGACGTGATCGTACGGATCATGGGGGAGGGCCAGGTCAGGCTGGACGACTCCCACTTCGCCGAGCTGAACAGGCTGGACGACGAACTGCTGGCCGAGACGGAGAGCGGTGACGAGGAGGGCTTCCGGCGCACCCTGGGCGCCCTCCTCGCCGCGGTCCGCCGCCTCGGCACCCCGCTCGCAAACGACGAACTCCAGCCCTCCGACCTGATCCTCCCCTCCCCGGACGCCTCCCTCCCCGAGGTCCGCGCCCTACTCGGCGAAGACGGCCTGATCCCGGACTGAACGGGGCCCCGACGGGGCCCCCGTCACAGGACGTCGGCGAGGCGGTCCACCTGGTCGGGGTCGAGGCCGTGGCAGTAGAGCATGACCTCGTCGGCACCGAGGTCCGCGAAGCCGGCGATCGCCTCGCGGATCCCGGCCGGCGTGGTGAGCATCCCGGCCACCATCCGGTCGGCCATGCCGGTGAACGCGTAGTACGCGTGCATGGCGGCTCGGGCGTCGTCGACCACCTCCGCGGGGCCGAGCGCGACGTTGACCTGCGCGACGATGCGCGGTTCGCCGGCGCGGCCGTACTCCTTCCAGAACCCGCGGGCGGTGTCGAACAGGCCGCCCGCCCGGGAGGGCGCCGCGGCGGCGAGGAAGCCGTCACCCCAACGCCCGACGCGTTCGATCGCGGCGGGCTTGAAGCCGCCGAAAAGCACCTCGGGACCGCCAGGCCGGGCCGGCGCGGGACCGATCGGACCGACGCCGTCTCCGTACGGCTCGCCGGACCACAGGCGGCGCATGACCGCCATCTGCTCGTCGAGGCGCCGGCCTCGGGTGCGCTTGTCGACGCCCGCGGCCTGGTGATCGTCGTCCCGGCCGCCGACCCCCAGACCGAGGACCAGGCGGCCTCCGGTCATCCGGTCCAGGGTGGCGGCCTGCTTGGCGAGGAGGGCGGTGTCGCGCAGGGGAGCGAGCAGCACCTCGGTCTGGAGGCGGACGCGGGAGGTGGCACCCGCGAGGACGGCGAGCGCGACCAGGGGTTCGGGGTTGTCGTAGACAAGCCGGTCGAGCAGGCCGACCGTGCTGAACGGCCCGTCGTCGGCGCGCTGCGCCCAGGTGAGCAAGGTGGCGGGGTCGGCGATGGGCAGGCCGATACCGACGTTCATGGCGGAGACCTCCGAAGGGAAGGGTCGACAAAGACGGCTGCCGCCCCTCCGGCACCTCGGCGAGGTGGGACGTGCCCGCTCTGCGGCGTGCTTCCGGGGAACGTCTCGTGAAGTGAGCTCACCTTAGGGCGACGCGGTTCGCCGGGACAAGCGGATTGCGGCCGGCCGGAACGCGAGGCGACCGGCCCCGCGAGCCGGAGAAAGTCCGGAGGGGCACCTCCCCGACTCGGAGATGCCCCTCTCGGGATGCGGACCCTGTCAGACGCGGGCCAGGTCCGGTTCGGCCGGGGTCGGGGGCTGGTGCTTGGCCGACTTCTTCTTCGCGCGGCGTTCCTTGCGGAGCTCCAGCATCGCGTAGAGGGTCGGCACCAGCAGGAGCGTCAGCAGCGTGGACGTGATCAGGCCACCGATCACCACGACCGCCAACGGCTGGGCGATGAAGCCGCCCTCGCCCGTGACGCCCAGAGCCATCGGCAGCAGCGCGAAGATCGTGGCCAGGGCCGTCATCAGGATGGGACGCAGCCGGTGCCGGCCACCCTCGATCACGGCCTCGACCACGCCGTACCCCTGAGCCCGGTACTGGTTGATCAGGTCGATCAGCACGATCGCATTCGTCACCACGATGCCGATCAGCATCAGCATGCCGATCATGGCCGGGACACCCATCGGCGTCCCCGTGACGACCAGCAGCCCGAGCGCGCCCGTCGCCGCGAACGGGATGGACACCAGCAGGATCAGCGGCTGGGCCAGCGAGCGGAACGTCGCGACCAGCAGCATGAAGACGATCGCGATCGCGGCCAGCATCGCGAGGCCGAGGTTCTTGAAGGCGTCGTTCTGGTCGGACGTCACCCCGCCGATCTGCGCCTCGGCACCCGCCGGCAGCTTCAGGGCCTTGATCTTCGACTGGAGCCGGGTGCTGACCGCACCCGTGTTGTCCCCGGTCGGCTTCGCCGTGATCGTCGCGGCCCGCCGGCCGTCGATCCGGGTCAGCGAGACCGGCCCGTCCACCAGCTTCACCGTGGCGATGTCCCCGAGCCTGACCGGCCCGAGCCGCAGGTTCTTCAGCTGCGCCACCGTCGTCGCGGGCTTGGCCGACTTGATGACGACATCGCGCTCGGTGTCGTCGAGCGTCGCCTTCGCCGCCGTCGTACCGCGCACCGCCTGCGCCACCGCCGCGCCGAGCTTCTGGTTGTCGAAACCGGCCGCGGCCGCCCTGGCGTTGGCCGTCACCGAGATCCGCGGCACGCTGGTGGACAGGTCGCTGGTGACGTCGGTGACGCCGTCCAGACCGGCCACCGTGGAGCGGACCCGCTCGGCCGCCGTACGCAGGGCCGCCGGGTCCGCGGCCTTCACCACGACGCTGAGGTTCTGGCTGCCGAAGCCGTCACCGGCCGACACCGTGGTCGTCCCGATGCCCTTGAGGTCCTTCAGGCCGCTCTCCAGGTGCCGCTGCACACTGTCGTACGACTTCGAGTCCTTCAGCATCACCTGGTACGACGCCTGGTTGGTGTCCGTGCCGCCGCCGAAGGCCGCCATGAAGCCGGAGGAACCGACGGTGACCTGGTAATCCTTGACGCCCTCGGTGGAGGCGAGGAGCTTCTCCACCCGCTTCGCCTGCGCGTCGGTCGCCGCCAGGCTGGTGCCGGGCTTCAGCTCCTGCTTGATCGTGATGACCTCCTGCTCGCCCTGGTCGAAGAAGTTCGTCTTGAGCAGTCCGGACATGCCGAACGTGACGACCAGGACGACGATCGCGATCAGCACACTGGTGAGCCGGCGGCGCGTCGCGAACCGCAGCACGGGCACATAGGCGCGCTGGAGACGGCTGTTGCTCTCCTTCTCCTCTGCCTTGCGGCGCGCCTGAGCCGCGTCCTCGGGGGTGCCCTTGGGGGCGCGCAGGAACCAGTAGGACAGGACCGGTACGACGGTCAGCGAGACCAGCAGCGAGGCCAGCAGGGCCGCTGTGACCGTGATGCTGAACGAGCCGAACAGCGCGCCCACCATGCCGCCGACCAGGCCGATCGGCAGGAACACCGCGACCGTGGTCAGGGTGGAGGAGGTGACCGCGCCGGCCACCTCGCGCACCGCCTCGATGATCGCCGACCGGCGCTCCTCGCCGTAGCCCAGATGCCGCTTGATGTTCTCCAGGACCACGATCGAGTCGTCCACGACCCGGCCGATGGCGATGGTCAGCGCGCCGAGCGTGAGCATGTTCAGGGACAGGCCGCCGACCCACAGCACGATCAGCGCGAGGACGACGGACAGCGGGATGGAGACCGCGGTCACCAGCGTCGAGCGCAGCGACGCCAGGAAGAGGAGGATGACCAGCACCGCGAAAAGCAGGCCGAGCGCGCCCTCGGTGGTCAGGCCCTTGATGGACTTGGAGACGGCCGGACCCTGATCGCTGACGACGGTCAGCTTCGCGCCGGTGCCGAGCTGCGCGCGCAGTCCGGGCAGCTTGTCCTTGACCGCCTTGGAGATGGTCACGGCGCTGCCGTCGTGGTCCATGGTCACGTTGACGGCGAGGCTGGGCCTGCCGTCGGTGCGGGTGAGGGAGTCGGCCGGGGCCGGCTGCTCCTTCACGGTGGCCACCTCACCGACGCGTACGGCCTTGTGCCCGGCCGCGCCGGTGACGGGGAGGTCCCTGATCTGCGCCAGCGTGGTGAAGCCGCCGCCGACCTGGACGGTGCGGTTGGCGCCGTTCTCGTCGAAGGAGCCGGCCGGGACGCTCGCGCCGCCCGCCTGGAGCGCCTGGGCGAGGGCGGCGGGGGTGAGGCCGGCCTGCGCCAGCTCGGCGTTGTCGGGGGTGACGGTGACCTGGAGGTCGCGGACGCCGGTGACCTGGACGCGGCCGACGCCGTCGATGTCCTTCAGCGCCGGTACGACCGTCTTGTCGAGCTGGTCGGCGAGCGCCTGCTGGTCCTTGTCGGAGGTGGCGGCGAGCACCACGGTCGGCATGTCGTCGGTGGAACCGGAGATCACCTGCGGATCGACCCCGGCCGGCAGCTGGTTGCGGGCCCGGTTCACGGCCTGCTGCACATCGGCGACGATCTGCTTGGTGTCGTTGCCGTAGTCGAAGGACGCCATGATCACGGCGTTGCCCTCGCCCGCGGTGGAGGTGACCGAGGTGACGCCGTCGACGCCCTGGAGGCCGTCCTCGATCGGCTCGACCACCTGCTTCTCGACCGCGTCGGGCGCGGCACCCTGGTACGGCGCGATCACCGACACCATGGGCAGGTCGATGGTGGGCAGCAGCTGCTGTTTGATCTGGGGTATCGCGATCGCGCCGAAGACCAGGGCGACGATCGAGACCAGGCCGATGAGGGCCCGCTGGGCGAGGCTGAATCTGGACAGCCAGGACATGGGTGTGGGTCTCTCTTCTGTGAGCGGCAGAAGCGCTTCCGTTCACGGAGGACACAAAGGAAGCGGCAGGACAGCGAGGGCGGGACGCCCGTGGGCGTCCACCCCACCACCACCCTCGGCCATCGGGGAGGCCCGGTCCGTAGGCCGCAGGTCCCGTTTCCTTACCCGGCTCCTACTCCGCGCGCAGTACAGGCGGGTGGAGACGTACGGGGGCGCGGGTGGAGACGTGCGGGTGTGCGGGTGGAGATCAGTCCACCCGCGGCCGGACCAGCCCGGACTCGTACGCGATGACCACGAGCTGGGCCCGGTCGCGGGCGCCGAGCTTCGCCATGGCCCGGTTGACGTGCGTCTTCACCGTCAGCGGGCTGACCGCGAGGCGTTCGGCGATCTCGTCGTTGGAGTGCCCGCCGGCGACCTGGACGAGGACCTCGCGCTCGCGGACGGTGAGCGTGCCGAGCCGCTCGGAGCCGACGGGCGCGCGGCCGTCGTCGCCGTCGCCCTGGGCGAGGAAGCGGGCGATCAGGCCCTTGGTTGCGGCCGGGGAGAGCAGGGCGTCGCCGGCCGCGGCGATCCGGATGGCGCTGAGCAGTTCCTCGGGTTCGCTGCCCTTGCCGAGGAAGCCGGAGGCGCCGGCGCGCAGCGACTGGACGACGTAGTCGTCCACCTCGAAGGTGGTCAGGATGACCACGCGGACGTGCGTCAGCTCGGCGTCCTCGCTGATCAGCCGGGTGGCGGCGAGCCCGTCGGTGCCGGGCATGCGGATGTCCATGAGGACGACGTCGGGGCGCCGCTCCCTGGCCAGCAGGACCGCCTGCGCGCCGTCGGACGCCTCGCCCACCACCTCCATGTCCGGCTCGGAGTCGACCAGCACCCGGAACGCGCTGCGCAGCAGGGCCTGGTCGTCGGCGAGCAGGACACGGATCGTCATACGGGCTCCCCCGGTGCCGTCGTACGGCCGTCGATGCGGGTGTCGGTGGTGCTGACCGGCAGGATCGCATGGACGCGGAAGCCGCCGCCGTAGCGGGGGCCGGTGGTGAGGGTGCCGCCGAGGGCGCTGACGCGCTCGCGCATGCCGAGGAGTCCGTGCCCACCGCCGGACTCGGGGGCGCGCTCGCGGTTCTCGGCGTGGCTGCCGGTGCCGTCGTCCACGACCGTGATCTCGATGTCTCCTCCCACGCGTACGACGCTCACCTCGGCCCGCGCGTCCGCGCCCGCGTGTTTGCGGACGTTGGTCAGCGCCTCCTGGACGATCCGGTAGGCCGCGAGGTCCACGGCCGCCGGGAGCCGGGTCCCCTGGTCGGCACGGGCGACCTGCACGGGCAGCCCGGCGCTGCGGAAGGTGCCGGCCAACTCGTCGAGGAGGCTGAGGCCGGGGGCGGGTTCGGTGGGCGCCTCCGGGTCGCCGGACTGACGCAGCAGGCCGACGGTGGCGCGCAACTCGTTGAGCGCGCTGCGGCTGGCCTCGCGGACGTGGGCGAGGGCCTCCTTGGCCTGGTCGGGGCGCTTGTCCATGACGTGCGCGGCGACGCCGGCCTGCACATTGACCAGGGCGATGTGGTGGGCGACGACGTCGTGCAGGTCGCGGGCGATGCGCAGGCGCTCCTCGGCGACCCGGCGACGGGCCTCCTCCTCCCGTGTGCGCTCGGCGCGTTCGGCGCGTTCCCGGATGGCCCGTACGACGGCTCTGCGACTGCGGACCGCGTCCCCCGCGGTGGCACCGATGCCGGTCCAGGCGAGGACGCCCAGGTTCTCCTGCGCGTACCAGGGCAGCGGGCCGGCGAGCATCGCGGCGCCGGTCAGCACGGTCATGGTGAGCAGGCCGACGCGGAAGGTGGTGGTGCGGTCGGTGGTGGCGGCGACGGTGTAGAGGGCGACGACGGCGGACATCGTGACGGGCGCACGCGGATCCCCGGTGACGCACTCCACGACGGAGAGGGTGCCGGTGAGGGCGAGCACGGTACGGGGGGCACGGCGCCGGAAGACGAGCGCGACGGCGGCGAGCAGCATGAGCAGCAGACTGAGTGCAGCGGGCGCCCGGACCCCCCAGCTGACGCCGTCACCATCCTGCGGAGCGGCGAAGGACCCGGCGACCATACAGACGAGAACGGCCGCGGCGAGCGCCGCGTCGAGCGCGAGCGGGTGCGCCTTGAGCTCGCAACGAGCGCGTTCGAGAGTGCCCACGAGAGGAACAGTACGACCCCCGGCCCCACCACCGAAGAATCCATCACCTGGCCCCCGCAGCCACGCGGACCACTCCCGCCCGGCGCGACCACCACCGGAGCGGAACCGGATCGTCACCGCCTGCGTCGGGACCACCCCCGCACGCGCGGGGATCACCACACCTGCCTGGCCTCCTGTACGAGCTGGGAGGGACCACCCCCGCACGCGCGGGGATCACCGGAGTTTCGTCCGAACGGTTCGGGCGCTGGCGGGACCACCCCCGCACGCGCGGGGATCACGGAGGGACAGGCCGACGGAGAGGGCGCGCAGGAGGACCACCCCCGCACGCGCGGGGATCACCTCCACCCGCGCCGACCTCCTTACCTGGATCAGGGACCACCCCCGCACGCGCGGGGATCACAGCCTCACCGTGGCACTGGCCACGGGGACCCTGGGACCACCCCCGCACGCGCGGGGATCACACCCCATCCCCAGCAGAGTCCGCACTCAGCTGGGGACCACCCCCGCACGCGCGGGGATCACCTGGTCAGTTGGAAAATCCACGCCACGATCACGGGACCACCCCCGCACGCGCGGGGATCACAGTTCGTGAGCTGGGCGTTTAGTTGGTGGGGTGAGCCGTGTTCCTCGGTTTTGGGGAAACGGGCATTTCGGTCAGGGGTTTCCGAAGCGGCGTCTTTTGGCGGCTTTGCTCCAGCCTTGGCGCGGTGATGGGTTGCCGGTGGTCGGGGAGTGGGGTGAGGGGCGTTTGAGGAGGGTGAGGCCTTCGTGGTCGGTGGGGTGCCAGGCGTGTTCGTGGGTCGCGAAGGTGAAGCCCTGTTCGTTGTCCGTCTGGTACGCGAGCAGAGCGCGGCCCTTGCCCCGGTACTCGCGCACCTCGTCCCACAGGATGTCCCGCACCCGCGCCGAGGGTGAGCCAAGGAAGACGCCGGGAGAGACCTCCAGCAGCCACCGGGTCAGAAAACCCCGCAGGCCTGCCGGGCAGTTGGCGAGGACGATGACCGTCACCAGATGGGCTCCTCACCGGCGCCGGCGGGACCGTCGTAGTTGCGGCCGGCCTCGACCAGCCGGCCCCCGTCCGACTGGAGGCACACCCGGTCGGCCGCCCCCTCGGGCTCGCAGAGGCCGGTCTGACCGAGGAGGAGGTCCTTGACATCCCGTACGCAACGGTCGAGCAGGCCCGCGGAGTTGATGCGGTCGCGCAGCGCCCGCCGGGTGCGCGTCGCCACGTCCTCCTCGCCCTCGGCCGCCGCGTCGAACGCGGCCGGAATCCCGATCTCCGTCTTGTAGAGATCGGCGATGTCCAGGACGAACGAGCGCTCATGCCCGGAGTGCACGAACCCCAGCCCCGGTGCGCAGCCGAGCGCAGCCACCACGGCATGGGCCACTCCGTACATGCACTGCGCGGACGCGGTCACGGCCTGATTGGCCGCATCGCCCGCCGCGAAGTCCCCGTGGTGGTAGTCACGCCGCCGCCACGGCACCCCCGTACGGGCCGACTCGCGGCGGTAACACTCCTTCACCCGCCGCCCCTCCATGCTGAGGAGTTCCTGCCGGGTGTGACCGGACGGATCGTCCTCGGGGAAGCGCATCCGGTACATGGCCCGCGCGACATCGAGCCGCGTACGGCGATTCGCCCAGGCCGTCGCCTGTGCCTCGACGAGGTGGGAGGAGCGGGTGAGGGCCCGCCCGCCGGCGTAGAAACGCACTCCCTGCTCGCCGACCCACACCACCCCGGCCCCGCACTCCCCGAGCACGGACATCGCCTGATGGGTCAGCCGGGTGCCGGGGCCGAGGAGAAGCGTCCCGATGGTCGCGGACGGGATGTGGGTGACCCCGTCCGCGTCCGTCGCGGTGATCGCGTTGTCCTCCCGGTGGACCGTGCAGCGCTCCAGGTAGATGAAGGAGATCCGGTCACCGGCGCGGGTGAGCTCCCGTGGAGTGGACGCGCCGCGGCGGCTGACGGTGGTCATGACGCCCGCACCGGCGCGAGGGTCATCAGCCCGCAGCCGTACGCCTTGGCCTTGCCCAGCCCGTGCGTGAGCGTACGGCGGAACACCTCGGCGTCCGTGACGCGCAGCCGGCCGTCGAAGGTGACGCGGGTGAAGTCGACCTGACGCCGCCCGCCGTGCGCCGTACCGTCGGACTTGCCGAACCGAGTGGGCGTCTTGTCGTGCACGACGACTTCGTGTTCGTCGCCGTGTTCGGTCAGCCGGCGTCCGACGGGCGTGCGCAGCACCTCGAAACCGGCCCGTTGCTGCCGGCCGAGCAGCCAGCCGATCTGGTGACGCGGGGTGACGTGCGCGGCTCTTTTCGTTGGTGTCTCCCTGGCGTCCTGCGGCCTGCGGATGGAGTGCACCGGATTCGCGGTGAGCCGGAACGCCCAGGTGCTGCCGACGGTGAGACGGTCGAGCAGTCCCCGGTAGTCGAAGGTCGTCCAGCCCGGTTCCCCGGCGTGCGGCCACCCCGCCTGTTCCACGAGGTGCGTGAGGTCGGGCCGGCTCGGGCTGACGATGAACAGGTCGGCGCGTCCGCCGGCGGCCGGGTCCACGCGCCACAGGACCCGTGGCCCGCCTTCGCCGCGAGGCGGAACCTCCGGGAAGGACATGTTCACGGCTCCGTGCATGAAGTGCGGTGACCCCAGCAGCCGACGAGCGCCGGGCCGGGCGGTGTTGATACGGAAGCGGGTCAGGTACATCAGCGGTTCCTCGGACGGTGCTCTGCCGTGCTGGTACTCGCGGTGGGATCGAGGGAGCGGAGGAGGACGGTCGGGTCGTGCTCGGGGACGGGAGCGCCGTCGGCGGGGCGCCCCCGCGGATCGGTGAGGGAGGTGACCACCCCGCGGGGCCCGTACCGCCGGTGGCGGGGGTCGAAGCTCAACGGGGTGTCCCGGAGCGACAGATGCGGGACCTCGCCCGGCGGACAGTCGAGCAGGAGATCCACGGCCACCGGGGGCGGGGGACCGTCCGGGTCCTGCACTGCGCACCCGGCCCGCCCGCGCTCCTGCGTGGCCTGCCCGATGCGCTCGCGGTACCAGGGCGCCGCCTGCCAGGGCGCGCCGCGCAGCGCCTCCTCCAGGCCCGGCCCCGGCAACGGCCGGCCCATGTCGAGTGGCCGGGCCGGGGGACAGGAGCGCCGGCCGAGGTACGGCAGGAAACGCGGGGCGCGCACGGCCTCGTACAGGCGGTCCAGCAGCGCGGGGTCCCCCTCGACCCCCGCGACGAAGACCGCGTCGGCGAGATAGAACCGCTCGGACAACGGCATCGACTTGCCGGAGTCCCCGTGGTGGGCGGTGTGGAAGTCCCGTAGCCGGGAGCCGGGTTGGTCGACGCGCACGCCGAACCGCAGGGCGGCCAGGTCGGTGAGGTCCGCACCGCGAGGGCGGCCCTCGGCGGCGGCGAGCAGCCCGAGCACACCGCTCTTGGTGGGGGCGTTCTCCGTGCTGCGGCGGGCGAAGCGGGCGGCCGAACCCCAGGCCTGCAACGGACCGGCGAGCCGCAGCAGCAACACCGTCATACGCCCGCTCCGGCGGTCACCCGCGCCGCCACCGCCTCCTGCACCTCCCGCACGAGGGCGTCCAACGACACCCGGCGGCCCAGCGGTTCGAGCACCTCCGTCTCGTCGCCCACGCGGAACACCCAGCTGTGCTCGGGCGCCTCGATGCCGTACTGCTCCTCCAGTTCGGGCACATACGCGGCGAGCCTGCGGCAGCTCTCCTGGAGATACCCGCCCTCCGGCCCCTGCGGCACAGGCTTCTCGAACGCGCCGACGAAGCTCACCGGTCGGCGGTCGCGCAGCCGCACGATCACCGCGGAGGGCAGGGTGTGGTTCCCGAAGGTGTTGATCTTCCCGGTGGGAAGGGAGGTGACGAAGGCGTCGAGGAAGGCCGCGACCGCCTTCTCCACCGGGGCGCTGGGCGAGTCGTCCGCCCGCAGCCCGAGCCCCAGATTGCGGGTCAGCTCGTCCACGTCCACGGCGGCGTAGCGGTAGAGAGTCGCCGAGTTGAAGTCGATGGTCCCGATCATGCCGGCGCCGGGTTCCTCCGGGCCGCTGAGGTCGTCCACGGCGGTGTAGTAATCGGACTCGATCTCCGACTTGTGCACGCTGATCGCGTGAGCCACCTGCGCGGCCGCCTCCACATTGAGGTCGGCGGCGTCGGCGACCATGCGTCCGAAGAGGGCGATGTCCACCGAGTGCCGGGAGTCCACCGCCTGCCGTGCCCTGGCCTTGTTCTCCTTGTCCTTCAGATAGGTCTGCAAGACCTTGGGATCCCCCTCGGGGCCGCTGCCCTCGATCGCCACCTCGGCGAGGGCGTCCAGCTGCCTGCTGCTCAGGAACATCAGGTACGACGACTCGGGCGCGGCCGATTCTTCGTCTTCGTTCTTCGCCCTTCGCTTCGGCACCTCGACCTTGATCCCCGCCGCCACCTTCAGCGTCTCGGCGGCCAACTGGACCGCGACGGGCGCCAGCGACTCACGCCGGTCGACGATGCGGTCGGCCAGCGCCTCGGCGATCCTCTTGGTGCGGACGCCGAGTGCCTCCGGCGGCAGCAGCTTCCCGAACGCGGTGCGCGTGGCCCGCTTCCAGGCCTGACTGGACACCCGCGCACGCCGCACGCCGCCGTAGTAGGCCGATTTGGGAGTCCCCGTGTCGTCGCGGTTGAGATTGCTCGGCGGGACGACCTGAAGGACATGGATGTCGAGGATGGTTCGGGTCATGGTGATTCCGATCTTCTCGGGCGAAGCGTGTGCGGTGCGGTGCGCGGGCGGTCAGTCCGCGTCCACGGCCGGGGACTCGGGGACGGAGAAGGAAGAGTCGGCGGACTGGCTCGCCCCGTCGCCCGGTCCGGTGGCTTCCGCCGCACGCCGGCCGCTCCGGTGCACCCGGTGGAAGTCCCGGCCCCAGCGACGCCTGACCTCGGCCCGGCCCGACTCGTACTGCCAGCGGTGGATCTGGTCGGCGAGGTCGCCGTAGTCCAGCGGAATGCGGGCGTCGCGCAGCAGCAGCACCATCTCGCGCAACCGGCGGCCCAGCGTCTCCAGATCGGACGACGTGCCGATCCGCACGAACCGCTGGCGAACGGCGGCACTCACCTCCTCGACCGGGATGTGCCCGGCGCCTCCCTGCCCCTCCTCGCCATCCGCTCGTTGTGCGGGCAGGCCGGCCCCCGAGGACTTCGCCTCCGCCAGCCGTCGTACGGCCCGGCCCAGCGACCAGCCCGGTACGTGCATCGGCTCGTCCCGCAGCGACTGCTGGTGCACCGCCCAGAGCGTCACGGCGAGATGGACCGCGCGATCCTCACGGTCCTCGCGCGCCTCCTGGTGCCGCGTCCCTCCCGCCACCAGATGAGGCGCAAGGTCGTCGCCCTCCGCGGTCTTGCGCATGCGGAGCTCGGTGAGCGCTTCCAGATGATCGAGCCCCCAGCCGGTGGGCGAGGCGTGGACGTCCCGGCCGGCCTCGCGCCGCAACCGCGCCACCGCGGCCACGGCCGCCGGGCTGTCCTTGCGGTAACCGCCCTGAAGACGGTTGACCGTGCGTGCGGTGGCCGACCGGACAAGAGAAGGGGCGTGCTGCTCGCGCTGCCCCGCGGGGCGGTCGGTACCTGCGGTTCCGCTGGTCATGATGTGCTCCCGGTGAGGTCGTGGCCGTCGGCTCCCATGCCCGCCGGAAGCGGACGCGCGGCCGTGGCGGTGCCCGCTTCCCTCGGTGGCCCCAGCACCCTGTCGAGCCGGATGAGGAAGATCTGCTCGGCGCGACCGGCGTCCATCAGCCGCGTACCGCCGCCCGGAACGGTGATCGGACGGCCCTCGTCCGCGGCCGGACCCGCGTCGTCGAGCACCTGCCGGCCGAGCCTGAGCAGTTGGCGGCGCACCGTGGTCCGCCACGCACGCCGTGCCGTCTCCAGGTCGGGGAAGGACAGCAGACCCTTCAGCCAGGCCCGGTACGGTCCGTCCAAGGCACCGAAACCCAGGTCACGGGCGGCGGACACCGGCGTGGCGGGATCCGTGCCGGCGGCGCGGGCCAGATCACCGGCCAGACCGCCGAGAGCTTTGACGGCGCCCTCCGCGTCCTCGACGGCGTCGACCGCCGCCGCGCCGAAGACCGGGTTCGCCGCGTGCAGGGTGATCACGGGCAGGACCACGGAGTCGTCCACGATCTCGTCCACCACCGACTGCTGGGTGCCGTACACCGCGCCCACGAGACGCAGCCGTACCAGGGCTCCCAGGGGCAACTCGCCGACGGTGATCATGTGCGTGAACCAGCGGGCGATGCCGGAGGGCAGCTCGCGCTCGGGCTCGCCGCGCCTTTCCCCGTCCGAGGACTGCCGCCGGGCCGGGAGCAGGGCGGCCAGCCCCCGCCAGGCCGCTCTGTCCGGCTGGTGCCGCTGCGGCGTGTAGACGGGGACGCGGCCCTGCTTCTTCTCCTGTGTCTCACTGCGCCGCCAACTGGACATCGGCTCGGTCTTCCAGGGGGCGCTCATCGCGAGCGGGTCGCCGTAGCCGAGGACCACGCCCGTCACGGCGCCGTTCTCCGCGTGCAGCCGGATCCGGCGCGACTGCCAGGTGTACAGGTCCCGGAGCCCTTGCGGGCAGGCGGTTTTGCCGCCGTCCTCGCGCGGTCCGGCGCCGGGGGCGTGCTCGCGCCGCCATACCGGCACGTCCCGGCCGGCCGGGCCGTCCGCCCCCCAGCCCTCCACCTCTTCCAGGGCGATCAGGTTGAGCAGCAGGGTCTCCCGGAGCGTGGCGCCCTCGGCGAACACCCCGCCGAGGCTGCCCAGCGAGCCCACCCCCAGCGGGTAGACCTTTCCCGCCTTGCCCCGGTCGTCGCCCAGCAGGGCCGGTTTGATGCCGGAGGTGTCGAAGGCGTGCGCGTGCACCAGCCACCGGGCGGCCTCCGCGTACGACAGGGAGCCGACACCGGGACGGCGCATCGCGAACAGGGGCTCGCCCACCGGGACGTCCGCGACGATCCGGCTCAGCGGAGCGATCTCGTCCTTCGCCGTCCGCAGGCCCGCGACCTGGTAGAAGGGCCGGTCCGCGGCGAACAGGTCGAAGCGGTCCCGGTACCGCGCGAGGTACTCGGGCACGGCGGCGAAGGGATCGGCCGACAGCCACAGATCCTCCCAGTCCTCCACCTCCGCCGGGCCGTCCAGGGCGTCGTACAGGATCGCGAGGAGCAGCCGTAACAGCGCCATCTCCTGGGTGGGCACATCACCGACCAGCCCCCGCAGGGAGTCCGCCTGCTCGAAGAGTCCGAGCAGGGAGACCACGCCGGTCGTGCCGTCACCGCGCTGCACCGGGAGCCACGGCTCGGCGACCAGGTCGAACGACGGCGGCCCCGGCCTCGCCGTGGTCTCCTCGCTCACCACCGCGACCGCCCCGGCCGACCGCCCACCACGCTCATCCTGGCCGCCCCCTTCCCCCTTCCGGCCCCCGCCGGAACTCCGTCCCGCGCCCGAACGTTCCGCACCCGAACGTCCCGCGCCCGAACGTTCCGCACCCGAACGTTCCGCACCCGAACGTTCCGCACCCGAACGTTCCGCGCCCGAACGTTCCGCGCCCGAACGCCCCGCGTCCGAACCGATCGCCGGCCGCCCCTCGCCGCTCCGGGCGGGCGCGGGCGCGTCAGCAGACGTGACCCGCAGCCCGTCGGCACGGCTGTAGGTGAGTACGAAGCCTGCCAGACGGGTCTGACAATTCGGGTCCAGAACGAGGATCAGCTCACCAGCCAGCCAAGGACATTCCTTTACCTGCCACGCAGGGACCATGAACTGCTCAAGTTCGGCAATGGTCCGGTCGATCATGTGCGACTTGGTCCGGTCGATCGTCCACGGCTTGCTGAAACGGCCCGGCAGCGTGAGTGCGCTCGCCGCCACCGCCTCACAGGCCCGGCGACCGGGCACGAAGTCGACCGGCAGGTCCAGGCCGCCCCGCCGGCCGTCCGGGCCGTCGTCCAGCCAGGGCACGGTCGTCAGACGGCCGTCGGTCTGCCGCTGGACGACCAGCACCTCCAGCGTCTCCTCGCCGTCACGCACCTGCGCGCGCCCCGCCGGGCTGTCGTCCGCATCACCGGCCCCAGCCGCGAGCCACCCGTACACCGGCCGCCCGGCGCGCCGGGCCGGGCCGAGCAGAAAGGCCTCCGCCTTGTGCCGCTTCTGGTCCAGCAGATGGTCGTGCTCGGCGCGCGCCGTGTCGAACTGCGCTGCCCACTCGACCGGACCGACCGGCTCGTGCCCGTAGGCGGCTTGGACCAGTGAGCTGATGGCGCCGGGCAGCTCCAGCGTCCGGCCGTCGAGGTACGGGCCGAGCACGGCCAGCGAGCGCAGCAGCATGTACTCACTGCGGTAGACCGCGCGGGTGCCGTCACCGGGACGTGGCGGATTCGAACCCCACTCCACCCCGGTGATGAGACAGCGCGCCCGCGTCAGGTGGGCGGGCCGGCTCCGCGGGTGCCGGTGCAGGCGGCCCATCCGCTGCAACACGAGGTCGACCGGGGCCAGATCCGTGACCAGCAGATCGAAGTCGATGTCGAGCGACTGCTCCGCCACCTGACTGGCGACCACGACGTGCCGGTGCGGCCGTCGACCGCCGTCGGGACCGAACCGCCGTACCAGGTCCGCGTCCAGGGCCGCGCGGTCGGCGGCGAGGAAGCGGGAGTGCGCGACGGTGACCTCGCCGCCCAGCCGCGCGCGCAGCGCGTCGGCGGCTTCCAGTACCCGGTCCACCGTGTTGCGCACGACCAACGCGCAGCCACCGTCCGCCAGTTCGCGATCCAGCCAGTCGGCCAATGCGGTCACGTCGTCGTCCATCCGCTCCAGGGCCACCGCCACCTGCCTGCCCGAGGCGGCGGGAGGGCAGGCGGTACGTACCGGGTGGCCGGGGGCCGCGGCGGTGATCAGGGGATAGCCGTCGTCGCTCGTGGGGGAATCCCCGTGGGGGGAGCCGGAGTCCGGGGCACCGGGGACGGGGACACCGGCGTCCGCGGCACCGGCGTCCGCGGCACCGGCGTACGCGGTCACCAGTGCGCGCCTGCGGTCGGCCGGCAGCGTCGCGGACAGCAGGACGACCGGAACCCGGTAGGCCGCCAGCCACTCCAGCACTCGGTCCAGGTACCGCCCCATGTACGCGTCATACGCGTGCACTTCGTCGATCACGACGACCTTGCCCGCCACCGCGAGGTGCCGCAGCGCCAGGTGACGGCTTTTCAGCCCGGCGAACAGCACTTGGTCGATGGTCCCTACCGCGAAGGAGGCCAGCAGCTGCTTCTTGCGCCCCCGCAGCCACTGGTGAGCATGAAACCCGGCCTCCTTGTCCCCCCGGACGCCGGCCCTCTCCCTTCCCTCTCCCTCACGCCCGTCGGGCTCGACGGCGACGATGGCCCGCCGCCCCTCCCGCAGCAGCCCCGCCCAGACGTGGTTGAGAGCCGCTTTGGCATGCGCGAGTACGACGGAACGCCGGCCGTCTCCGCCTTCTTCCCCCTCGGGCAGATGCTCCAGCCAGTCCAGGAACCGGGGGAACATGGCGTCCCCCGTCGCCCGTGTGGGCAACGCCAGAAGCACACCACCGGCGCCCGACCGGGCGGCCAGGATCTCTGCCGCGGCCAGTGCCGCCTCGGTCTTGCCCTCGCCCATGGGCGCCTCGATCACCAGCATGCCCGGCGCGGGCATGGAGCGGGCCATCCGCACGGCCTCGCTCTGGACCGGCCGGATCACCGCGTCCTCCAGTCCCGCGAACCGCTGCTGGAACAACTCCTCGGCGGTTCCTTCCGGTTCACGGGGTGACCAGGGCCGGGGCAGGTCGAGCCCGGCCCAGGCCGCGGTGAGCCGGCGCCGCTCGCCCCGCGGGCCGAGAGGCTGCCAGGTCTCGGGATCGTAGGGGAACAACTCGGCGGAGCTGGCGATCCAGTCGGAGAGGATCACGACGGCCGTCAGCGCGACCTGCGCCGGCTGGGGCAGCCGGACCCCGGCCCACTGCGGCAGCCGGTCCGTCACCCCCGCCGAGGCGGCACAGAGATCCATCAACTCGGACTGGACCTTGCGCCAGACCGATTCGCTCGGGCCGTGGTGCCGCAGCAGATGCGGGCGCAGTTGCAGATCGTGGATGTGCGGGTGATCGGGGTACGTGCCGTGGTGGCCGCCGACGACGACCGCGAACTGCCCGGAGACCCGGCTGCGGAGCCCGTACCGCTCGGCCATCCACTCCTGCACCAGCAACTGGCTGGCCAGCCCGTGCGGCGCGATCCGCCGATCCTGCCCGAACTCACGGGCGGTCGGCATGTCGAGCCCCTCGTCGCGCATCCGCCCGGCCAGGGCCTCGACCTGACAGGCGAAGGCCGGGGTGGCCTTGCCGACGTCGTGCACACCGGCGAGGAACGTCACAAGCCTGCGCGCGTCCGCGTCCCCCGCGGGCAGCGCCTCCCCCACCAACTCCTTGATCGACCGCGGCACCCACTGCTCCCACAACCGCCCGGCAACAGCCGCGCTGTCCGCCATGTGCCGCCACAGGGGAAGCCAACCACCGGACTTCTGATCGTGTTTCGCCCAGGCGGATCGGGCGGGCGCGGATAACTGACCGCTGGTGAATACGATTTCCGCCCTGGGCGGAGTGAATTCCGCGTTGGTCATGCTCTCCCTGCCTGTGTGGAATGGCCGAACTACGCCGAACTATTGCCCGAGGATTTGGCGCGTCGGCTCTTAGTCGGGGCGGCTTTTGCATACAGCCAGGCCGACCAGCGCAATCAGTACGACACCGAGCCGAGCCCAGGGTGTGTACGAGGCGGGGCTGTACGGGCCGGTGTTTCCCGCAGCCGCCAGAGCGAACCGAGCGGCTGCCGATTACGGTCGGGACAGGGAAGCGGCGGCTTTTCTTCGTACTCACTGGTGAGATGAGGATGTCCCTGCCCTGACCGTATCCGTCCTTGGCAAGCGCCGGGCCTATGTTCTATTTGTGAACACGCACCACTCCGGCCCGTCCACCCCCACGTTTTGACCGAACGACCCCACGCTACAACGCCGTTCGGAGGGTGTGCAGCCATTCCTCAAAACCCGAAATTAGCGGGTGGGGGCGTGCGCGACATGCCTACTTGGGCGAATCTGCGGAACTACGGGGTCCCGTAGGCGCGGGGACCACATCGTCTTCAGGCCCGCCGTGTCGTCTACCAGGGATCACCCACGCACGCGCGGGGAGCACCGGGGCGGCCCCGCCCTGCGCGGGGAGGGCAAGGAACCACCCCCGCACGCGCGGGGAGCACAGGTGCCCGGCGCGCAGGGACCTCTGGGTGTCGGGACCACCCCCGCAGGCGCGGGGAGCACTCGTGCCCCGCGAGGGTGCGCGCGAGGGCCGAGGGACCACCCCCGCAGGCGCGGGGAGCACGGGCGTGAGCTGGGGTTTTAGTGGGTGGGGGAGGGGGAATTGTTTGCTTCTTGAGAAGGGGGCATTTCGGGTTTTTCGGGGTTGCTTGGTCAGTGTTGTGTAGATGCTAGACCTGGTTCGTGTCGGGAGCAGGGCGCATCTCAACAGCCGTTCCATCGCGTCCAGTTACTGGGGGGCGTCGTACCGCAGGTACCGGCGCACAGCGTTGGAGTCCCCGCACTGGTCGGTCGGTCAGGCTGCGGTGGAGTCCGTGGGCGCAGTGAAGCATCGTGCTGGGTGTCGTGTGGGACATCCTCATCCCCCGCGAAGGCCCGACGTCCCCCTCGCCGTATGCCGCCACGCGTTCGAGTCGGCGCCGCAGCCGGCGTCGCTTGAGCAGGAGCTCGCACGACACGCTTTTTGTGTCGTCGGCCGCTGCCCGTGCCGCGCCGCGTTCGCCGTGAGCTCCGTGACCAGCGGCGTTGCCATACCCCGTAGACTTCGAGTCGTACAGGCCAGTTCCAGGCGTCCAGTCGACCGGAGTCAGTCGCCGCGGACGAAAGGGACTGACTGCAACACCAGATCGCCGCCCGCCCGTCACGGCCCCGCGCCGCGCTGCCGCCGAAGTGCAGCTCCTCAGTCGCGTGATCTCCGGACCGAACGAGCCCAACCGAACAAGCCGGCCCGGACAAGCGCCCCCCCCGCGACGCCCCACCCCCGGTGCCGAGACCAGGCGCAGGGCGTCGTACCGTCAGCGGCTACGGCAGCGCCAGCATCCGTTCCAGTGCCAGCTTCGCGAAGGATTCCGTCTCCTTGTCGACCTGGATGTGGTTGACCAGGTTGCCCTCGGCGAGGGATTCCAGGGTCCAGACCAGGTGGGGGAGGTCGATGCGGTTCATGGTGGAGCAGAAGCAGACCGTGCGGTCGAGGAAGACGATCTCCTTGCCCTCGGGGGCGAAGCGGTTGGCGAGGCGGCGGACCAGGTTCAGCTCCGTGCCGATCGCCCACTTGGAGCCGGCGGGGGCCGCCTCCAGCGCCTTGATGATGTACTCGGTCGAGCCGACGTAGTCCGCCGCGGCCACGACCTCGTGCTTGCACTCCGGGTGGACCAGCACGTTCACACCGGGGATGCGGGCGCGCACATCGTTGACCGAGTCGAGGCTGAAGCGGCCGTGCACCGAGCAGTGGCCGCGCCACAGGATCATCTTCGCGGCGCGCAGCTCGTCCGCCGTCAGGCCGCCGTTCGGCTTGTGCGGGTTGTAGACGACGCAGTCCTGAAGGGACATGCCCATGTCCCGCACCGCGGTGTTGCGGCCGAGGTGCTGGTCGGGCAGGAAGAGGACCTTCTCGCCCTGCTCGAACGCCCAGTCCAGCGCGCGCTTGGCGTTGGAGGACGTGCAGATGGTGCCGCCGTGCTTGCCGGTGAACGCCTTGATGTCGGCCGAGGAGTTCATGTACGACACCGGGACGACCTGCTCGGATATCCCGGCCTCGGTCAGCACGTCCCAGCACTCCGCGACCTGCTCCGCCGTCGCCATGTCGGCCATGGAGCAGCCGGCCGCCAGGTCGGGCAGGACGACCTTCTGGTCGTCGGAGGTGAGGATGTCCGCCGACTCGGCCATGAAGTGCACACCGCAGAACACGATGTACTCGGCCTCCGGGCGCGCGGCCGCGTCGCGGGCCAGCTTGAAGGAGTCGCCCGTGACGTCGGCGAACTGGATCACCTCGTCACGCTGGTAGTGGTGACCGAGCACGAACACCTTGTCGCCGAGCTTCTCCTTGGCGGCGCGGGCGCGCTCGACCAGGGCGGGGTCGGACGGCGAGGGCAGATCGCCGGGGCACTCGACACCCCGCTCACTCTTGGGATCGGCCTCGCGGCCGAGCAGCAACAGGGCGAGCGGAGTCGGCTGGACGTCGAGCTCCGGGGTCTGGGCGGTGGTCACGGCACGCACCCTTTCTATTTCTCGTCTATCTGACGTTATCTATCATAAACGCTTCACGTCAGTTTGACGATGGCCATAGTGTCCATGTGACGTGAATCCCGAACCGCCGTACGGGTCACGGATCCCCCACGGATCCCCCACGGGGACGCTGTGCGCCTTCGCGCGCGTATGCGAGCATGAAGGGGCAGAAGGCAAAATCGCGACCACGTGACGCCCGGCCCGGAATGAATCCGCGGAAGCGCCGGTTGCACTCGTCGGCAAGCAGTCTCCGTACAACCCGGGAGAGATGTAGATGTCCGTATCGGACGAGACCACAACCGTCAGCGACGGCATCATCCTGACCGACGCCGCCGCGGCCAAGGTCAAGGCCCTGCTCGACCAGGAAGGCCGTGACGACCTCGCGCTGCGCGTCGCCGTTCAGCCCGGCGGCTGCTCCGGTCTGCGGTACCAGCTGTTCTTCGACGAGCGCTCGCTCGACGGCGACGTGGAGAAGGACTTCGGCGGGGTCAAGGTCGTCACCGACCGCATGAGCGCCCCGTACCTGGGCGGCGCCACCGTCGACTTCGTGGACACGATCGAGAAGCAGGGCTTCACGATCGACAACCCGAACGCGACCGGCTCCTGCGCCTGCGGTGACTCCTTCAGCTGAGCCGTCGCTCAAGCGGAGAGAGCAAGAACAGAAGACATGAGGCGGCGAGCCCCCGTGAGCGGGGCTCGCCGCCTTCGTCGTACGCGTCAGTGCTACGCGCCCGGTGCCGGAACCCGGCGGGTCGGAGACCGCGGCCTCAGGAGGACGGCGACGGCCGCAGCGCGCCCGGCTCGGCCTGCGGGATCCGCGCGCCGTCCGCGCCGACCACCGTCCGGCCGTCCACCGGCGCCTTCAGGCGCACGGTCCGGCTGAACTCCTTGGCGATCAGCGGGCAGATCCTGCCCTCCTGCCGGTGCTCGGTGACCGTGACCGTCACCCGGTCGGCGCTCTCCCGTGCCGCCGCCGTGTAGTCGGCGCACAGACCGCCGTAGAAGCTCACGGTGAGGTTCCGGCCGTCGGCCGTGTACCCGGTGATCTTGACCGGGTTCCCGGCCGACGCCGGGGTCAGGTAGCGGGGGTCGATCGCCGGGTACGACACCATCCCCGACCCCCGCGTCCCGAACAGCCAGGACGGCACCAGGGCCGGCCGGCCGGCGACCGGGTGCGCGGCCAGTCCGAACACCGCCTTGTCCACCGTGACCGTGGCCCCGGACGCCGGGGACGCCGCCTGGCACGGCCCCTCCAGCCGCGTCGCGAACCGCGCCGGGCCCGGACAGCCGCCGGGCCCCATCCGGTGGTCGCCCTTCGGTGCCGCGTTCATCAGCGCGAGGGTCCGCTCCGCGTCCAGGACGGGGTACGACGCCCCCCTCACCGGCGTCGACAGCAGGCCATGGCCGCCGACCACCTCGCCCTGCCTGCTGATCGTCAGCCCCGTCGCCCAGCCGGTGGTGGGCAGCCCGCCCACCACCGGATCGGCGGTCACCACCCGCTGCTTGCCCATCACCTGGCTCGCGTCGGTCCGCGCGCCGTCCAGCCCGGCCGCCCGCAGCACGGGCGCCGCCGCCTTCTCGGCCGCCGCCACGCTCACCGGCGCCCCGGTCGGACCCACCGGTCCGGGCGCGCACAGGGGGCCCTTCCCGCAGTCGTCGGTCCCCGGCGCGTACCGGCTGAAGGTCCAGCTGCCCGGCGCGTCCCGGTTCACCTGGAGACTCGGCCCGGAGCCGTCCTTGCCGCCGATCCGCCAGCCGTACCCCTCGGCCACCGGCGTCCCGCTCACCCCGAGCGCCCTCGCCAGCCGGACCACCTGCTCCTCCCGGACCCCCGCCCCCGCTCCGTACACCGCTGCCGAGCCGGGCCCCTTCGGCAGCGCGCCGGACGCGGTGTAGTGGGCGCCGTACGGGTCCGAGAGGTCGTCCACGGCGAGCGGCGGGGGAGTGCTGGAGTCCGCCGCGGTGGGGGTCGTACGACCGCTCGGGGCATCGCTCGCCGCGACGTACGCGCCACCGCCCCCGACCAGCAGGACTGCGGCCGCGACGGAGAGGACGACGGCACGCGAGCGCCGCCGCCCGGACCGCACCGCCTCTTGCCCGTCCCGTGCCTCGGTCTCAGGTCGCTCCGTGTTCACCGCATCGCTCCTCGCCGGTCCGTGTCCCGCGTGCCCCGCGTGAGGGGACGACGGTGGGACGAGGGAGGGGAGCGGGAGGTTCCCGCGCTTACGCCGTTCGGGTGAGCGGGATCGCTCGGGGGTCAGTCGCCGTAGTCGGACATGCCGTCGAGCAGCCGGACGGAGCGCTGCGACACGGAGACCTTGCGGATGCGGGACGGCGGCACCGGCCGGGGCGCGGTGCGTGCGGGCGCCGGCCAGCGCTCGGCCATCCGGGCGCAGTCGCCGCGCAGGGTGTCGAGGCCGCCTTCGAGATCACCGGGAGCGGGGGAGACGGGAGTGCCGGAGCCGGCGGACGAGGAGCCCTTGAGGTTCGTCATGAGGGCACCGTAGGCACGGTCGAGGTCGCGAAGAAAGATCTACTATCGGGTAGTTTCGTCAACTACAGCGCCCGCTCCTTACCGGGTAGCGTGAACTGTCATCGAAGCCCTCTGTCTCTTACCGCCGCCCTTCCCACGAGCGCTCTCGCGCGCACCTTCTTATTCCGCAGGAGAATCCCCGTCGTGCGCATCGCAGTCACCGGCTCCATCGCCACCGACCACCTCATGACCTTCCCCGGCCGGTTCGCCGACCAGCTCGTCGCGGACCAGCTGCACACGGTTTCGCTCTCCTTCCTCGTCGACAACCTCGACGTGCGCCGCGGCGGTGTCGCCGCCAACATCGCCTTCGGCATGGGCCAGCTCGGCACCCGGCCGATCCTGGTGGGCGCGGCCGGCTTCGACTTCGACGAGTACCGGGCCTGGCTCGACCGGCACGGCGTCGACACCGAGTCGGTGCGCATCTCCGACACCCTGCACACCGCGCGCTTCGTGTGCACCACCGACGCCGACCACAACCAGATCGGCTCCTTCTACACGGGCGCGATGAGCGAGGCCCGGCTGATCGAGCTCAAGACGGTCGCCGACCGGGTGGGCGGCCTCGACCTGGTGCTGATCGGCGCCGACGACCCCGAGGCGATGCTCCGCCACACGGAGGAGTGCCGGTCCCGTTCGATCCCGTTCGCCGCCGACTTCTCGCAGCAGATCGCCCGCATGGAGGGCGAGGAGATCCGGATACTGCTGGAGGGCGCCACGTACCTGTTCTCGAACGAGTACGAGAAGGGCCTCATCCAGACCAAGACCGGCCTCACCGACGAGGAGATCCTCGCGAAGGTCGGCCACCGGGTGACCACGCTCGGCTCGCGGGGCGTGCGCATCGAGCAGGCCGGCGCGGACCCGATCGAGGTCGGCTGCGCGGAGGAGGAGCGCAAGGCCGACCCCACCGGTGTCGGCGACGCCTTCCGCGCCGGATTCCTGTCGGGCCTCGCCTGGGGCGTCTCGCTGGAGCGCGCCGCCCAGGTGGGCTGCATGCTGGCGACGCTGGTCATCGAGACCGTGGGCACGCAGGAGTACCAGCTGCGCCGCGGCCACTTCATGGAGCGGTTCGTGAAGGCGTACGGCGACGAGGCGGGCGACGAGGTCCGTCAGCACCTGCGCTGACGACGCCGTTCAGCTGAGCCGGCGGACCAGGTACGCCGTACCCTTCTCCGCCGGTTCCTCGCCCGCGTACTCCTGTCCCCTCATCTCGCACCACGCCGGGATGTCCAGGCGGGCCGCCTCGTCGTCCGAGAGGACGCGGACGGTGCCGCCCACGGGGACGCCGGGGAACACCCTGGCCAGCTCGATGACCGGGATGGGGCAGCGCTTGCCGAGGGCGTCCACGACCAGGGCGCCCGGCTCGGCGACCGCGCCCGGTGCGGGCGCGCCCAGCTTGTCCCGTACCCCGGCGACCACACCCGGCAGCACGGCCAGGAAGCGCTCCACGTCCTCCTCCGCCGTGCCCGGCGGCAGCGACACACGGACGTTGCCCTCGCTGAGCACGCCCATGGCCTTCAGGACGTGGCTCGGGGTCAGGGTGCTGCTGGTGCAGGAGGAGCCGGACGAGACGGCGAAGCCCTCGCGGTCCAGCTCGTGCAGCAAGGTCTCCCCGTCGACATAGAGACACGAGAAGGTGACGATCCCCGGCAGCCGCCGTTCCGGGTCGCCCACCACCTCCACGTCCGGCACCAGCCGCGGCACCCGCGCCCGGATCCGCTCCGTCAGCTCCCGCAGCCGTACCGACTCCCGCGCCGCCTCGGCCCGTACGGCGCGCAGGGACGCGACCGCCGCCACGACGGCCGGGATGTTCTCGAATCCCGGCGCGCGCCCCGACTCCCGCTCGTCCGCCGGGCCTTGGGCGGCGAACCGCACCCCCTTGCGCACGACGAGCAGTCCGACCCCCGAAGGGCCGCCCCACTTGTGCGCGCTGGCCGCGAGCAGCGACCAGTCGCCCCCGACCGGCCCCCACCCCAGCGACTGCGCCGCGTCCACCAGCAGCGGCACCCCGGCCGCCCGGCAGACCTCGGCCACCTCGGCCACCGGCTGGGCGGTCCCCACCTCGTGGTTGGCCGACTGGAGCACGGCGAGCGCGGTGTCGGCGCGCAGCGCGTCCGTGTAGCCCGAGGGGGAGACGGCGCCCGTCCGGTGCACCGGCACCCGGCTCACCGACCCGCCCTCCGCCTCGAACAGTTCCGCCGAATGGAGGACAGAGGAGTGTTCGACCGCTGACACGATCAGGTGGCGTCCCACCCGCCGCCTTCCGGCCAACGCCCCCGCGACGCCCGTATGTACGGCCCGTGTCCCCGAGGAGGTGAAGACCAGTTCGTCCGCCCGGCACCCGACCGCTTCCGCCGCCGCCTCCCGCGCCGCGTCCAGCAGCATCCGCGCCTTGCGCCCCTCCCGGTACAGCCGCGCGGGGTCCGCCCACCCGTCGTCGAGGGCGGCCAACAGGGCCTGACGGGCGACAGGATGGAGGGGAGCGGCGGAAGCCGCGTCGAAATAGGCCACAGTCCAACGTTAAAGCGCTGGTGAGCCGACCTCACCCGGGGGGCGCGGGGCTGCGTCCGAGGGCGGCTCCGCCGCGGGGCGGCCCACCCGCGCCCGCCCCCCAAACCCCCACAACCCGAGCTATTGGGCGCCCATCCACACCCCAACTGAGTGAGGCGCGACGCGTATGCCCCCCTCCCCGCGAACCCCCGGAGGGCGTCGGCTAGGGTTTGGTCCGCATAAACATCCAAACCCCTGCCCGACGCAGGGCGGCGACCGACCAGCGAGAAGGCCGCAGCCGACCGCGCGGGCGAGACTCTCGGGAAGGCGCTACGTGAGTCCCAACGGCTCCGACCGCTCGCCGCGGCGCCCGATGCGGCGGAAGCTGCTGCAGGCACTGACCGCGGGCCTGGTCCTGGCGACCGCAACCGGTTGCACATACAAGGACTTCCCCCGCCTTGGCATGCCCACCCCGACCACGGAAGAGGCTCCGCGGATCCTCTCCCTGTGGCAGGGATCCTGGGCTGCCGCGCTCGCCGTCGGCGTGCTGGTGTGGGGCCTGATCCTGTGGAGCGCCATGTTCCACCGGCGCAGCCGCACCAAGGTCGAGGTACCTCCGCAGACCCGGTACAACATGCCGATCGAGGCCCTGTACACGGTGGTCCCGATCATCATCATCTCGGTGCTGTTCTACTTCACGGCACGGGACGAGACGAAGCTCATGAGCCTCGACAAGAAGCCGGACGTCACGGTCAACGTGGTCGGCTTCCAGTGGAGCTGGGGCTTCAACTACATCGAGAACGTCCCCGGTGTCTCGGGCGACGCGAAGACGGACACCAACCTGTCCGCGATCCCCGACCGGTTCAAGGCCGCCTTCCCGGCGCACGCCGGCGGCGTCTACGACGTCGGCACTCCGGGCACGCGCAACCCGCAGACCGGCAACCCTGGTCCGACGCTCTGGCTCCCCAAGGGCAAGACGGTCCGCTTCGTCCTGACCTCGCGTGACGTCATCCACTCCTTCTGGGTGGTGCCGTTCCTCATGAAGCAGGACGTCATTCCGGGCCACACCAATGCCTTCCAGGTGACCCCCGACAAGGAGGGCACCTTCCTCGGCAAGTGCGCCGAGCTCTGCGGCGTCGACCACTCCCGGATGCTGTTCAACGTGAAGGTCGTCTCCCCGGCGGCGTACGAGCAGCACCTCAAGGACCTCGCCAAGAAGGGGCAGACCGGTTACATTCCCGCCGGCATCGCGCAGACGAGCCACGAGAAGAACCGGGAGACGAACAACCTGTGAGCATCCTCAACGAACCCCAGGGTGCCGCGGCCGCTGAAGGCTCGTATGTGGACGAGCAGCCGGTTCGGCGCAAGCAGCCCGGCAGTTCCGCGGTGAAGTGGCTGACGACCACCGACCACAAGACGATCGGGACGATGTACCTCGTCACGTCGTTCGCGTTCTTCCTGATCGGCGGCGTCATGGCGCTGCTCATGCGCGCCGAGCTGGCCCGTCCGGGCCTGCAGATCATGACGAACGAGCAGTTCAACCAGGCGTTCACGATGCACGGCACGATCATGCTGCTGATGTTCGCGACGCCGCTGTTCGCGGGTTTCGCGAACTGGATCATGCCGCTCCAGATCGGCGCGCCGGACGTGGCGTTCCCGCGGCTGAACATGTTCGCCTACTGGCTGTACCTGTTCGGCTCGACGATCGCGGTGGGTGGCTTCCTCACCCCCGAGGGCGCGGCCGACTTCGGCTGGTTCGCCTACTCCCCGCTGTCGGACGCGGTCCGCTCGCCGGGCGCCGGCGCCGACATGTGGATCATGGGTCTGGCCCTGTCCGGCTTCGGTACCATCCTCGGCTCGGTCAACTTCATCACCACGATCATCTGCATGCGCGCTCCGGGCATGACGATGTTCCGCATGCCGATCTTCGTGTGGAACGTGCTGCTGACCGGTGTGCTGGTCCTGCTGGCCTTCCCGGTGCTGGCCGCCGCGCTGTTCGCCCTGGAGGCGGACCGCAAATTCGGTGCGCATGTCTTCGACGCGGCAAATGGCGGCGCGTTGCTGTGGCAACACCTCTTCTGGTTCTTCGGCCACCCAGAGGTGTACATCATCGCCCTGCCGTTCTTCGGCATCATCTCCGAGATCATCCCGGTCTTCTCCCGCAAGCCGATGTTCGGCTACATGGGCCTGATCGCCGCGACCATCTCCATCGCCGGTCTGTCCGTGACCGTGTGGGCGCACCACATGTACGTCACCGGCGGTGTGCTGCTGCCGTTCTTCTCCTTCATGACCTTCCTGATCGCGGTGCCGACCGGTGTGAAGTTCTTCAACTGGATCGGCACCATGTGGAAGGGCTCGCTGTCCTTCGAGACGCCGATGCTCTGGGCGACCGGCTTCCTGATCACCTTCACGTTCGGTGGTCTGACCGGTGTCATCCTGGCCGCGCCGCCGCTGGACTTCCACGTGTCCGACTCGTACTTCGTGGTGGCCCACTTCCACTACGTGGTCTTCGGCACGGTCGTGTTCGCCATGTTCGCCGGCTTCCACTTCTGGTGGCCGAAGTTCACCGGCAAGATGCTGGACGAACGCCTCGGCAAGATCACCTTCTGGACGCTGTTCATCGGCTTCCACACCACCTTCCTCGTCCAGCACTGGCTGGGCGCCGAGGGCATGCCGCGGCGGTACGCCGACTACCTGGCGGCCGACGGCTTCACCGCGCTGAACACGGTCTCCACCATCGGTTCGTTCGTGCTCGGCCTGTCGATCCTGCCGTTCCTCTACAACGTCTGGAAGACGGCCAAGTACGGCAAGCCGGTCAACGTGGACGACCCGTGGGGCTACGGCCGCTCGCTGGAGTGGGCGACCTCCTGCCCGCCGCCGCGGCACAACTTCACCACCCTGCCGCGGATCCGCAGTGAATCCCCGGCGTTCGACCTGCACCACCCCGAGATCGCCGCGCTCGAACAGCTCGAGTACGCCGGTCACGCGCCTGCCGTCGCGGACAGCAAGGAGGCCGGCAAGTGAAGATCCAGGGCCGGATGTTCATCTGGCTGAGCTTCTTCATCCTGATCATGGCCGTCGTGTACGGCGTGTGGTCGAAGGAGCCGGCCGGTACCACGGCACTCTTCCTGGCCTTCGGCCTGTCGATCATGATCGGCTTCTACCTGGGCTTCACCGCCCGCCGGGTGGACGCCGGTGCGCAGGACGACAAGGAGGCCGATGTCGCGGACGACGCGGGCGAGCTGGGCTTCTTCAGCCCGCACAGCTGGCAGCCGCTCATGCTGGGCTTCGGCGGTGCGATCGCGTTCCTCAGCATCGCGGTCGGCTGGTGGCTGATCTACTTCTCCGCGCCGTTCATCGTGATCGGTCTGTTCGGCTGGGTGTTCGAGTACTACCACGGTGAGAACCGCACCCAGTAGGACATCGAGTTCCACTCCGGGAGCCCGGACCCCCCGTCAGGAGGGTCCGGGCTCCCGGCTTTTCGGGCGTCCGAATGGGGCGCCCTCGGATGCGGGAGTGTCGTTCCCTCGTATGGGTTACCTACCGCGCCAGTAGGGTCTCCATCTCATAGCGTGATCGTATGAACCACATTCCGCGGACCCGTACCGTCGTCAGCTGTGCCGTGCTGGTGACCGCCCTGGGCGCGGGCAGCACCGCCTGCGGTTCGCACGGCGATCCCCTGTCCGCCACGCCGTACGACGCGGCGGGCCTGATCTCCTTCAACGCGCCCAGCGAGGCGGGCAAGCGGGCCGACCCGGACAAGCCCCTGGAGGTCACCGTCAAGGACGAGGGGCGCATCACCGACGTGACCGCCCAGGACTCCACAGGGCGCTATGTGGCGGGCGAACTCACCGCCGACGGCAGTCGCTGGCACAGCACCTCCCCGCTGGCCGCGAGCGCCCACTACACGGTCACGGTGAGCACCGAGGACGAGGACGGGGCGCCCGGCCGCAAGGTCCTCAGCTTCGACACCACCCAGCCCACCGCCAAGAAGCAGCTGGGCGTCACCTTCGGGCCGGACACGGGCCAGTACGGCGTCGGGCAGATCATCACCGCCCAACTCGGCCAGGAGGTCAAGGACAAGGCGCAGCGGGCCGTCGTGGAGCGCGGCCTGCGGGTGGACTCCGTGCCCGCCGTGCCCGGCTCCTGGTACTGGGTGAGCGACAAGGAACTCCACTACCGGCCCAAGGACTACTGGCCCGCCCACGCCACGATCCTGGTGCACAGCAACCTGGACGGCGTGAAGATCGGCGACCGGCTGTGGGGCGGCAAGTCGAAGCCGGTGAAGCTGACCACGGGCGACCGCATCGAGGCCCTCACGGACGCCTCCGCGCACGAGATGACGGTGCTCAAGAACGGTGCTGTGATCAACAGCATCCCGGTCACCACCGGCAAGCCCGGCTACGAGACCCGCAACGGCGTCAAGGTGGTCCTGGAGAAGCAGTACTTCGTACGCATGCGCGGCATCACCGTCGGCATCGCCGAGGGCAGCCGGGACAACTACGACCTGCCCGTGTACTACGCCACTCGGGTGACCTGGTCCGGCGAGTACGTGCACGCGGCGCCCTGGTCGGTCGGCTCACAGGGGTACGCCAACGTCAGCCACGGCTGCACCGGCATGAGTACGTCCAACGCGCGCTGGTTCTTCGACACCATCCATCCGGGGGACATCGTCCGGGTCGTCAACTCCAACGGCCGGCCGATGGAACCCTTCGGCAACGGTTTCGGCGACTGGAACGTCACCTGGAAGAAGTGGCGCACGGGCTCCGCCCTGACCGGCACCCAGACCAACGGCCAGTCCTCCGCGGACACGGTCCGCCTCCAGCCAGCGGCCGTGTGAGCAGCGCCCCGAGGGGGCGCGGGTCCGTGCCGGCGCACGGCCCGCGCCCCCTCGCGCTAGGCGCTCACCAGCCTCTTGCTCCGCAGCAGGGCGGCCAGCGAGGCGGCGAACTCCACCGGGTCCACCGGCAGGGTCACCGCGGCGTCCGCGCGGCTCCAGGTGGCCAGCCAGGCGTCCTGGGGGCGCCCGATGAGCAGCAGCACGGGCGGGCACTGGAACACCTCGTCCTTGATCTGCCGGCACATCCCCATGCCGCCCATCGGGACGGCCTCGCCGTCGAGCACGCAGGCGTCGATGCCCCCGCGGTCCAGCTCGCGCAGCACCGCCGCGGGCGTGGCGCACTCCACGAACTCCACCGGGGGCACGTCGGGGGCGGGGCGCCGCCCGGTGGCCAGCCGTACTTGCTCGCGGGTGTTGGAGTCGTCGCTGTAGACCAGCACGGTGGCGGTCGGCTGCATTGTTCCTCCGGGTCGACGTCGGCGTCGTACGGACAGGACGGACGGGGCCGTTTGGGCGGATGTTACTCCCATGAACACCACGTCAACACCGCTTCGGAGGGCAGCAACACTCCGAACGGCACCCCCCGGAGTGAGGGCGAGATAAGCGACCGACATAATGTCGGTCGTGGCGACAGCAACGACAGTAGAAACCGGGCACGCGCACCCGTCGGTCAACCGGCCGAACCTCACCAGCGTCGGAACCATCATCTGGCTGAGTTCCGAGCTGATGTTCTTCGCGGCCCTCTTCGCGATGTACTTCACCCTCCGGTCGGTGACCGGACCGGCTCACTGGAAGCACATGGCTTCAAGCCTCAATGTGCCTTTCTCCGCGACGAACACCACGATCCTGGTGCTCTCGTCGCTCACCTGTCAGCTCGGCGTGTTCGCGGCCGAGCGGGGCGACGTGAAGAAGCTCCGTGGCTGGTTCATCCTCACCTTCATCATGGGTGCGATCTTCATCGGCGGTCAGATCTACGAGTACACGAGCCTGGTGAAGGAGGACGGCCTCTCGCTCTCCTCCGACCCGTACGGCTCGGTGTTCTACCTGACCACCGGCTTCCATGGCCTGCATGTGACGGGCGGTCTCATCGCCTTCCTGCTGGTCCTCGGCCGCACCTACATGGCCAAGAGGTTCACCCACGAGCAGGCGACGGCCGCCATCGTCGTGTCCTACTACTGGCACTTCGTCGATGTCGTCTGGATCGGCCTCTTCGCCACGATCTATTTGATCAAGTAGCCGGGACCGCTCCCGCTAAGTCCAGAAGCACCGACGCAGAAGATCCTGACACCGGGGTAATCCGTGAAAAAGCTCTCCGCACGACGACGCCATCCGCTGGCGGCGGTCGTCGTCCTACTCCTCGCGCTGGCGGCCACGGGGGGGCTGTACGCCGCGTTCGCGCCCGCGGGCAAGGCGCAGGCCGACGCAGGCTCCCAGTCCCTGACCATCAAGGAGGGTAGGAAGCTCTTCGAGGTCGGCTGCGCCAGCTGCCACGGCACCGGTGGGCAGGGCTCCTCCGACGGGCCGAGCCTGGTCGGCGTGGGCGCCGCGGCCGTCGACTTCCAGGTCGGTACCGGCCGTATGCCGGCCGCGACCTCGCAGGGCGCCCAGGTCCCGCGCAAGAAGGCCGTGTACAACCAGACCCAGATCGACCAGCTCGCCGCGTACGTCGCGTCGCTGGGCGCCGGTCCGGTGGTGCCGACCAAGCAGCAGTACGGTCCGGACGGCGCGGACGTCGCCAAGGGTGGCGAGCTGTTCCGCACCAACTGCGCGCAGTGCCACAACTTCACCGGCAAGGGCGGTGCCCTCACCGAGGGCAAGTTCGCGCCCACGCTGGAGGGTGTCGACCCGAAGCACATCTACGAGGCCATGCAGACCGGCCCGCAGAACATGCCGTCCTTCCCGGACACCACGATGTCCTCCCAGAACAAGAAGGACATCATCGCGTACCTGCACGCGATCGACAGCAGCGAGACGACGAACCCGGGCGGTCTGGAGCTGGGCGGCCTCGGGCCGGTCAGTGAGGGCCTGTTCGCCTGGATCTTCGGTCTCGGCGCGCTGATCGCCGTCGCCGTCTGGGTCGCCGCTCGGACCGCAAAGGCCAAGAAGTCATGAGTAGCCAAGACATTCCAGAAGAGAACCTGCCCGCTGAGCAGGACCACGCGCGCGGCGCGGTAGGGATCGCGGACGAGGAGAACCCGTTCGCCGATCCGGGGCTGCCGCCCCACGAGCACCGCATCCAGGACATCGACGAGCGGGCCGCCAAGCGGTCCGAGCGTATGGTCGCCCTGCTGTTCACGATCTCGATGCTGGCCACCGTCGGCTTCATCGTCTCGTACGTGACGATCCCGCACGACAAGAACATCTTCGTCTTCCCGATCGGTCACATCAGCGCGCTGAACTTCGCGCTGGGCCTGACCCTCGGCGTGGCGCTGTTCTGCATCGGCGCGGGCGCGGTCCACTGGGCCCGCACCCTGATGTCCGACGTCGAGGTCGCCGACGAGCGGCACGCGATCGCGGCCCCCGAGGAGGTCCGGGCGAAGGTCCACGCGGACTTCCGCCAGGGCGCCAAGGAGTCGGCGCTCGGCCGCCGCAAGCTGATCCGCAACACGATGTTCGGCGCGCTGGCCCTGGTGCCGCTCTCCGGCGTCATGCTGCTGCGCGACCTCGGCCCGCTGCCCGGCACCTCGCTGCGGCACACCCTGTGGGCCAAGGGCAAGCGCCTGGTCAACATGAACACCAACCAGCCGCTGCGTCCCGAGGACATCGCCGTCGGCTCGCTCACCTTCGCCAAGCCGGACGGCCTGGAGGAGACGGACGAGGAGTTCCAGGACGAGCTGGCCAAGGCGGCCCTGATGATCGTCCGGCTCCAGCCGGACAACATCAAGGACAAGCGCGAGCTCGACTGGTCGCACGAGGGCGTCGTCGCGTTCTCCAAGATCTGCACCCACGTCGGCTGCCCGATCTCGCTGTACGAGCAGCAGACGCACCACGTGCTGTGCCCGTGCCACCAGTCCACCTTCGACCTCTCCGACGGCGCCCGAGTGATCTTCGGCCCCGCCGGCCACGCCCTGCCGCAGCTGCGCATCGGTGTGGACAGTGAGGGTTACCTCCAGGCGCTCGGCGACTTCGAGGAGCCCGTCGGTCCTGCATTCTGGGAGCGCGGATGAGTACTACAGCGAACGAGACCTCCCGCGCGCGCGGGAAGGCACCGGCCGGCGAGCGGATCGCCGACTGGGCCGACGGCCGGCTGGGGATCTACTCCCTGGCCAAGGCCAACATGCGCAAGATCTTCCCCGACCACTGGTCGTTCATGTTGGGCGAAGTGTGCATGTACAGCTTCATCATCATCATCCTGACGGGTGTCTATCTGACGCTGTTCTTCCACCCGTCGATGAACGAGGTCGTGTACCACGGCAGCTATGTCCCGCTCCAGGGGCAGATGATGTCGGAGGCCTTCAACTCGACCCTGCACATCTCCTTCGACGTGCGCGGTGGTCTGCTGGTCCGGCAGATCCACCACTGGGCCGCGCTGATCTTCCTCGCCGGCATGTTCGTGCACATGATGCGCGTGTTCTTCACCGGCGCGTTCCGCAAGCCGCGTGAGATCAACTGGCTGTTCGGCTTCCTGCTGTTCGTCCTCGGCATGTTCACCGGTTTCACCGGTTACTCGCTCCCGGACGACCTGCTCTCCGGCACCGGTGTGCGCTTCACCGAGGGCGCGATCCTGTCCATGCCGATCGTCGGCACGTACATCTCGTACTTCCTCTTCGGCGGTCAGTTCCCCGGCCACGACTTCGTCGCCCGGTTCTACTCGATCCACATCCTGCTGCTGCCGGGCATCATGCTCGGCCTGATGGTGGCGCACCTGATCCTGGTCTTCTACCACAAGCACACGCAGTTCGCGGGTCCGGGCAAGACCAACAACAACGTCGTCGGCATGCCGCTGCTGCCGGTCTACATGGCCAAGGCCGGAGGCTTCTTCTTCCTGGTCTTCGGTGTCATCGCGGCCATCGCCGCGGTCGCGCAGATCAACCCGATCTGGGCCATGGGCCCCTACCGTCCGGACCAGGTGTCCACCGGCGCCCAGCCCGACTGGTACATGGGCTTCGCCGAGGGTCTGATCCGCTTCATGCCGGGCTGGGAGATCAACTTCTGGGGCCACACCCTGGTCCTGGGCGTCTTCATCCCGCTGGTGCTGTTCGGCGTGGTGCTCGGCGCGATGGCGGTCTACCCGTTCATCGAGTCCTGGATCACCGGCGACAAGAGCGAGCACCACATCCTGGACCGCCCGCGCAACGCCCCGACCCGTACCGGTCTCGGTGTCGCCTGGGTGACGATGTACATGATCACGCTGGTCGGTGGTGGCAACGACCTGTGGGCCACCCACTTCCACCTGTCGATCAACTCCGTGACCTGGTTCGTCCGGATCTTCTTCTTCGTCGGCCCGGTCATCGCGTTCATCGCCACCAAGCGGATCTGCCTCGGCCTCCAGCGCCGCGACCGCGACAAGGTGCTGCACGGCCGCGAGACCGGCATCATCAAGCGGCTGCCGCACGGTGAGTTCATCGAGGTGCACGAGCCGCTCAGCCAGGAGCAGCTGCACACGCTCACCGCGCACACGCAGTACGCCCCGGCCGAGATCGGCCCCGCGGTCGACGAGAACGGCGTCGAGCGCAAGGTGAAGGCGTCCGAGAAGCTGCGGGTGAAGCTGTCCAACGCCTACTACGGCGAGGACAACCAGATCCCGAAGCCGACCTCCGAGGAGTACAAGGAGATCACGAGCGGCCACGGCCACCACTGATCCCCGCGTCGCCACGCCACAGAGGGGCCCCGTCCGCGAGCCGGACGGGGCCCTTCGCCGTGCCGGGGGCTCGATAGGGTGGGTACGGGTTTCCCCCGCTGAGCACCACCGAGTACGACTTTTCCCGAGGAGCGGCTGATGAGCGCTGTGACCCCCGCTGGAGGCGACACCGCGGCGGGCCGTTCCTGGCCCGCCCTGCTGAACGGCCTGCTGACCGGCCAGAACCTGTCCGCGGACGACACCGCCTGGGCGATGGACCTGATCATGCGGGGCGAGGCGACCGACGCCCAGATCGCCGGCTTCATGGTCGCGCTGCGCGCCAAGGGCGAGACCGTCGAGGAGATCTCCGGTCTCGTGCGCACCATGTACGCGCATGCGAACGTGATCGAGGTGCCGGGCCCGGCCGTGGACATCGTCGGCACCGGCGGCGACGGCGCCAAGACGGTGAACATCTCCACCATGTCCTCGATCGTGGTCGCGGGCACCGGCGCCAGGGTCGTCAAGCACGGCAACCGCGCCGCCTCCTCCGCCTCCGGCTCCTCCGACGTCCTGGAGAAGCTGGGCGTCAACCTTCAGCTGACCCCGAAGCGGGTCGCCGAGGTCGCCGAGGAGGCCGGGATCACCATCTGCTTCGCGGTGAAGTTCCACCCCTCGCTGCGTCATGTCGCCGCCGCGCGCGGCCAGTTGGGCATCCGTACGACCTTCAATGTGCTCGGCCCGCTGACCAACCCGGCGAACGTGCGCGCCCAGGCGGTGGGCGTCGCCGACCCGCGGATGGCACCCGTGGTGGCCGGGGCCTTCGCCGAGCGCGGCAACTCCGCGCTGGTCTTCCGCGGCGACGACGGGCTGGACGAGCTGACCGTCACCGGCACCTCGCGGGTGTGGGTGGTGCGCGATGGCAAGGTCACCGAGGAGGTCTTCGACCCGCGGGACGCCGGCATCGAGCCGGTCCCCCTGGAGGCCCTGCGCGGCGCGGACGCGGCGTACAACGCGGAGGTCGCCCGCCGGGTGCTGGACGGCGAGCGGGGCGCCGTACGGGATGCCGTACTGCTGAACTCGGCCGCCGCGCTGACGGCCCTGGAGCCGACCGACGCGCCGCTCACCGAGCAGCTGCGGGCCGGGATGGCGAAGGCCGCGCACTCCATCGACTCGGGCGCGGCGAAGCGGACGCTGGAGCGCTGGGTGGCCGCCAGCAACGCCTGACCGCGCCATCCGATGGTTGATCGTCCCGCGATCCGGACACGGGTTGCGGGGCATCGATCTTTTCGCGTACGTTCCCTGTCAGGTCATGAGTGACAGTCATGAGGCCCCGGCCGACTGTCCGGCAACCCTCCGTCCGTGGCGGGGTGCCCCGGGTGAGGACCAGGTCGTAGGCAGCGAGGTCTACGGCAAGCGCGGACCCCTCGGGCGCTCTCGGTAGCGCCGGGCCAGGGGTCCTGGTCGGTCGAGGGAGCCTCCCGTGAGCAAGCGAATGCGTTAGGGCCGCCGAGCCCCGCCTCCGCGCACCCCTTTCACCTTTCTTCCGTACGCCCCCTGCGGCGTGCGTTCTCACGGGAGTTCCCCATGTCTGTCTCCACCGTTGCCGCCGACCCGTCGATCTGCACCCCGCTGCCCGTTCTGGGCCGTGATGTCACCGTTCCGCTCGTCACCGGCGGCACCATCACCTACGCGGCCCTCGACTACGCGGCCAGCGCCCCCGCCCTCCAGCGCGTCTGGGACGACGTCGCCGCCTACGCGCCGTACTACGGCAGCGTCCACCGGGGCGCCGGGTACCTCTCCCAGATCTCCACCGACCTGTTCGAGAAGGCCCGCCGGACGGTCGCGGAGTTCCTCGGCTGCCGCGCCGGCGACCAGGTGGTCTTCACCCGCTCCACCACCGACTCGCTGAACCTGCTGGCCCGCGCGGTCCCGGCCGACTGCCGGGTCTTCGTCTTCGAGACCGAGCACCACGCCTCGCTGCTGCCCTGGCGGGACGACCGGGTCACCTACCTGGACGCGCCGCGCAGCCCGCGGCAGGCCGTGCAGACGCTGGAGCGGGCCCTCGCCGACCGCGACCCGTACGGGCCGGCCCTGGTCTGCGTCACCGGCGCCTCCAACGTCACCGGGGAGCTGTGGCCGGTGCGCGAGCTGGCCGCCGCCGCGCACGCCCACGGCGCCCGGATCGTCCTGGACGCCGCCCAGCTGGCCCCCCACCACCCGGTCTCCCTCGCCGACCTGGACGTCGACTGGGTCGCCTTCTCCGGGCACAAGCTGTACGCCCCCTTCGGCGCGGGCGTGCTGGCCGGGCGTGCCGACTGGCTGCGGGCCGCCGAGCCGTACCTCGCGGGCGGCGGCGCCAGCCGCAGCGTCGCCCGGCGCGCGGACGGGGGAGTGGAGGTGGAGTGGCACGAGAGCGCCGCCCGGCACGAGGCGGGCTCCCCGAACGTCATCGGCGCCTACGCCATCGCCTCCGCTTGCACGGCCCTCACCGAGGCCGGCTGGGACGCGCTGGTCGCCCGCGAGCAGTACCTGATCGACCGGGTGCGCTCGGGCCTCGCCGGGATTCCGCAGGTCAGGGTCCTGTCCCTGTTCGGGGACGACGCCCCGCGGGTCGGCGTGCTCTCCTTCGTGGTGGACGGCTGGAACAGCTCCCACTTCGCGGCCGCGCTCTCCGCCGAGTACGGCATCGGCGTCCGCGACGGCCTCTTCTGCGCCCACCCGCTGCTGCGCACCCTGCTCGGCACGGCCCCCGAGTCCCCGGCGGAGTGCGGCGCCCCGTCCCTGAACGCCATCCGCGTGAGCTTCGGCGCGGGCACCCCGGACGAGCATGTGGACCGCTTCGTCACGGCCGTACGACAGCTGGTGACCGAGGGCGCGAAGTGGACGTACCGGACGCAGGAGGGACGCTGCGTGCCGGTGGCGTAAAAGGCCGGACGGGCTGGTGGGGCGGCTTTCGGCGGACGGTCAGGAGTCCAGGCCGATCGCGAAGGCCGCCTCCAGGTCGTGCTGCGAGTACGTACGGAACGCCACGTGCGTGTCCGTCGCCTCCACGCCCGGAATCTTGCTGATCCGGCCCGGAATCACATCGGCCAGGTCCTCGTGCTCCCGCACCCGCACCATGGCGATGAGGTCGTACGTGCCGGTGACGGAGAAGACCTCGCTCACCGACTCCAGCGAGGCGATCCGCTCCGCGATCTCGGGGATCCGGTCCACGCTGGTCTTGATGAGGACGATCGCGGTGATCACGGCTGGTTCTCTCCCTCGGGGGCCGGTTCGGGTGCGCATTTCACTCTAGCCCGCCCGTCTCCCGCCGCCGCCCCTCCAAGGCCGCCCTCCGGGCCCTTCGACCTGCCGTACCGCACCCACGCGTAGACGAACCCCGCCCCGAACCCCACCAGGTGCGCCAGATACGCCACCCCCGGCCCCTGTACCGAGCGCCCCGCCGCCAGCCACTGGAGCGTCACCCAGAACGGCAGCACGACCCACGCGGGAAAGCGCAGCGGCAGGAAGAAGAGGAACGGCAGGAGACTGGTGACACGGGCGCGCGGGAACAGGAAGAGAAACGCCCCGAGCACCGCCGAGATCGCGCCCGACGCGCCCACCAGCGACTGTTCGGAGGTGTCGTTGGCGACGGCGTACCCCAGCAGGGCCAGGTAGCCGCAGCCGATGTAGAAGAGGGTGAACTCCACCCGGCCCATCCGCTCCTCGGTCAGCACGCCGAAGACGAGGAGGAAGAGCATGTTGCCGAGCAGATGCACCCAGTTGCCGTGCACGAACAGCGCCGTGACCGGGGTCAGCGCGTGCGCCAGGGGTGCGGCGAGCAGCTCGGCCGGGACCACCCCCCAGGTCCGGAAGTACACCCGCTGCGCGTCCTGGAGCACGTACCCGGTGCCGTACCCGGGGACGATTCCGGAGGCCGGGCCCAGTACGAAGATCAGGCAGCACAGGGCGATCAGGCCGTACGTCATCGGCGCGTCCCGGAGTGTCCTGAAGGTCCTGCCGGCCGCCGCGCTCCACTCGCTGATCATGAACACAGAGCATGACGTAACCGGACGCAAGCTGACAGACCGCCTCGCCGCCGCGAACGGACGGGCGGCGACAGGCCGCCAGGCCGTAGGGTTACGAGCCACACGCGTCGGCCCGCCGGCGCGCTCCGACCGACCCTGGGAAGGGCACGATGACGGTTCCCCAGCCGACCGCCACGACGCGATGGCGCTGCACCCTGTGCGGCAACCTCACCCGCTTCGACGTCACGCGCTCCTCGAAGGTCGTGGAGTACGTCCACCTCGACCTCGCGGGCGAGCCGACGGTGGAGGAGCGCGAGGTGGTCGATGAGACCATCGAATCGGTGCGCTGCCGCTGGTGCAACGCGGTGGACCAGGTGGAACTCGTGGACAGGCCGGGCACCGGCTCCTGACGGGGCCGGGCGCGGAGAGGCATATTGTCGGCAAGGTAGTGGGGTGTGACGGATGGTGGAGAGCGCGAGCGGGGGGCCGGGCGACGGCACCGCCGAGGTGCTTGACCGTCCGCTGCCCGACGGGGTGCGCCGCAGGGTCGTCGCGATCGTCTCGGAGTGCTTCGGCAAGCTGACCGTGGCCGAACTGCCCGCACAGCTGCGGCAGTACGCCCGGTTCGCCCCGAATCGCCGCGCGAAGTTCGCGGGGAACGCGATGGCCGCGGCGCTGGAGACCGACACGCTGTTCCGGCAGCGGATCGGCGAGAAGTTCCGCGCCGCGCAGCCGGAGCTGGCCGGCGCCCTGGAAGCCGGCTCGGTGCCGGCGGCCGCCGACCCGCTCGATGTGGCGGCGGCGGCCTGTGTGCTGCGCCCGGCGGGCTGGGTGAAGCTGGTCACCGCGGCCGGCGAGGAGGCCCAGCGCGCCGACGCCGAGCGGGCCGACGAGGAGAGCCGCGCCGAACTGGAGCGGCTGCGCGCCGAACTGGACCGCGCCCGCGAACAGACCAGAGCCGAGACCGAGCGGCTGCGCGCGGAGCTGGAGTCGGCGAAGCGGGGCCTGGAGTCGCTGAACCGGAAGCTGCGCTCGGCGCAGAGCGATGTGCGCCGGGGCGAGGCCGCGCTGCGCAAGGCGCAGGGCGAGATGGACGCCGTACGCGCCGAGGCGGGCGCTCGGGTGTCGGCCGCGGAGAGCGAGTCCCGGCGGCTCAAGACGCGGCTCGGTGAGGCGGAGGCGGCCCTGGAGGCCACCCGCAGAGCCGCCCGCGAGGGGCGCAGCGTGGAGGATATGCGGGTGCGGCTGCTGCTGGACACCCTGCTGGACGCCACCCAGGGCCTGCGGCGCGAGCTGGCGCTGCCGCCGGTGTCCGTGCGGCCGGCCGAGACGGTCGACGCGGTGGAGCCGGGCCGGATGACACCGAAGGACATCGCGGCGCGCGCCCTGTCCGAGCACGACCCGGCGATCCTCGACCAGTTGCTCGCGCTGCCGCAGGCGCATCTGGTCGTCGACGGCTACAACGTGACCAAGACCGGCTATCCGCAGATGCCGCTGGAAAAGCAGCGGCTGCGGCTGCTGGGCCAGTTGTCCGCGCTCGCCGCGCAGACCGGTGCCGAGGTGACCTGCGTCTTCGACGGCGCCGAGCTGGCCGCGCCGGTGCTGCTCGCGCCGCCGCGCGGGGTGCGGGTGCTGTTCTCCAAGCCGGGCGTCACGGCCGACGAGCTGATCCGCCAGCTGGTGCGCGCGGAGCCGCCGGGCCGTCCGGTCATCGTCGCCTCCACCGACCGCGAGGTGGCCGACGGCGTGGCGCGGGCCGGTGCCCGCCCCGTGGCCTCTGCGGTACTTCTGAAGCGACTGTCCTGAAGGCCCAACGGGCATACGTAATGCCCGAATTGGCCAGCTGGTCACGCAACGTAGGGTCAAGCGGCCCTCACTGCTTGTGGCTTGTGTGCAAAGAATGCATTGCGTGACGGGAATTTTTGCCGTGAGGATTTGAATGATCACAACATGGTCACTAGGGTCGGGGCTCGAACCTCCGAACGGGTGAACACTCACAAGAAGGAGTTCGTCCTCCGTGGCGTCCCACCGTCGACCCAGACAGCAGAGCCGTGCACGCGTGACCGTGCTGACCACCGCAGCCGCCGCAGCGGTCGTGCTCAGCGCGAACGCCGCGAACGCCGCGCCGAGCGAGAAGCTCAGCAAGGACCAGGTCAAGTCCAAGGTCGACAAGCTGTACGAGCAGGCCGAGCAGGCCACCGAGAAGTACAACGGCGCCAAGGAGAAGCAGCAGCAGCTCCAGAAGGAGATCTCCACCATCCAGGACAACGTCGCGCGGGGTCAGGAAGACCTCAACAAGCTGCGCGACGGCCTGGGTTCGCTGGCCACGGCCCAGTACCGCTCCGGCGGTATCGACCCCTCGGTCCAGCTGTTCCTCTCCTCCAACCCGGACGACTTCCTCGACAAGGCGTCCACCCTCGACCAGCTGAGCAGCCAGCAGGTCGACGCGCTGCGCAAGATCCAGGCCAAGCAGCGCGAGCTGGCCCAGGAGCGCTCCGAGGCCACCGAGAAGCTCAAGGACCTTGCGGACACCCGCACCGAACTGGGCGACAAGAAGAAGGAAGTCCAGGCCAAGCTCGCCGCGGCCCAGAAGATCCTCAACAGCCTCACCGCCAAGGAGAAGGCCGACCTCGCCGCCCAGCAGCAGCGCGCCGACCGCTCCTCCAGCGAGCGTGTGAACCTCGGGGACGCCCCGCCCGCCTCCGGCAGGGCCGCGGCCGCCTTCGCCGCCGCCCAGGGCGAGCTGGGCAAGCCGTACGTCTACGGCGCCACCGGCCCCTCCTCCTTCGACTGCTCGGGTCTGACCTCCTACGCCTACGCGCAGGCCGGCGTCTCCATCCCGCGCACCTCCGAGGAGCAGGCCAACATCGGCACCCGGATCTACAACCAGAGCGACCTCAAGGTCGGCGACCTGGTGTTCTTCTACGGCGACATCCACCACGTCGGTCTGTACGCGGGCAACGGCCAGGTGCTGCACGCCCCGCACACCGGTGCCGTGGTGCGCTACGAGGCGATGTCCGACATGCCCTTCCAGTTCGGCGTCCGGGTTTAAACCCCCGACGCTCCCGGAGGCGGTCGTCCGATCGGGCGAATCCACGGGACGGAAACTGACTCCACGCCCCGCCGTTGACCTGCGTCAGCGGCGGGGCGTCACTCTTTGTCGCCGCCGCGGTCTTTGGCCGCGGCCCTTCCGCACGGCTACTGTCTGCCGCGTTTCCCCGGCGCCGGGGCCTCCCCGTCCCCAGGCGCCGGGGAACGCCGTCCGTGTCAGCCAGTGGAAGGGGTTCGGCAACCCGTGGGGTCCCATCGCCGCCTTGCACCGTCCGGTCAGCACCGCGCACCGGCCGGATTCGACCGGGGTGCCGCAGCAGCCCTGTGCGCACTGTCGGCCGCCGCCGCGGCCCTCGGCGCGGTACCGGCGCACGCCGCGCCACACCCCGACGCCCGCGCCGAGGTGGACCGGCTCTACACCCAGGCCGAGCAGGCGACCCAGGCCTACGACCAGGCGCAGGAACGCACGGACGCGCTGCGCCGCGAGGTCCGCGCCGCCCAGGACCGTGTCGCCCGCCGCCAGCAGGACGTCAACGCGCTGCGCGAGGAGCTGGGCTCGCTGGCCGGGGCGCAGTACCGCTCGGGCGGCATCGACCCGGCCGTCGCGCTGCTGTTCTCCGACGACCCGGACGACTACCTCGACAAGGCCGCCACCCTCGACCGGATCAGCGCCCAGGAGGCGGGCCGGCTGCGGGAGTTGCGCTCCGCGCTGCGCGAGCTGGACCAGGAGCGGGCGGAGGCGGCCACCGAACTCGACGCGCTGGACCGCAGCCGCCGGGCGGTCGCCGCGCACAAGCGGACGGTGGAGGGCAAGCTCGCGCGGGCCCGGCAGCTGCTGAACTCGCTGTCCGCGGCCGACCGCGCCGCCTACGACCGGGCCTCCCGCTCGGCCGGCCCCGACCGCCTCGACCTGCCCGCCCTGACCGGCGCGGCCGGCGCCCCCGGCGCGCGCGCCGCCGCCGCCCTGGCCGCCGCCCGCTCCGCGCTCGGCCGCCCCTATGTGTGGGGCGCCAACGGGCCCTCCGGCTTCGACTGTTCGGGCCTGATGCAGTGGGCGTACGCGCACGCCGGCATCCAGCTGCCGCGCACCTCCCAGGAACAGCGGTACGCCGGGCGGCGCGTCCCGCTCTCCCAGGCCCGCCCCGGCGACCTGGTGGTCTACCGCTCCGACGCCAGCCATGTCGCCATGTACGTCGGCCACGGCCAGGTCATCCACGCCCCGCATCCGGGGGCGGCGGTGCGCTACGACCCGGTGGGGATGATGCCGATCTCCTCGGTGACCCGGCCCTGACGCCCGCGCGGCGCGCCGTACGATCGTGTGATGGCCGGTGGCAGGCGGGTGAGAGGCGTCGGGGCGATGGCCCTGTGTCTGCTGCTGTCCCTGGCCGGGTGCGCCGGGCGGTCGGCGGCCGACTCCGCGAAGGCCGAGGTGCAGCACCTCCTCGACCTGCGCTCGGCGGCGCTGCTGCGACACGACGCGGAGGCGTACGGCGCGACGGGCGCGAGCGCCGAGTACACCAGGCTGCGTGCCCTGCCGCTGGCCTCCTGGGCCTACCGGGTCACCACCCTGCGCCGCACCCCCGCGGGGGCCACCGCCGAGGCCGAGCTCAGCTACCGGGTCGCCGGGTACGACCGGGCCCCCGTCGACACCCGGCGCACCCTCATCCTGGCCCGCACCACCTCCGGCACCTGGTACGTCACCGGGGACCGGCCGGCCGGGACGTCCGGGCAGCAGCTGTGGGACCAGGGCACCGTGACCGCCGTACCCGGCGCGCACAGCCTGGTGCTCGGCACCGGGCAGCCGGCGGCCGACCTGCGGACGTACGCCAGGATGGCCGACGAGGCGGTCCCGGCGGTGACCAGGGAGTGGGGCACCGACTGGACGCGCCGGGTGGTCGTCCTGGTCCCCAAGTCCCTGACCGGCATGGCGGCTCTGCTCGGCTCGCCCGCCGCGAACTACCGGGGGATCGCCGCCGTGACCACCGGGGAGGTGAGCGAAGCGAACTGGGGGTCCCCCCGGCCGAAGGCTGGGGGAGGCGCGGGGCAGACGCCGGCCGACCGGGTGGTGATCAACCCGGACGCGTACGCGGTCCTCGGCGCGATGGGCAAACAGGTCGTCCTCACCCACGAGACCACCCACGTGGCCACCCGCGCCCACACCACCGCGGCCACCCCGCTCTGGCTCTCCGAGGGCTACGCCGACTGGATCGGCTACCTGGGCACCGACCGCACCCCGGCCCAGGCCGCACCCGAACTGGCCCGCGCCGTCGGCGCCGGCCAGGTCCCCGCGGCGCTCCCCACCGACAAGGACTTCGGCTTCACCAGCGACCCCACCGAGCTGGCCCGCGCCTACGAGGGCGGCTGGCTGGCCTGCCGCATGATCGCCGACCAGTGGGGCCCGGCCCGCCTGACCGCCTTCTACCGCGCCGTCGGCACCCACCCCACCGGCCCCACCGCCCTCACCACCGCCCTCCACCAGGTCCTCGGCCTGACCCCGGCCTCCTTCACGACCCGCTGGCAGAAGTACGTCAGGAGCGAGCTGCGCTGAGTTCCGGCTCGGCGGGTTCGCCGGTGACGGGCCCCTCGCGGGAGACGGTCGTACGCCACAGGCGGTGGGCTGACAGCAGGGTGGCGGTGGTCAGCAGGGCGTTGCGGAGGAGCATCAGGGTGATGCCGTACCAGTCGCTCGTCACCACGTGGACGAAGCCGATGGGGAATTCCAGGACGGTCAGGAAGGAGGAGGCCAGGATCAGCAGGGCGGGTGCGGTCATGCGGCTCGCGCGGTGGGTGAGGCAGACGGCGGCCAGGCCGATCAGCCAGACCAGGTACTGGGGGCTGATCACGCGGCTGGTGACGGTGAACAGGAGGACGGCGGTCAGCGCCGCGTCCGCCAGGGTGTGCCGGGGGAAGCGGCGGGCCCGCAGCCGCCACAGCAGCAGCCAGCCGAAGGCGCCCACGCTCAGCGCCAGCGCCGCCGCGCTCACCTCGGGCACGTACGGGCCCAGGAATTCGAGCGAGCCGTAGTTCAGCAGCACCTGCCCGCTCCAGCCGAAGTGCCGGGCCACATGGAAGACCAGGGCGCCCAGCGACTCCACCTCCGTGCCCCGCTCCCGCTGGAAGGTCAGGAAGGCGAACGCGCCCGGCATCGTCGCCGTGAACACCGCCGCGAGCACCGCCCCGGTCACCGCAGCCGACGCCCAGGCCCGGCGCCGCACCGCCCCGGCCAGCAGCAGTGCCGGCCACACCTTCAGCAGCGCCCCGAAGGCCGCCAGCGCGCCCATCACCCGCGGATGCCGGACCCCCGCGAGCAGCGCGGCCACGGCCACCGCGGTCACCATCACGTCGTAGCGCGCGTACACCGTCGGCCCGAGCAGCGGGACGCCCGCCACCCACACCCACGCCCCGCGCCGCGACCGGCCGGGGTGCCGGGCCGACCGCAGCAGCAGCACCAGCACCGCCAGGTCGGCGCAGCACGCCAGCGCGAAGAAGGCGTGCGGGTAGGAGAGGAACGGCAGCAGGGCGGGCGCGAGGATCGGCAGCGCGGCGGCGGGCGGGTACTGCCAGGTGACGTCGTCCAGCGGGAACGTGCCCTGGCGCAGCACCTCGTACCAGTTGTGGTAGATCACCGAGACGTCCGTGGTGACGTCCGGGCCGGGCAGGACGTACACCCCGAGGACAAAGAGCAGCAACACCACACGGGTGACGCACCAGGTCGCGAGCAGGTACGCCGGCGAGCGCCGGACGTCCTTGGTCTCCACGTCTTCCCCTGCCGTTCGATGCCGATCCGAGTCCCGTGCCGAGGGACCATGATGTCCCGACCACCCCGGACCGTGCCAACGCACCGGCCGCCGCCCGGCGCCGGGCGGCCGATTCGGTAGGGTCGGCGGCGATGCACAAGACCCTGATCGTGACCAACGACTTCCCGCCCCGGCCGGGCGGCATCCAGGCCTTCCTGCACAACATGGCGCTGCGCCTGGACCCCGGCCGGCTGGTCGTCTACGCCTCCACCTGGAAGCGCGGCCGCGAGGGGATCGAGGCGACGGCCGCCTTCGACGCCGAGCAGCCCTTCCCCGTCGTACGCGACCGTACGACCATGCTGCTGCCGACCCCCGGCGCCACCCGGCGCGCGGCCGGGCTGCTGCGCGAGCACGGCTGCACCTCGGTGTGGTTCGGGGCCGCGGCACCGCTCGGGCTGATGGCGCCCGCGCTGCGCCGGGCCGGTGCCGAGCGCCTGGTGGCCACCACCCACGGGCACGAGGCCGGCTGGGCCCAGCTGCCCGCCGCCCGGCAGCTGCTGCGCCGGATCGGCGAGGCCACGGACACGATCACCTACCTGGGCGAGTACACCCGCTCCCGGATCGCCGGCGCGCTCACCCCCGAGGCGGCCGCGCGGATGGTGCAACTGCCGCCCGGCGTCGACGAGAAGACCTTCCACCCGGCCTCCGGCGGCGACGAGGTGCGCGCCCGGCTCGGCCTCACCGACCGCCCGGTCGTCGTCTGCGTCTCCCGGCTGGTGCCGCGCAAGGGCCAGGACACGCTGATCCGGGCCATGCCCCGGATCCTCGCCGCCGAGCCGGACGCCGTGCTGCTGATCGTCGGCGGCGGCCCCTACGAGCAGGACCTGCGCCGGCTCGCCCGCGAGAGCGGCGTCGCCGCCTCGGTCCGCTTCACCGGTGCCGTCCCCTGGTCCGAGCTGCCCGCCCACTACGGCGCGGGCGACGTCTTCGCCATGCCCTGCCGCACCCGCCGCGGCGGCCTCGACGTCGAGGGCCTCGGCATCGTCTACCTGGAGGCGTCCGCGACCGGCCTGCCGGTCATCGCGGGTGACTCCGGCGGCGCGCCGGACGCGGTCCTCGACGGGGAGACGGGCTGGGTGGTGCGCGGCGGCGACGCGCTCGACACCGCCGACCGCGTCGTCGCACTGCTCGGCGACTGTGCGCTGCGCCGCCGGATGGGGGAGCGGGGCCGGCGGTGGGTGGAGGAGAAGTGGCGCTGGGACCTGCTGGCGGAGCGGCTGAAGGACCTTCTGTGAAGGCCGCCTTGCGACTGACGCGTCGTCAGCCGCAAGGCGCGGCGGGCTACTTGGCGTAGATCGCCTCGATGTCGTCGGCGTAGTCCTTCGCCACCACGTTCCGCTTGAGCTTGAGCGACGGGGTGAGGTGGCCCGAGTCCTCCGTGAACTGGGCCGTGAGGATGCGGAACTTGCGCACCGACTCGGCCTTGGACACCGCCGCGTTGCCGTCGTTCACCGCGTCCTGGATCGCCGCGTTCAGGTCCGGGTCGTCGCGCAGGGACGACGCCGTGGAACCCGCCGGCTTGCCGTGCTCCGCGGCCCAGCGCGCCAGGAACTCCTCGTCCAGCGTGATCAGCGCGCCGACGAACGGCCGCCCGTCGCCGACCACCATGCACTCCGCGACCAGCGCGTGCGCGCGGATGCGGTCCTCGATCACCGCCGGGGCGACGTTCTTGCCGCCCGCCGTGACGATGATCTCCTTCTTGCGGCCGGTGATCCGCAGATACCCGTCCTCGTCCAGGGTGCCGATGTCCCCGGTGTGGAACCACCCGTCGGCCAGCGCCTCCGCCGTCGCGCCCGGATTGTTCCAGTACTCCTTGAACAGGTGCTCGCCGTGCAGCAGCACCTCGCCGTCGTCCGCGATCCGCACCACGGAGCCGGGCAGCGGCTGCCCCACCGTGCCGATCTTCTGCCGGTCCCACGGGTTGAACGCGGTCGCCGCGCAGGACTCGGTGAGGCCGTACCCCTCCAGCACCGTGAAGCCGATGCCCCGGAAGAAGTGGCCGAGCCGCTCGCCCAGCGGGGCGCCGCCGGAGATGGCGTACTCGCCCCGGCCGCCGAGGACCGCGCGCAGCTTGCCGTAGACCAGCTTGTCGAAGACCTTGTGCCTGATCTTCAGCCCCAGCGACGGTCCCGCCGCGGTGTCCTGGGCCCTGCTGTAGGCGATCGCGGTGTCGGCCGCCTTGTCGAAGACGGCGCCCTTGCCGTCGGCCTGCGCCTTGGCGCGCGCGGAGTTGTAGACCTTCTCGAAGACGCGCGGCACACCGAGGATCAACGTCGGCCGGAACGCGGCCAGTTCGTCGGTGAGGTGCTTGATGTCCGGGACGCAGCCCAGCTTGATGGGCGCCATCATCGGCGCGATCTGCACCAGCCGGCCGAAGACATGGGCGAGCGGCAGGAAGAGCAGCACCGAGCACTCGCCGGTGCGGAACAGCGGACGCAGCCGCTCCACGATGTTGCCGCACTCCGCGAAGAAGCTGCGGTGGGTGAGCACACAGCCCTTGGGGCGGCCGGTGGTGCCGCTGGTGTAGACGATGGTGGCCGGGTCGTCGGCGCAGGCGAGCGAGGACCGCTCGTCCACCGTCTCCTCCGACACGTCCTGCCCGAGCCGCTCCAGCTCCTCCACGGCGCCGGCCTCGATCTGCCAGACGTGCTTCAGCGCGGGCAGCGTCTCGCGCACGGCCTCCACCGCGGCCGCGTGCGCGTCCAGCTCCACGACGCAGGCGGTCGCGCCCGAGTCGGAGAGGATCCACTGCACCTGCTCGGGCGAGCTGGTCTCGTACACCGGCACGGTCACCGCGCCCGCGCTCCAGATGGCGAAGTCGAGGAGCGTCCACTCGTAGCGCGTCCGGGACATCAGGCCCACGCGGTCGCCCGGCTGCACCCCGGCGGCGATGAGCCCCTTGGCCGCGGCGTGCACCTCGGCCAGGAACTGCCGGGCCGTCACGTCCTGCCACACCCCGCCGGACTTGCGGGCGATCACGGCGACGTCGGGATGCTGCGCGGCGTTTCTGCGGACGATGTCGGTCAGGTTTCCGTCCGCAGGGACCTCGTACAAGGCCGGAAGGCTGAACTCGCGCAAGACTGCTGCTCCTCATAGGGCGCCGGCGCCACGACGTTGTGTGCTGCGACGGTGCGGTCCAAGGCTCGGGCTGGTGCTCGGGGCTACCGGTGGCTGAAACCCAGAGCACGACTGGACTGCCCGGACGTTACCCGTCGGTATGCGGTTCCCGACAGGGGGTCCCGGCCAGATGTTCGCTGCGTCACACGCGATGGCGTTCCTTCGCGCACAGTAGTCCACGGCCTTCGCGACGGGCGAGTAACCGCAGGCCACGACCGGGACTGTTCACCTGCGGCACACACGCCTACGCTTGATCGCCATGGCATCCACACCCCCTCGAAGCAGCCGGCACCGCGTCCATGTGGTCAGTGATGTGCACGGCAACGCACGGGACCTGGCGCGGGCCGGCGAGGGTGCCGATGCCCTGATCTGCCTGGGCGACCTGGTGCTGTTCCTCGACTACGCCGACCACTCGCGCGGCATCTTCCCCGACCTGTTCGGCGAGGAGAACGCCGACCGCATCGTGGAGTTGCGCACCGCCCGGCGCTTCGAGGAGGCCCGCGCGTTCGGCGCCGGGCTGTGGGGCGGGATCGAGGGCGACCGGTTCACGGCCATCGAGAAGGCGGTGCGCAAGCAGTACGCCGAACTCTTCGCCGCGTTCCCCACTCCGACGTACGCCACCTACGGCAATGTCGACATGCCGCAGCTGTGGCCGGAATACGCCCGTCCCGGTACCACCGTGCTCGACGCGCAGCGGGTGGAGATCGGCGGCTGGACGTTCGGCTTCGTCGGCGGGGGACTGCGCACGCCCATGCGGACGCCGTACGAGATCTCCGACGAGGAGTACGCCGCGAAGGTCGAGGCGGTGGGCGAGGTGGACGTGCTGTGCACCCACATCCCGCCGGAGGTGCCGGAGCTGGTGTACGACACCGTCGCGCGCCGCTTCGAGCGGGGGAGCCGGGCGCTGCTGGACGCCATCCGGCGCACCCGGCCCCGGTACGCGCTGTTCGGGCATGTCCACCAGCCGCTGGCGCGCAGGATGCGGATCGGGGCGACCGAGTGCGTGAACGTGGGGCACTTCGCGAGCGCCGGGAGGCCCTGGGCGCTGGAGTGGTGACGGGGCGGGGGCCGGGGGGAGGCGGCCGCACGGTAGCCTTCACGCTGCACAGACGTGCGCAGGTCGCGCACGGCAAGAGTCTCTTCGGTCCGCATCTGGAGGAGCCACGGCGATGGCGGAACACACCAGTTCGAGCATCACGATCGAGGCGGCTCCGGCCGACGTCATGGCGGTGATCGCCGACTTCGAGCGCTACCCGGACTGGACCGGCGAGGTGAAGGAGGCGGAGGTCCTCAAGACCGACGAGCGGGGGCGTGCCGAGCAGGTACGGCTCGTCATGGACGCCGGTGCGATCAAGGACGACCAGACGCTGGCGTACACCTGGGCCGGCGACAACGAGGTCTCCTGGACGCTGGTCAAGTCCCAGATGCTGCGCTCGCTCGACGGGTCCTACCTGCTGCGGCCGGCGGGAACGGGCGGCACGGAGGTCACGTACCGGCTCACCGTCGACGTCAAGATCCCCATGCTCGGCATGATCAAGCGCAAGGCGGAGAAGGTCATCATCGACCGCGCCCTGGCCGGCCTGAAGAAGCGCGTCGAAACCCCCTGACCACCCTTCGCCCGCCTCCCCACCCGGCTCGCTCGGCCGGGAGGCGGGACCACAGGGCCGCCGGCCACCCCGGACCCTCGCCGCCGCACCCCGCACGGAGTGTCCGTTACCGTTCGGACCTATGCGGACCATCCTGATCACGGGGCCCGGTGGCAGCGGGCGGACGACCGTCGGCGCCGCCACCGCGCTGCGTGCCGCCCGTGAGGGCAGCCGGACCCTGTTGCTGAGCGCGGAGCGCGCGGACACCCCCGGCACGGTACTGGGGGTGCCCACCGGGGCCCGGCCCGTCGAGGTCGCGCCCCGGCTCACCGCCTGGCGCCCCGACGCCGCCGCCGGTTTCCGCGAGGACCTCGCCGAGTTCCAGCGCCGCGCCGCCGGCGTCCTCGACCTGCTCGGCGCCTCCCGCCTGGACGCCGAGGAGGTCACCCCGCTGCCCGGCGCCGAGGAGCTGACGTTCCTGCGCGCACTGCGCGACGCCGCGCTCTGCGAGGAGTACGACCTCCTCGTCGTCGACCTGCCACCCCTCCCGCAGGCCCTCGCCCTGCTCTCCCTCCCCGAGGAACTGCGCCGCTACCTGCGCCGCCTGCTGCCCCCCGAGCGCCAGGCCGCCCGCGCCCTGCGCCCGGTGCTCGGCCGGCTCGCCGGCGTCCCCATGCCCGCCGACTGGCTGTACGAGACGGCCGGCCGCTGGGACGTGGAGCTGGCCGCCGTGGAGGCCGTACTCACCGACCGCGACACCGCCGTGCGCCTCGTCGCCGAACCCGGCCCCGCCGCCGTGGACGCCCTGCGCACCGCCCGCCTCGGCCTCGCCCTGCGCGGTCTGCGCACCGAGGCCCTCGTCGCCAACCGCGTCCTGCCCGACACCACCCCGGACACCTGGCTCGCCGCCCTGGCCGCCCAGCAGCGCAAGGCGCTCAGGGAATGGGAGGACGACGCGGAGTGCGCCGTGCACCCCGTGCCGCACCTCGGCCGCGACCCGCACGGCCCGGACGACCTCGCCGCCCTCGCCGTACCCGCCGTCGCCGACGCGGCCCGCCCCGTCGAGTGGCCCGTCGCCGACCGGATCGCCGAGGACGGGGTGCTGGTCTGGCACATCCCGCTGCCCGGCGCCATACGGGAGGAACTCGACCTCATCCGGCGCGGCGACGAACTCGTGATCACCGCGAGCTCCTTCCGGCGGATCGTCTCCCTGCCCTCCGCCCTGCGCCGCTGCACCGTCTCCGGGGCCGGACTGCGCGAGGGCGAGCTGCGGGTGCGCTTCGCCCCCGACCCCGGCCTGTGGCCCGCCGCCGCACGGTGAACGGCCCCCTCCCGTTCGGGTACCGTCGTAGGCGTAAGGGCGTACCGCAGTCAGGAGTCCGCCATGAGCGATGAGCGCCCCGCCGAGCCGCACGAGGAGCCGCGGGTGAGCGACGCCGACGCCTGGGCCACGGCCTGCGCCGAGGACCTTCAGGCCGAGAAGGCCCGCCGCCGCACCGGCTACGGCCCGCCCCCCGGCTCCGCCGCCGAGGAACTGAAGAAGCTCGTGGACACGGTGGCCGACAAGCTGTCCGGCCTCCAGTCCCCCCTCGGCACCCTGGCCGGACCCGCCGCCCAGCAGATGGTCAAGCAGGTCGTCCAGCAGGCGAGGGCCGCCGTCGAGCCCGTCATCGAGCGCAACCCCGGCGTCTTCGACCACCTCGCCGCCGCCGGGAGCGAACTGCTCGCCGCCTACCGCTCGGCCGTCCAGTCCCAGGAGCGCCGCTGGACCTCCGGCCCGTCCGGTGTCGCCGACGAGTGGCGGGGGGAGCGGGGCGACGGCAAGGGGCGCGACCGGGGCGAGGGCACCGGCTCGGGAGAGCGCATCGACCTGGACTGAAGCCCTCGCCCGCAAGGGCCTCGGGTACGGTTGGCCGTAGCGGGGCTCGACCGAAACTGAGGGATTCATGGGACTCACCATCGGCGTCGACATCGGCGGCACGAAGATCGCGGCCGGCGTGGTCGACGAGGAAGGCAACATCCTCTCGACCTTCAAGGTGCCGACCCCCACCACGCCCGAGGCCATCGTGGACGCCATCGCCTCCGCGGTGGAGGGCGCGCGTGCCGGGCACGAGATCGTCGGCGTGGGCATCGGTGCGGCCGGTTACGTCAACCGGCAGCGCTCCACCGTCTACTTCGCGCCCAACATCGACTGGCGCAACGAGCCGCTCAAGGACAAGGTCGAGGCCCGCACCGGCCTCCCCGTCGTGGTCGAGAACGACGCCAACGCCGCCGCCTGGGGCGAGTACAAGTTCGGCGCCGGCAAGGGCCACCGCAACGTCATCTGCATCACCCTCGGCACCGGCCTCGGCGGCGGCATCATCATCGGCAACAAACTGCGCCGCGGACACTTCGGCGTGGCCGCCGAGTTCGGCCACATCCGGATGGTCCCGGACGGCCTGCTGTGCGGCTGCGGCTCGCAGGGCTGCTGGGAGCAGTACGCCTCCGGGCGCGCCCTGGTCCGCTACGCCAAGCAGCGCGCCAACGCCACCCCCGAGCACGCGGAGCTGCTGCTCTCGCTCGGCGACGGCACCCCGGACGGCATCGAGGGCAAGCACATCTCCATGGCCGCCCGGCAGGGCGACCCGGTCGCCGTCGACTCCTACCGCGAGCTGGCCCGCTGGGCCGGCGCCGGCCTCGCCGACCTGGCCTCCCTCTTCGACCCGTCCGCCTTCATCGTCGGCGGCGGCCTCTCCGACGAGGGCGAGCTGGTCCTCGACCCGATCCGCAAGTCGTACAAGCGGTGGCTGGTCGGCGGGAACTGGCGTCCCGTCGCCGACGTGATCGCGGCGCAGCTCGGCAACAAGGCGGGCATGGTCGGCGCGGCGGACCTGGCCCGCGAGCCCGACCCGATCATGTAAGCGGGACGCGAACAGCTCGGGGCGCGAGGTTCGTGTGCGGCTGCCCGCCCAGCGTGGCTCGTCGCGCAGTTCCCCGCGCCCCTCCGGCCGGCACAGTCGCCCGCTCCCGACAGCGCGGCGTACATTGATCCACATGGCGCCGCTCCCCAACTCCCACACAGAGCCCGATGGTTCAGCCGTTCTCCGCGTCCTGAGCTACAACATCCGCTCGCTGCGCGACGACACCGACGCCGTCGTCCGGGTGATCACCGCCTGCGCCCCCGACCTGGTCCTCCTCCAGGAGGCGCCCCGGTTCTTCCGCTGGCGCAAGAAGCTCGCGCGGCTGGCCGGGGCCTGCGGTCTGGTCGTCCTCACCGGCGGCGGCACCAGCGCGGGCCCCGCGATCCTGTGCTCGCTGCGCGCCACCGTGGAGCGCACCGAGGACGTCCTGCTGCCCCTCACCCCCGGACTGCACCGGCGCGGTCTGGCCACCGCGGTGGTCCGCTTCGGCGGCGCCCGGCTCGGCGTGATCAGCTGCCACCTCAGCCTCGACGCAAGCGAGCGCTACGCCCAGGGCGGTCTGCTCCTCGACCGGCTCGACGGACTCGGTGTGGAGCACGCGCTCGTGGGCGGCGATCTGAACGAGGGCCCCGACGGCCGCACCTTCCACCTGCTCGCCGGCGCCCTCCAGGACTGCCGGGCGGCGGCCCCCTGGGGCGGCGAGGAGACCTGGACGCACAGCGCGCCGGGGCGCCGTATCGACGCGGTGTTCGCCACCAAGGGCATCGAGGTCCTCGGCTGCGGGGTCCCCGAGGACCAGCCGGGCGTCACCCGCGCCGACCTGGCCGCCGCCACGGACCACCGCCCGGTCCTGGCCGCCCTGCGCGTCCCGGCCACCGGAGCGGAACCCGCTCCCGGCCAGCGCCGCTAGACCACGGCCCCGCCGGCCTCAAGGCGACCGACCGGACCACGGCCCCGCCCGTCCCGAGGCCGCCGTGCAGACCACAGGCCGCCGTGCAGACCACAGGCCGCCGGCTAGACCACGGCCCCCCGGCCCGGATCGTCGTCGTCGTCCTCGTCCGTCCGCATCCGCGCCACCAGTGTCGCGAAGCCGCCGAGGAAGCCGCCGATGCCGGCGGTCGTCAGCCACCAGGTCATGTCCCAGCCGAGCAGCACCGCCAGGAGCAGCAGGACCGGGCCGCCGATCACGCCCAGCCAGGCGAACCTCGACGTGGTGTCGCCGGTGTCCAGCGGGGGCGGCTCGGGCGGCACGAAGTGGCCCTCGTCGTCCTCGTCGAAGTCGTCCTCGGACGGCTCCGGCGGGCGGTGGTCGCGGGGGCCGACGCCGGGTGCGAAGGACACGGAGCTGCCCAGCGGAGGCCGGGCGGGCCGCGGCTCCTCCTTCTTGCCGCCGCCCTCGTCCGCCGCCGCGTCCTGCTCCAGCTTCTCCAGCAGCGCGTCCTTCTCCAGCAGCGCGAGGTCCTCCACCGGCTTGAAGGGCCTGCTGCCCGGCGGGTCCGGCGGCTCCTCGCCGTACCCGGCCACGATGGCCCGCCAGGCGGCGTCCTCGTCGAAGCGCAGCCCGTTCTCCTCCGGCTCCCGGTCCTCGCGGCCCTCGGGACCAGGGTCGTGCTCAGCCAACTGCGGCCGTCCCTTCCTTGCCCGGAATCGGTGCGAGCCGGCCGATGAAACCGAGGCTCTCCTCGAAGATCCGGTCCGCGTCCACGTCCAACGTCGCGACGTGGTAGCTGTGTTCCAGCACGATCTCCCGGACGTCCGCGGACGAGATCCGGCTCAGCACCCGCGCCGAGTCGACGGCCGGTACGACATGATCCTGAGCGCTGCGCAGCAGCAGCAACGGCTGGGAGATCCGGGGCAGCTCGCCGTCCAGCCGGCGCAGGAACCGGCGCAGCGAGTGCGCCGCGTGCAGCGGCACCCGGTCGTAACCCGTCTCCGCCACCCCGCCCTTGGCGATGTCGCTGGCGATGCCCCGGGTGGAGCGCACCAGGTGCCGGGCCACGGGCAGGGCGTACGCCGACAGTCCGTGGACCTTGTTCGCCGGGTTGACGACGACCACGCCGCTGATCCGCTCGCCGTGCAGGGCGGCCAGCCGCAGCGCGAGGGCGCCGCCCATCGACAGGCCCGCGACGAATACTCGGGAGCAGCGCTCGGACAGCAGCCGCAGTTCGCGGTCCACCTCCGCGTACCAGTCCTGCCAGCCGGTGAGCTGCATGTCCTGCCAGCGCGTGCCGTGTCCCGGCAGCAGCGGCAGCGACACCGTCAGGCCGTGCGCGGCGTGGTGTTCGGCCCAGGGACGCAGCGACTGCGGGGAGCCGGTGAAGCCGTGACAGAAGAGGACGCCCACCTCGCCGCCGGAGTGGCGGTACGGCTCGGCTCCAGGGAGAACCGGCACCTTCGACGCTCCTGTTCCTGGGGAAGGGCCCCGCCGCCGTTTGGCCGGGGCGTGGAGAACACGCGGATGTGCTTCACCGTACGCGACCGCACGGACACCGACCAGGGCCGTCGGGTGCTTTGACGGTCCAGCGGGTTATGGTCTGTCCGACGGAAACGGGAGGCACACGGGTGTTGTACGGCACGATGAAGGTCGCCATCGGAGGGCCGCTGAAGCTCGCCTTCAGGCCCTGGGTGGAGGGGCTGGAGAACATTCCGGCCGAAGGCCCGGCGATCCTGGCCAGCAACCACCTGTCCTTCTCGGACTCCTTCTTCCTGCCGACGATGCTGGACCGCAAGGTCACCTTCATCGCCAAGGCCGAGTACTTCACCACGCCCGGTGTGAAGGGCCGGCTCACCGCCGCGTTCTTCAAGGGCGTCGGCCAGCTCCCGGTGGACCGCTCGGGCGCGCGCGGCGCCGGTGAGGCCGCGATCAAGAGCGGCATCGAGGTGCTGGAGCGCGGCGAGCTGTTCGGCATCTACCCGGAGGGCACCCGCTCGCCCGACGGCCGGCTCTACCGGGGCAAGCCCGGCGGTCTCGCCCGCGTGGCGCTCGCGACCGGTGCCCCGGTGATCCCGGTGGCGATGATCGACACCGAGAAGATCCAGCCGCCCGGCAAGGTGATGCCGAAGCTGATGCGGCCCGGCATCCGCATCGGCAAGCCCCTCGACTTCAGCCGCTACCAGGGCATGGAGCACGACCGCTTCGTGCTGCGGGCGCTGACCGACGAGGTCATGTACGAGATCATGAAGCTCTCCGGCCAGGAGTACGTCGACATGTACGCGACCGCCGCCAAGCGGCAGATCGCGGAGGCGGCGAAGGCGGCCAAGGAAGCGGAGAAGGCGGAGAAGGAAGCGGAGAAGGCGAAGGACGCGGAGAGCAAGTAACCGCGGCGGGCTTACGGGGTTCATGGGGGGGGGCACGGGGGATGGCCGGGCGCGAGCGTGTGCTGAGGATGTCGGTGGAGCTGCCGCTGTGGCGGGCGCTGGCCGGCTACCGCGTGCTGACCATGCTGTACGCGCTCGGCCTGTGCGTCACCTCGTACGAGCACTTCACCCGTCCGTGGATCGCGGTCGGCTACGACGCCGTCCTCGCCGTCTGGACCCTCGCCACCCTGCCCCGCGTGCGCGGCGCGGCCGACTGCACCAGGGGCTTCCTCGCCGCCGACCTGACCATCGGCCTCGCCGGCGTCCTGCTCACCGCGTTCGCCGACAGCCACCAGCGGATCGCGGGCGGCCCCACCCTGCCGACGATATGGACCGGCGGCGCGGTCCTCGCCTTCGCGATCAAGGGCGGCTGGCGCTGGGCCGCCGTCGCCTCCACCGCGGTGGCCGCCGCCAACCTGGTCGAGCGCGGCCAGTTCGCGCGGGACACCGTGCACAGCCTGATCCTCGTCTGGGTGGCCTCCATCGGCATCGGCTACGTGGTGGAGGTGGCCCGCGCCTCCGAGCGCACCCTCGCCCGCGCCCTGGAGATCGAGGCTGCGACCCGTGAGCGGGAGCGGCTGGCGCGGGACATCCACGACAGCGTGCTCCAGGTGCTGGCGATGGTGAAGCGGCGCGGCACCGCCCTCGGCGGCGAGGCGGCCGAGCTGGGCAGGCTGGCCGGGGAGCAGGAGGTGGCCCTGCGCACCCTGGTCTCCGGCGGCCTGCTGCCGGCTGCCCGGACCGCCCCGACCGACCCGTCCGCCCGGACTTCCCCGACCACCGGGGACGGCGTCGTACCCGTCGCCGGGACGGCGTCAGCGGCGGACGACGACGGACCGGTCGATCTGCGCACCCTCCTCGCCCCGTTCGCCCGCGACCGGGTGAGCCTGGCCGAGCCCGGCGCCCCGGTGCCGCTGCCTCCGGCCGCCGCCCGCGAGCTGGCCGCGGCCGTCGGCGCCGCCCTGGACAATGTGCACAGGCACGCCGGCGAGGGGGCGCGGGCCTGGATCCTGGTCGAGGACGAACCGGAGGACATCCTCGTCACCGTCCGGGACGACGGGCCCGGCATCCCCGAGGGCCGGCTCGCCGAGGCGGAGGGCGAGGGGCGGCTCGGCGTCGCCCAGTCCATCCGGGGCAGACTGCGCGACCTCGGCGGCAGCGCCGAGCTGATCTCGGTGCCCGGCCAGGGCACGGAGGTCGAACTGAAGGTACCGAAGGGCGCCCTCGCGGCGCGGGGGAAGAAGGCGGAGCGGCGATGACACAGCGGCAGGACCCGATCAAGGTCATGGTGGTGGACGACCACCCCATGTGGTGCGACGCGGTCGCCCGTGACCTGGCCGAGTCCGGCTTCGAGGTGGTCGCCACCGCGGGCGACGGCGACCAGGCCGTGCGCCGCGCCAAGGCCGCCGCCCCCGATGTGCTGGTCCTGGACCTCAACCTGCCCGCCAGGCCCGGCGTCCAGGTGTGCAAGGAACTCGTCGCGCACAACCCGGCGTTGCGCGTCCTGGTGCTGTCCGCGAGCGGGGAGCACGCCGATGTCCTGGAGGCGGTGAAGTCCGGCGCGACCGGCTATCTGCTGAAGTCCGCGTCCACCGCCGAACTGCTGGACGCGGTGCGCCGCACGGCCGTCGGCGACGCGGTGTTCACGCCGGGCCTCGCCGGCCTCGTCCTCGGCGAGTACCGGCGGCTGGCCGCCGAACCGGCGCCCGCGCCCGACGCCGGGCGGCCGGGCGCGCCCCGGCTGACCGAGCGGGAGACGGAGGTGCTGCGGCTGGTCGCCAAGGGCCTGAGCTACAAGCAGATCGCCGAACGCCTCGTCATCTCCCACCGCACCGTGCAGAACCACGTCCAGAACACCCTCGGCAAGCTGCAACTCCACAACCGCGTCGAGCTGGTGAGGTACGCGATCGAACGCGGCCTCGACGAGGAGTAGCTGCCCGGCTCCGGCGGCCGTGCCGCGGTCGTGCCCCCGGTTCCCGGCGCAATCCCCCCGATTCACCCGTACCGCCTCTCCCGATGTGACACGCATCACCATTAGCGTGACGAAGCGTCAGGCACTGCGGGTGAAGGGAAATTTCCATGCGGGTCGGAGTACTGACCGGAGGCGGCGACTGCCCCGGACTCAACGCCGTCATCCGAGGCATCGTGCGCAAAGGCGTGCAGGAGTACGACTATCAGTTCGTCGGTTTCCGGGATGGCTGGCGGGGCCCCCTCGAAGGCCGCGCCGTCCCCCTCGACATCCCCGCCGTGCGCGGCATCCTGCCGCGCGGCGGCACCATCCTCGGCTCCTCCAGGACCAACCCCCTCAAGATCGAGGACGGCATCCGCCGGATCAAGGACAACCTCGCCAAGCAGGAGGTCGAGGCCCTGATCGCGATCGGCGGCGAGGACACCCTCGGCGTCGCCGCGCGACTGTCCGGCGAGTACGGCGTGCCCTGCGTCGGCGTGCCCAAGACCATCGACAACGACCTGTCCGCCACCGACTACACCTTCGGCTTCGACACCGCCGTCAACATCGCCACCGAGGCCATCGACCGGCTGCACACCACCGCCGAGTCCCATATGCGGGTCCTGGTCTGCGAGGTGATGGGCCGGCACGCCGGCTGGATCGCCCTGCACTCGGGCCTCGCCGGCGGCGCCAACGTCATCCTCATCCCCGAGCAGCGCTTCGACCTGGACCAGGTGTGCGCCTGGATCACCTCGCGCTTCAAGGCGTCGTACGCCCCGATCGTGGTGGTCGCCGAGGGCGCCATGCCCAGGGACGGCGAGCTGGTGCTCAAGGACCAGTCGCTGGACTCCTTCGGGCATGTGCGGCTCTCCGGGGTCGGCGAGTGGCTGGCCAAGGAGATCGAGAAGCGCACCGGCAAGGAGGCCCGCACCACCGTCCTCGGGCACATCCAGCGCGGCGGCACCCCCAGCGCCTTCGACCGCTGGCTCGCCACCCGCTTCGGACTGCACGCCGTGGACTGCGTCCGCGACGGCGACTTCGGCAAGATGGTCGCCCTGCGCGGCACCGACGTCGTCCGCGTGCCCCTGGCGGAGGCGACCGCCAAGCTGAAGACCGTCGACCCGAAGCTGTACGAGGAGGTCGGGGTGTTCTTCGGCTGAGAGCCCCGGCGGACACTCCGGGCTGTGGGCCGCGACCCGGCCCACAGCCACCGGCCGACCGCCTCCGGCCGACCGCCTCCGGCCGACCGCCTCCGGCCCACAGCCACCGGTCCACGACCCCCGGCCCACAGCCACCGGTCCACGACCCCCGGCCCGCAGTCATCGGCCGACCGCCCCCGGCCGACCGCCTCAGAACGCGCTCGCGCCGCGCAGCCGCCCCATCAACTTCCCGACGATCCCCGCCCCGTCGAGCGTCAGCACCGACTCCGGGTGGAACTGCACCCCCGCAAAACCGGGCCCCCGTACGGCATGCACCTCGCCGCCCGCCGACCGGCTCACCTCGATCCCGTGCGCCGCCAGCTCCCGTGCCGCCTCCTCGTCGCAGCGGGCGGTGAAGCTGTTGTAGAAACCGACCGTCTCGCGGCGCCCGAACAGCTCGATCTCCGTCTGCGCCCCCTGGTACGGCACTTCCTTGCGGACGATGTCCAACCCCAGCTCCGCGGCGAGCAGTTCATGGCCCAGGCACACGCCCAGCACCCCCTGCCGGTGCTCCCGCACGACGGTCCGGGTCAGCTCCCGCAGGAAGCGCATCTTGGGATCGGTGAGGTCGCCGGGGTCGCCGGGGCCGGGGCCCAGCACCACCGGGCCCTCGTGGGCGAGCGCCGCGGCCCGCAGCCCCGGCTCGTCGTAGCGCCGTACCGTCACCGCCAGGCCGGTCGAGCGCAGCAGATGGGCCAGCATCGCGGTGAAGGTGTCCTCGCCGTCGACCACCAGGGCATGCCCGCGCGCCTCGCCGGACGGCTGCCGCATCCGCAGCCAGAACGGGGCGAGCCGGGCCCGCCGCCCGTCCAGCGCGGCCCGCACCCGCGGGTCGTCGGCCAGCCGGGGCAGCTCCCGCTCCGCGCGCGGCCGGCCGGGCCGCACCCCGAGCGCCGCGAGCACGCCCGCCGCCTTCGCATGGGTCTCGGCGACCTCGCCCGCCGGCTCCGAGCCGCGCACCAGCGTGGCCCCGACCGGCACCCGCAGCCGCCCGTCCGCGCCGATGTCGGCGGTGCGGATCAGGATGGGGGAGTCCAGGGTCTGGGCGCCGCCCGCGTCCCGCCCGAGCAGGGCCAGCGCACCCGCGTAGTAGCCGCGCCCGCCGACCTCGTGCCGCTCGATCACCCGGCACGCGTTCTGCACCGGCGACCCGGTGACCGTCGCCGCGAACATGGTCTCCCGCAGCACCTCGCGGGCGTCCAGGGAGGACCGGCCGCGCAGCTCGTACTCGGTGTGCGCGAGGTGCGCCATCTCCTTCAGCCGCGGCCCGACGACGACCCCGCCCATATCGCCGACGGTGCACATCATCTTCAGCTCCTCGTCGACCACCATCGACAGCTCCTCGATCTCCTTGCCGTCGGCGAGGAAGTCCAGCAGGTGCTCCGGCGTCGGCCCCCCGGCGGGATAGCGGTAGGTGCCGCTGATCGGGTTCATCACGACCGTCCCGCCGGACATCCGCACATGCACCTCGGGGCTGGCGCCGACCAGGGTGCGGTCCCCGGTGTGCACCACGAACGTCCAGTACGCCCCGCGCTCGCCCTCCAGCAGCCGCCGGAACAGCGCCAGCGCGTCCGCCCGGCCGAACTCCGGGATCCGCCCCTCGTACGTCCGCCGGATCACGAAGTTCGCGCCCTCGCCCCCGCCGATCTCCCGCTCCAGCACCCGCCCGACGATCCCGGCGTACTCCTCGTCGCCGACGTCGAAGCCGCCGCCCTCGACCCGCACCGCGTGCGCCGGGAGCCGCCGCAGCGCCTCGTCCAGCGGGATCTCGTACGACTCCTCGGGCGTCAGCACCAGCAGCGGGGTGCCGTCGTCGCGGACGTCGAAGCCGCGCTCGCGGAGCTGCCGGAACGGCACCAGGGCGAGGCCCTCGTCCGGCAGCTCGGCGAGCCGGTCCCGGCCGCCGACCGGGCCGATCAGCACCTCCACCGGGTGCTCGGCACGGCCCGGCAGCCGGCGGCGCAGCAGCGCGAAGGGGCGGGGGTCGGACAGCAGGTCCATGAGGTCCACGGGTCGGGCTCCTACTCGATCAGGTGAGGAATCGGCTGAAGGAGAGGAACGACCGCGGAAACGCCGAAGGCCGCCCCTCGGGCGGCCTTCGCGAAGTCTGGGTGCGCGCGAATCAGTGGGCCGCCGAAGAAGCGGTCCACCACCAGTTCCGGTTGGAAAGCGCGAACATGCGAAAGACCCTACCGCACCACGGACCGTCCACGACTCAGTCACCGCGTCTCACTTTCCGGGCGACTCGTGGAACACGGGACACGACCCCGTAATGTGTACGAGGTGACCGTGAACGCTAAGTCCAGCGCGAGCGCTGGCAACACCTGGCGAGACCTGCCCGCGGCGCAGCAGCCCGAGTACCCCGACACCGAGGCTCTGCGCGCAGTGATCGCGGACCTCGAGTCGTATCCGCCGCTGGTTTTCGCCGGCGAGTGTGACCAGCTGCGTGCCCGGATGGCGGCCGTCGCCAAGGGAGAGGCGTTCCTCCTCCAGGGCGGCGACTGCGCCGAGGCGTTCGACGCGGTGTCCGCCGACCAGATCCGGCAGAAGCTCAAGACGCTGCTCCAGATGGGCGCCGTCCTCACCTACGCGGCCTCCGTGCCCGTGGTGAAGGTCGGCCGGATCGCCGGGCAGTACTCCAAGCCGCGCTCCAAGCCGACCGAGACCCGCGACGGGGTGACGCTGCCGACCTACCGGGGCGACTCCGTCAACGGCTTCGAGTTCACCGAGGCCGCCCGCGTCCCGGACCCCGAGCGGCTGAAGCGGATGTACCACGCCTCGGCGTCCACGCTGAACCTGGTGCGCGCCTTCACCACCGGCGGCTACGCCGACCTGCGCCAGGTGCACGCCTGGAACCAGGACTTCGTGAAGACCTCCCCCTCCGGCCAGCGCTACGAGCAGCTCGCGCGGGAGATCGACAACGCGCTGAACTTCATGCGGGCCTGCGGCACCGACCCGGAGGAGTTCAAGACCGTCGAGTTCTTCTCCTCGCACGAGGCGCTGCTGCTGGACTACGAGTCGGCCCTGACCCGCGTCGACTCCCGCACCGGCAAGCTGTACGACGTCTCCGCGCACATGGTGTGGATCGGTGAGCGCACCCGGCAGCTGGACCACGCGCACATCGAGTTCGCCTCGAAGATCCGCAACCCGATCGGCATCAAGCTCGGCCCGAGCACCACGGCCGAGGAGGCGCTGAAGTACATCGACCGCCTCGACCCCGACCGGGAGCCGGGCCGGCTGACCTTCATCGTCCGCATGGGCGCCGACAAGATCCGCGACCGGCTGCCCGAGCTGGTCGAGAAGGTCACGGCCTCCGGCGCCACGGTGGCCTGGGTGACCGACCCGATGCACGGCAACACCTTCGAGGCGGCCTCCGGGCACAAGACCCGCCGCTTCGACGACGTGCTCGACGAGGTCAAGGGCTTCTTCGAGGTGCACAAGGGCCTCGGCACCCATCCGGGCGGCATCCACGTGGAGCTGACCGGCGACGACGTCACCGAGTGCGTGGGCGGCGGCGACGAGATCTTCGTGGACGACCTGCACCAGCGCTACGAGACGGCCTGCGACCCGCGGCTCAACCGCAGCCAGTCCCTGGACCTGGCGTTCCTGGTCGCGGAGATGTACCGGGACCAGTAGGCGACCGGTTCGCCGACGGTGTCGCTGGGGCGCGGATCACATGGGATCCGCGCCCCTCGGCCTTTTGCGGTCGCGAAGCGACAGGTAAGGTTAGGTTTGCCTCACCGGGAACGGGGTGGCAGAGCTACGGCGACCCCGTCGGGAGGTGAGTCCGCGTGTACGTGTGCAGCTGCTTCGGCATCACCGAGGCCCAGGTCCAGCAGCACGCGGAGGACGGCGCCTGCACCCCGCGCCAGATCGCCTCCGCCTGCAAGGCGGGCACGGACTGCGGCCGCTGCGTACGACGCATCCAGGCGCTGCTCGGCCGGGGCGCCTGCCCCCGCCGCGAACTGATCGAACAGCGCGCCCCGGCCACCCTCGACCGGCTGGACGACGCCGCCTAGGCCCCGCCGCTAGAAGCTGCCGGTGCCCGGTCCCGACGGATCCGGCTGGTTCTGCTCGATCACCGTCGAGATGTAGAGCGCCTCGCCCAGCTTGTCCACCAGCTCCAGCTGGGTGTCCAGGTAGTCGATGTGGTGCTCCTCGTCGGCCAGGATCGCCTCGAAGATGTTCGCGGACGTGATGTCGTCCTTGTCGCGCATGATCTGTACGCCCCGGCGCAGCCGGTCGATCGCCTCGACCTCGATCTGCCGGTCGGCCCGGAACATCTCGGTCACCGTCTGCCCCACCTCGATGTGGGAGAGCCGCTGGTAGTTCGGCAGCCCGTCGAGCAGCAGGATGCGGTCGGTCAGGAGCTCCGCGTGCCGCATCTCGTCGAACGACTCGCGCCGGGTGTACTCCGCGAGCTTGGACCAGCCCCGGTGGTCCTGGATCTTGGAGTGCAGGAAGTACTGGTTGATCGCCGTCAGCTCGGCGGTCAACTGCTCGTTGAGCAGTTCGATGACGTCGGGGTCGCCCTGCATCGCAGCGGCTCCTTCCACACGGATGTCTCCCGCACGGATATCGGGGGAGGGTGTGGGCCGCATGATTGCACCGGACGCGAAGATCGTCCAGTAAGTGCGTACTTAGTAAGTGTGCCGGGATTTGATGCCTTTTGCCCGTTACGGAGGGGGGCGGTCAAGGGCACTGCCCGAGGTCTGTCAGGATGGTTACATGGGTCATCCGGTGGAGCGAGAGTCTGGAGCGGCGGCAGGGTCCGAGCTTCCGCCGGGGCAGCGACTCCAGCGCGGCTGGCCCGTCACGCACTACGGACCCGTGCCCAAGTTCCGGCCCGAGCGCTGGGACTTCCGGGTCTTCGGCGCCACCGCCGACGGCGACAAGCACGGCTGGAGCCACGAGGAGTTCACGGCCCTGCCGTACGCCACCGTGGTGGCCGATCTGCACTGCGTGACCAAGTTCAGCATGCTCGGCGCGGAGTGGGGCGGGGTGCCCGCCGCCGCGATCGTGGAGCTGGCACCGCCGGCCCCGGACGTCACCCATGTGATGGTCTGGGCGGAGTACGGCTTCAGCTCCAACCTGCGCCTCGCGGACTTCCTCTCCGACCGCACCCTCTTCGCCACCCACAAGGACGGCGAACTGCTGACCGCCGAGCACGGCTTCCCGGTCCGCCTGATCGTGCCCCATCTGTACGCCTGGAAGGGGCCCAAGTGGGTGCGGGGCGTGGAGTACATGACCGCCGACCGGCGCGGCTTCTGGGAGGAGCGCGGGTACCACAACGTGGGCGACCCGTGGAAGGAACAGCGCTACTCGTACCAGGAGGAACCGGGGGAGGGGCCGGAGCTGTGACGGTCCGCCCGCCGACCCCCTAGGACCTGTCTGATAATCGATCTTATGGTGGGTCGTGGTGAGCTGACGGATGCGGCGTGGGAGCGGATAGCGCCTTTGCTGCCGGGTGTTGAC